>CAYFVY010000105.1:0-7047 GCA_964346715.1 uncultured Pelistega sp. | reverse complement strand
AGGGCGCTGAACTCAGCTACACGAGCTTGTTCTTGCTCAATTACCGCCATCGGCGCACGCTCGACGAAGTTTTTATTCTCAAGCTTGCCTTTGGCTTTGGCGATTTCACCCTGAAGACGCTTAATTTCCTTATCTAAGCGAGCTGTTTCAGCGGCAACGTCAATCTTCACATCGAGCATTAATTGACATGCACCGAGGATCTGACTTGGTGCACCGAGATCAGGCAATTTATCGACTACGCTTAACTCATTTACCTTGGCTAATGCCATGATATAGGGTTTTTGTTGGGCAATAAGCGCCTCATCAGCAACCATAAATAAGCCCACTTTTTCAGCAGGTGAAATATTCATCTCACCACGTAAGGCACGAATCGCTTCAATCACTTGCTTAATTTGTGCAACTTGGGCTTCGGCTTGCTCATCAATATTCTTAGCTTGGCTCAGCGGATAAGCTTGATTGCTCAATAAGACATTGTCTTGATGAGGAGTGCGTTTACCAGCTAGGACAGCAACGGTTTGCCAGAGTTCTTCCGTGATAAACGGAATAATTGGGTGAGCTACACGTAAAATCGATTCAAGAATGTGAATTAAGGTGCGGCGAGTGCCCAATTGCTGCTCAGGCGTACCAGTCTGCAATTGCACCTTAGCCAATTCCACATACCAGTCACAGTATTCATCCCAGACGAAACGATAGATGGCATTTGCAATATTATCAAAGCGATAGTCTTCAAAACCCTTAGTGACTTCTACCACAAAGCGCTCGAACTGGCTCAGCATCCACTTATCCACGACCGATAACTCGGCTTGGCCTGTGCTTAAATCATGTCCCTCAACGTTCATCATGACGAAGCGAGTCGCATTCCATAATTTATTACAGAAATTACGATAGCCCTCACAGCGCTTAAGGTCAAAGTTCATATTACGACCTAAGGTTGCATACGCCGCCATGGTAAAGCGTAGCGCGTCAGCCCCGTAACTATTAATACCATTAGGGAATTCTTTACGCGTGTCCTTAGCGATCTTATCGGCGGCTTTAGGGTTCATTAAACCCTGAGTGCGCTTAGCTAATAAGGGCTCTAATTCAATACCATCAATTAAGTCTACAGGGTCAAGCGTATTGCCCTTAGACTTACTCATCTTCTGACCTTGGGCATCAAGAATCAGACCGTGTACATAGACCGTTTTAAAAGGCACTTGTCCGGTGAGGTGCATGCTCATCATAACCATGCGAGCTACCCAGAAGAAAATAATATCAAAACCCGTCACCAAGACATTCGATGGCATATAGCGTTCATAGTCAGGCGTTACAGCAGGCCAGCCCATAGTGGTAAATGGCACCAGTGCTGATGAGAACCAGGTGTCTAATACGTCATCGTCACGACGTAGATCACCTGTTACGCCTGCTTTACGTGCTTGTGCAAGCGCATCTGCTTCATTACGTGCAACGAAAATCTGCCCATCTTCACTATACCAAGCAGGAATTTGGTGGCCCCACCAGAGTTGGCGTGAGATACACCAGTCTTGGATTTTTTCAAGCCATTGGTTGTAGGTGGTGGTCCAGTTTTCTGGGTAGAAGCTAACGCGACCATCTCGTACGACTTCAAGCGCGGTTTCTGTAATGCTCTTACCTGGGTTGTAGGTGCCTTCTGGGGCAGGTTTACTCATCGCTACAAACCATTGGTCAGTGAGCATAGGCTCAATCACGGTCTTTGTGCGGTCACCACGCGGCACCATCAGCTTATGAGGCTTAATTTCTTGCATTAAATCTAGGGCTTCTAGATCGGCCACGATTTGCTTACGTGCCGCAAAGCGATCCATACCTTGGTAGGCGCTTGGTGCATTTTCATTGATTTTTGCATCCAGAGTTAAGATGCTAATAATCTCTAAATTGTGACGTTGACCTACAGCATAGTCATTAAAGTCATGACCTGGGGTGACTTTCACAACACCGGTACCAAACTCACGGTCGACATAGTCATCGGCAATAATCGGGATAGGGCGGTTAACCAAAGGCAAGTTAACCGTTTGACCGATAAGATGTTGATAACGCTCGTCTTCAGGGTGGACCATAACAGCGACGTCACCTAACATCGTTTCTGGACGAGTCGTTGCCACGACAAGATACGTTAACTCACCGCTTGGTGTTGTTAGTGGATAACGGATGTGCCAGAGATGGCCATCTTCCTCAATACTTTCAACTTCGAGATCGGATACAGCGGTGCCTAACACTGGATCCCAGTTTACGAGACGCTTGCCACGATAGATAAGGCCTTGTTCATACAGACGAACAAAGGTTTCAACCACACCAGCAGACATCTGATCGTCCATGGTGAAATACTCACGAGTCCAATCGGCAGAGCTACCGAGACGGCGAACTTGCGATTGAATGGTATTGCCCGATAGTTCTTTCCAGTCCCAGACTTTCTCTAAAAACGCCTCACGACCTAAATCATGGCGAGAAATATTCTGCGCATCAAGTTGACGCTCGACCACGATCTGCGTCGCAATCCCCGCGTGGTCAGTACCTGGTACAAAGACCGTATCGCAACCATTCATGCGGTGATAACGAATTAAACCATCCATAATGGTTTGGTTAAACGCGTGCCCCATATGTAGCGTTCCCGTCACGTTCGGTGGCGGGAATTGGATGATATATGGCTTGCCAGAGAGGGGAGAGTCGGTACGTACATGTTGACCGGCTTTAAACGCGCCTAATTTATCCCAAGTCGCATACCATTGGGCTTCAATTTGCTTAGGATCGTAATTCTTAGCTAACTGATTAGCTGGTGTTAATTCCTGATTCATACTTTTTTCTTAGATAAACTCAGACAAGTCTATTAAGCTATGCCTTTCAATTCAATAGATTTAATAACAAGCCTCTATTCTAAAGTGTATTTGCGCCTTTTTGCATGTTAAAATTACCGATTGAGT
Organism: uncultured Pelistega sp.; assembly: GCA_964346715.1. Taxonomy (GTDB): domain Bacteria; phylum Pseudomonadota; class Gammaproteobacteria; order Burkholderiales; family Burkholderiaceae_B; genus Taylorella. The sequence continues at coordinate 4,117 of CAYFVY010000105.1, read as the reverse complement.
AAAAATCTATATATACACTCAAGAAATATGCCTGAACAAGGTATCAACTAACGCATTTATTGGAGCTTTTAAATGGCTATCGAACGTACTTTATCTATTATCAAACCTGACGCGGTTGCGAAAAACGTAATCGGCGAAATCGTTTCTCGCTTTGAGAAAGCAGGTCTAAAAGTAGTTAACGCTCGTCTACAACAACTAACTCGCGCTGAAGCTGAAGGCTTTTACGCTGTTCACAAAGAGCGTCCTTTCTTTAACGACCTCGTTGAATTCATGATTTCTGGTCCTGTGTTTGTACAAGTACTAGAAGGTGAGAACGCCATCGCTAAAAACCGCGAATTAATGGGTGCAACCGATCCTAAGAAAGCTGAGCCAGGTACTATCCGTGCTGACTTCGCTGAAAGCATCGATGCTAACGCTGTTCACGGCTCTGATGCGCCTGAAACAGCTGCTGTAGAAATTGAATATTTCTTCGGCTAATTGTAGGACTATTGAAGTAAATATGTCAGAACGCCTGAATTTATTAGGCTTAGACCCTGCAACCCTTGCCGAGCTGATGGCTCGGTGGGGGCATAAGCCATATAGAGCTAAGCAATTATGTCGCTGGATGCACCAGCGTGGAGAAGCCGATTTCGATCAGATGACCGATTTGGCTAAGGATTTCCGTGCGCAACTCAAAGAGCGTACTAGCATCAGTGTTCCTGGTGTAATAACTAAACAAGTTTCTGCTGACGGCACCCGTAAATGGTTGTTTGACGTTGGCAATAATAATGCCATTGAAACTGTCTTCATTCCTGAAGACGATCGAGGCACCTTATGTCTTTCTAGCCAAGCGGGTTGTACCTTGGCTTGCCGCTTTTGCTCAACAGGGCATCAGGGCTTTAATCGCAACCTGACTGCCGCTGAAATTATTGGGCAGTTATGGCATGCACGCGCCGATATTATGGCTGATAAGGGTGCAGCACGTCTGCAAGCTGATGGTCAGACCCGTGATGTCGATACTGAACAAGATGAGCGCATCATTAGTAATGTGGTGATGATGGGTATGGGCGAGCCGCTCTTGAATTACCATGAATTGGTACCGGCTCTCAAGTTGATGCTTGATGATAATGCCTATGGCCTATCGCGTCGTCGCGTGACGGTCTCGACCTCAGGTATTGTGCCCTTAATTGATAAGCTGTCACAAGATTGTCCGGTTGCATTGGCTGTGTCTTTACACGCCCCCAATGACGCCTTGCGCGATCAATTAATGCCAATCAATCTGAAATATCCGATTGATACACTCATGGATGCCTGCAATCGTTACTTAGAATTTGCCCCACGTGATTTTATTACCTTTGAGTACATCATGTTGGATGGTATTAATGATCGTGATGAGCATGCTTACCAATTGATTGAGCTCGCCAAGCGCGTACGTTGTAAACTTAACCTAATTCCTTTTAATCCTTTCCCTGAGTCCGGATTAAACCGTTCAAGTAATAATCAAGTGCGTCGCTTTGCAAGTATCCTAATGGATGCGGGTGTTGTGACCACGGTACGTAAGGTTCGAGGCGATGATATTGATGCCGCCTGTGGTCAACTTGCCGGTGATGTCATTGACCGTGCGCGTATCCGTGAAAAAATGCAAGAACGCAAAACCATACCGATTAAAGAAGTGAGATCATGAATCAAGCGATGCCAGATTTAACTAAAGAGTCCCTAGAACCGCCAAGTACCGATAGTATCGGAGGCTGGTTACGCTCCCACCGTTTGCAACGCCAAATGAGTCTGGCAGATGTCTCGGAAAGTACTAAGTATCATGCCAAGCAGTTAGAGAATTTGGAAAATAACCAATGGGATGCTTTACCTACTGGTTTCGTCCTGCGCAGCATTGTGAAGAAATTTGCTAAGGCCGTTGGTGCTGATGAGACTCAGGCACTTGATTTGCTTGCTCAAGTTACGGGTAATAGCGTGCCTAGTGCTGATACGAAGAATTTAAAAACTAATTTAAACTTAACCATGAGTGAGCAAATCACAGACCAGCGTCGCGGTGGTGGTGCATGGATATGGATTTTAGTTATTTTGGTTTTATTATTTGGTGCTGGCTACATCGCTTTAGATCAAGGCATTATCAGTGCTGAAGATTATGAATTTATTAGCAATTGGTTTAACTAAGAAATGAATTCTCCAGACTCTTCTCAAGTGCCTTATCCTAAGGGCCCTGATGTTCGTCGTACCACGCGCGCTGCTACCATCTCTTGGGGTAATAAGCGTGTCACTGTAGGCGGAGGACAGCCAGTTGTTGTGCAGTCCATGACCAATACGGATACAGCCGACCCAATCGCTACCGCTATCCAAGTTAAGGAATTAGCCTTAGCAGGTTCGGAGATGGTGCGCATTACCGTGAATACGCCTGAAGCCGCTCAAGCCGTTGCCGAAATTCGCCAACAACTGGATAAGATGGGCGTGGATGTTCCCTTAATTGGTGACTTCCATTATAACGGTCACAAGCTCCTCACACAGTACCCTGATTGCGCTCAGACCTTATCTAAGTACCGCATCAATCCAGGTAATATGGGTGGCGGTAAGAAGCGTGATGATAACTTCGCCCAGATGATTGAGGTCGCTGCACGTTACGATAAAGTCGTACGTATTGGCGTGAATTGGGGTAGCTTAGATCATGAGTTAATGGCACGCATGATGGATGAGAACAATCAACGTGCTCAACCATGGAGTGCTCAGGCAGTCATGCGTGAGGCTCTGGTTGTATCAGCCATTAGCAATGCACAACGCGCTGAAGAGCTAGGTTTAGGGGGCGATAAGATTGTTCTGTCCTGTAAAGTCAGCCATGTGCAAGATCTAATTTCTGTTTATCGCAATCTATCAGGACGTTGTGATTATCCATTACACCTTGGTCTAACTGAGGCGGGTATGGGCAGCAAGGGTATTGTCGCTTCAACCGCGGCTTTAGCTGTTCTAATGCAAGAGGGCATAGGCGATACCATTCGTATTTCCTTAACCCCAGAGCCAGGTGGTGACCGTCGCCGTGAAGTGATTGTGGCGCAAGAGATGTTGCAAACTATGGGTTTGCGCGCTTTTACCCCCATGGTTGTTGCTTGTCCAGGTTGTGGTCGTACCAGTAGCACCTTTTTCCAAGAGTTAGCCGATAGTATTCAGACCTATCTACGTGATCAGATGCCGATTTGGCGTAATCAATATCCAGGTGTTGAAACCATGAACGTTGCGGTGATGGGGTGTGTGGTGAATGGCCCAGGTGAGAGTCGTCATGCGGATATTGGTATTAGCTTACCCGGCACTGGTGAAGTAGCTGCAGCGCCAGTCTTTATTGATGGTGAGCGTACCGTGACCCTGAAGGGCGAACATATTGCCACTGAGTTTCAAGCCATCGTACAAGATTATGTTGCCAAGCGTTATGGCGCAATCAATTCTTAAATAAAATAATTTAACGTTAAAGAGAAGTATTCGTATATGAGTAAGGCCTTCGAAAAAGTGACCGCCATCCGTGGCATGAATGATATTCTGCCTGATACCAGTTGGCAATGGGAGCGATTAGAGTCCATCTTAAAAACCTGGCTAGGTCAATATGCTTATCTTAATATGCGTACGCCTATTCTTGAGCAGACCCGCTTGTTTGCGCGTGGTATTGGTGAAGTGACGGATATTGTTGAAAAGGAAATGTATACCTTCAGTATGTCACAAGACAAACAAGATGCGGGCCAACTGATGACCATGCGACCTGAGTTTACTGCAGGTGTGGTACGTGCGGCGATTGAGCACAATATTACCTATGAGCGTCCACAACGTGTGTACTCTATGGGTCAAGTATTCCGTCATGAGCGCCCCCAAAAAGGCCGTTACCGCCAGTTCCACCAAGTTTCAGTTGAAGCCTTAGGTTTTACAGGACCGGATATTGATGCTGAACAGATTATTATGTTGTCGCGCTTATGGAAACTTTTAGGCTTAAAAGATATCCATTTAGAATTGAACTCTTTGGGACAGACAGCTGAGCGTCAAGCACATCGTGAAGCTTTAATTAAACACTTAGAAGCGCATATCGATATTCTCGATGAAGATGGTAAGCGTCGTATGTATAGCAATCCTCTGCGTGTCTTGGATACGA
>CAYFVY010000104.1:2970-7064 GCA_964346715.1 uncultured Pelistega sp. | reverse complement strand
ATCGCTTAAACTCTAAAACAATCTCTCATAATTTTGTGTCCTTTCCGCCCATGGCAGCTACAAACAAAACTATAAAGATATGGCTCTAGCACACTGCATTGGGACTGCCTATGAACACTATCCTAAAGTTTTGGAAGATGCTGGAGCCACAACTGGTGCCTTTTTCCATTGGGGACACTATGATTTTGATGCGAGCAACCAAGAACTACCAGCACTTATCGATGACTATCTAAGCCGTCCTTATGTCGCCAAGCAAGGTGATCATATTCGCTTAGATCTTATGAAATGCATCGATATGTACCATAGTCCCGAGCTCGAGGCCTTAAGTAATAAATTCGTTATTGATCCTGCAAGCTCTTTTGTCAAAGATAATCCCAATTGGCCTTAAGCGTACTGCTAATTAACAGGAGGAATAAAGATAGTATGCCAACAACTCGTGCCTTAATCGTAACAAGTAGCCTAGCCACTAGTCTTTTCGTAAGCCTAATCTTACCCTCAACAAGCCATGCTTCACGCGACTGGCACATCAGTGGTGCTGAACTATTAAAAGGCCTTACGGCTAACGCACTGGCATCTGATCTAACAATTGCTCCATCTGAACTTAACGCCCAAGCAAAAGGCTATATCCTAGCTCTTTTAGATAATAAAAATTGGTGTATGAAAGGCAAGATCCTCCCTCACGAAGCCGTGGAGCGAGTGCATATAGCATTAAGTAAATCAGAACCGAACACCTTGCAAGGAAATGCAGCCTTATTAGTTAATAAGGTGATTGATGATTATTGTGAGGGAGCTAATTAAGGTTGCTATATACAGTATCCCTTTTGCCTAGTGCAATCACAATCACTAGTAGTTTTTGGTCCTCAACTTTATAAATTAAGCGATAAGCAACACTTTTTAACTTTATCTTATAGACAAAGTCTTGTTGGCCTGACAATCGATTCTTAGGAATATGCGGATTCTGAAGAATTTTCTCGAACTGCTTTTTAAATTGCTGCTTAATTGAACCGTCTAATTTATCCCAATCTTTCTTAGCTGAGACTGTGAATGCTAGCTTATAGGTCACCCAGACTCACCTCAATGACAGGTTCGTCTTTATGCTTCTCATAGAGATCGAGTAATTCTTTATTTTCTAGCAATTCCATTAATGCATCATATTTTTCAGCTGGCACGCAATAAAATGCTGGCTTGTTATGACTAAGCACTGCAACAACTTGACCATCAGCTTCTTCCAATACACTCATTGGAGCTTTTCTAAACTCACTAATACTGGCAGTTAGAGATGTATGAATTTCTTTAAGCATGGATTGCCTCCATAAAATACAATATTTAGTACAAATTATAGCACAAATTGAATTGAATATATTTACTATTTTGAATACTAATTCTTGAGCTCTTTTCACTTCTATCTCCCCCATTATATAAATTCCTCATATACAAACAGCCACTTCTTATATAAAGTTGAAATACCTCTATAGATAACAAGAATTTTAAATTTAATTCCTCCTAATAAACCCCGTTTGCGTAAATTGAAAAATCGTTTACACTGAATACCTATCTCAAAATTTGGAGGAGTTTTTATGCAAAAGAAAGTACTCATTACAGCCTTAACCGCTGCCTTGCTAGTACCTGTAGCCGCACAAGCGAAAACCTTGCGCTGGGCCAGTCAGGGTGACATTCTAACCTTAGACCCACACGCTCAAAACGAAGGTCTGAATATTGCAGCCAGCAGCTACGTATATGAACCTCTCGTTCAGTATGATAAAGACTTTAAAATCACCCCAGCGCTCGCCACCGAATGGGAAACTCCTTCAGATACGGTATGGCGTTTTAAAATTCGTGAGGGTGTGAAATTCCATGATGGTTCGGACTTCACCGCTGAAGATGCCGCCTTCTCGATTCAACGTGCCATGGCTCCGACCTCTAACTTTAAAGCCTATGTGAATGGTATTAAGGGTGCGCGTGCGCTTGATTCTCATACCCTAGAGATTGAGCTCGCGGGTGCTAACCCTGTGTTATTACGTCAATTGACTAACGTCTTTATGATGAGTAAAGCCTGGTCTGAAGCAAATAATACGGCTCAGCCACAAGACTTTACCAATAAGGAAGAAACCTACTCAGCACGTAATGCTATGGGTACTGGTCCTTATAAATTAGCTTCGCGTCAGGTTGATGTGCGCACTGAATACATCGAGAATGAAAACTGGTGGAATAAGGGCAATAAGGTCGGTAACGTCACACGTATCATCTATACCCCAATTACGCAGAATGCCACCCGCACAGCCGCGCTTTTATCGGGTGAAATTGACTTTATCCTTGACCCACCAGCACAAGACTTAGAGCGTATCAAGCAACAAGCCAAAGTAGTTGAAGGCAACGAATACCGCACCATCTATATTGGCTTAGATCAAAAGAGTCCTGAGCTCAAGTACAGCACCTTAAAAGGTAAAAACCCATTTGCTGATGTACGTGTACGTGAAGCCTTATCCTTAGCCATCGACACTGAAGCGATTAAGCGCTCAGTAATGCGTGGCTCGTCTGCTCCTACCGGCACCATGATTGCTCCTCAAGTGAATGGTTGGACTAAAGAGTTGGCCAAGCGTGCTAAGCCTGATGTGGAAAAAGCCAAGGAACTCATTAAAGAAGCCGGTTATCAGCCGAATGAAATTAACTTCACTCTCGACTGCCCAAATAACCGCTACATCAATGACGAAGCCATTTGCCAAGCGGTTGCGGCGATGTGGGCACGTATCGGAGTAAAAGCCAACCTGAACTCTATGCCACGTGCGACTTACTTCCCGAAAGTCCAATCGTACGATACCAGCGCTTACTTGTTTGGTTGGGGCGTGCCAACGTTTGATGCCTTATATACCTTACAAAGCTTATTACACAGCAAGGGCGAAGGCGCGGACGGTTCATTTAACTTTGGTAATTACGAAAATGCCGAAGTCGATAAGCTTATCGATATCGTCAAAACAGAAACCAATGAAGAAAAGCGCACTGAGGCCATCCATAAAGCACTTGAAATCCACGCCAAGGAATTCGGGCACCTACCGATTCATGACCAGGTCATCCCTTGGGCCATGGCTAAGAACGTGGATGTTATCCACCGTGCGGATAACCGCTTAACGGTTGATTGGGTGGTTGTTAACGACTAATGAGTAGTCATTAAGAAGCCTTAATTATTATCAACCACACTGAAAGCAAGTCTTAGTACGTTTTTAACCCCCTAAGTTAATACGCTAAGACTTGCGCTATTATTACTTATGCTAGTCTTTCTTATACGCCGCGTGTTCCAAGCTATTCTTGTCATGCTGGTCGTCACCCTATTAGCTTTTATCCTCTTTCGTTACGTTGGCGACCCTGTCACGATTATGTTGGGTCAAGACGCAACCGATTTGGACCGCGAGCGCTTGCGCCAAAGCCTCGGCCTAGACCAATCAGCGATGCTGCAATTCTGGAATTTCCTACAAAACGCCGCTCAAGGTGAATTTGGTCTGTCCTTACGTCAAGGGCAAAGTGTTTCGGAATTAATTAAAGATCGACTACCTGCGACCGTAGAGCTTTCCATCGTTGCGGCCTTTTTAGCGCTGTTTATCGGCCTACCCTTAGGTGTGTACACGGCTCTTAAGCGTAACTCCTGGATTTCTCAAGCAATTTTATCCTTTTCTCTACTCGGCATTTCTCTACCGACTTTCTTAATCGGTATCTTATTAATTCTGGTTTTCTCCGTACAGCTAGGCTGGTTGCCAAGTTATGGGCGTGGAGAAACCGTACAACTCGGCTGGTGGAGTAGCGGCTTATTAACTTGGGATGGACTTAAGCATCTTATCCTACCTGCGATTACTCTCTGCCTATTCCAGTTAACCTTAATCTTGCGTTTGGTGCGATCGGAGATGCTCGAAGTCCTAAGAGCTGACTATATTAAATTCGCCCGTGCGCGTGGCTTAACCCAACAAGCTATTCACTTTGGACATGCCCTAAAGAACACTATGATTCCAGTGATTACCATTACAGGCCTACAGCTTGGTGGGATTATCGCTTTCTCTATCGTGACAGAAACCGTATTCCAGTGGCCAGGCATGGGTTTATTATTT
>CAYFVY010000104.1:0-2960 GCA_964346715.1 uncultured Pelistega sp. | reverse complement strand
CTGCTTACCTTTGCTTAATTGCCTTGGTTTTTGTGATTATTAACATTATTGTCGATTTACACAATTTTGTGGTCGACCCGCGATTACGCGTCAGCCTTAACCGCTCAGGAGCTTAACCATGACTATGCTACAACGTTTTTGGGATAGCGATCTGGCGTGGTCTTGGCGCCATTCACCGACCGCCATGTTCGGTACCATTGTCTCTATTATTTTATTTATCGGGGCCTTTGGTGCGCCTTGGTTAGCTCCACATAACCCTTTTGACTTAGCCTCCATCGATTTACTTGATGCGCTCCTGCCACCTGCTTGGGAAGCGGATGGTCAAGTCAAATACCTATTAGGTACCGATAGCCAAGGGCGTGATTTGTTTTCTTCGCTCCTATATGGCACCCGCATCTCCTTATTAATTGGCTTTGCCTCGGTGATCTTGGCCATGTTGATTGGCATTCTGCTTGGTCTGCTAGCTGGTTATGCTGGCGGTCGTGTTGAATCCTTTATCATGCGCGTGGCTGATGTACAGCTCTCCTTCCCTGCCATCTTAATTGCCTTATTAATTGATGGGGTGGCGCGTGCCGTGGTACCGCAGCATCTTTTGGAATCAATTTCCTTCCCTGTATTAATTGGTGCGATTGCTCTAGCTGGTTGGCCGCAATATGCCCGTACTGTGCGTGGCTCAACCATGGTCGAGAAGAATAAGGAATACGTGCAAGCGGCTAAAGTGATTGGTGTTTCCTCACCACGCATTATGTTGACCCATGTCTTACCGAATGTACTTGGCCCCGTCTTAGTCTTAGCCACCGTACACTTAGCCACGGCGATTATTACCGAAGCGACTCTGTCCTTCCTCGGCGTAGGCGTACCGCCGACCTCTCCTTCGCTAGGCACCTTAATTCGTGTGGGTAATGACTTCCTTTTCTCAGGTGAATGGTGGATTACTATCTTTCCAGGTGTGATGTTAGTGCTATTAGTGCTGTCGGTAAACTTACTCGGCGATTGGTTGCGTGATGCGCTCAATCCGAAACTGAACTAGGTTTTAGCAATGAGTTCATTATTAGAAGTTAAAAAACTGAATGTAGAGTTCCCTACCCGTCGCGGCGTGTTAACAGCCCTCGACGATGTATCGTCCACTATCGGTCGTGGCGAAGTGCTAGGCGTGGTCGGCGAATCAGGAGCTGGTAAATCTCTTACTGGTTCATCAATTATCGGTCTACTCGATCCCCCAGGACGCATTAGTAGCGGTGAAATTTACCTAGATGGTCGACGCATTGATAATCTACCGGCCAATGAGATGCGTAAGGTGCGTGGTCGTGAGATTGGCGCTATTTTCCAAGATCCTCTGACCTCACTCAATCCGCTCTACACCGTCGGTCAGCAGATTGTACAGACGATTCAGACTCACTTAAACTTAAGTCATAAGCAAGCAAAAGAACGTGCCATTGAACTTTTAGAGTCAACTGGTATTCCAGCGGCACGTGAACGTATTGATCACTACCCGCACCAGTTTTCGGGGGGTATGAGACAGCGTGTGGTGATTGCCCTAGCGCTTGCTGCTGAGCCTAAACTCATTGTCGCCGATGAACCGACCACTGCACTCGATGTATCGATTCAAGCACAGATTATTGATTTATTGAAAAAGCTCTGCCGTGAAAATGGCACCTCGGTAATGCTTATTACCCATGATATGGGCGTGATCGCCGAGACAGCCGATCGTGTCGCCGTGATGTATGCTGGCCGTATTATTGAAATTGGCCCTGTGCAAGATGTGATTCAACATGCTCTGCACCCATACACCCATGGGTTAATGCGCTCGATTACGACGCTAGATCCGAACATCCATGAACTCGAACAAATCCCAGGCAGTATGCCGCGCTTAAACGCTATTCCCAAAGGCTGTGCTTTCAACCCACGTTGCCCGAAAGTATTCGATAAGTGCTTAGTTGAACGCCCTGAGTTAATCACTGTAAGTGGAGGACTTAGTGGCCAGAATGCAGAGGAAAGTAAGGCAAGCCATAACGTCCGTCAAGTTGCCTGTTGGCTACATGAGGAGCTGCGCACATGAGTAGCATAAATAGTATGAATAATATAAGCCCTCCAGGCACTCCAAGTATACCGAGTTCAATAAGCTCAGTTAGCTCAGCAAACACGACAAATGCAGTGAAGAAACAGCCTCTAGTGGAAGTTAATAATATCGCTCGTCACTTCGATGTCTCCCCTGCTTGGTTAGAGCGTGTGATCTATCGTCGTCCTAAGTTGTTTGTCCGTGCGGTCGATGATGTGAGCTTTACCCTGTATAAGGGAGAGACGCTAGCCCTAGTTGGTGAATCAGGCTGTGGTAAATCCACCGTCGCTCGCCTACTCACAGGTTTATATGGTTTAAGCCATGGCAGTATTAAGTTTGATGGGCAAGAGCTCTCGACCATGAATAAGCAAGAAAGCTTAAAGATGCGTCGCCGCTTGCAGATGATTTTCCAGGACCCTTATGCTAGCTTAAATCCACGTTGGCGCGTTGGTCGCATTATTGCCGAGCCACTACGCACCCATAGTACCATGAGCCAAGCCGAGCAAGAAGCCCGTGCCGCTGAACTCTTAGAGCAAGTCGGCTTAAGTGCGAGCGATGTAAACCGCTATCCCCACCAATTCTCAGGTGGCCAACGTCAGCGTATCTCAATTGCCCGTGCCCTCGCCCTCAACCCCGAGTTTATTGTTTGCGATGAACCGACCTCAGCATTAGACGTCTCCGTACAGGCCCAGGTACTAAACCTGATGAAAAAATTACAAAAGGAAATGGGCTTAAGCTATCTCTTTATCTCCCATAACCTCGCCGTCATTCACCATATGGCCGACCGTGTGGGCGTAATGTACTTAGGACGAATCGTAGAGATTGCCTCACGCGATGAACTCTTCACCACTCCACGCCATCCCTATACCAAGATGTTGCTGGGCGCTATTCCCGATATGAC
>CAYFVY010000103.1:0-7078 GCA_964346715.1 uncultured Pelistega sp. | reverse complement strand
TTACTTATAAGCAAAAATTATCATTTCACCTTAAAAATCCCATTTTATATAAATAATAATTATAAGAGGTTTGGTTTTGCTCCCCTCATCATGCAGAGATTTCTTTGCAAGTAGATGATCGTACCCTCGAACTAGCAGTGCAATATCATTAATACACATATGGTCTTATTCGAACTTGTTTGAGGCTAAGGATATAATCGATTCCTTATTTTGTTCAAATATTGCAAATGGCGATATACAGTCGTTTCACTGTCTATTAGCTCATTTATTAATTCTATTAACCTTAAATTATTCTCTTGTTGTTGTAGCGTCAAAAATGCACTCTAAAAAAACCAACTACTTCTTCTTTGGTGTTATTCCTAAGTTCCCACCTAAATGGATTAATTGGCTGATGCCATTATTTCTATCCTGTTTGATGAGTGGTTCGATCTCGTTTGCCAACTCTTTAATTCATTATGGTTTAACTGAAGCTTCTTTTGAACGATGGTTTAGGACTTGGCCTCTGCTATGGATGGTTGGTTTCCCATTGTTGCTGATGTATATCCCAATTATTCGTCGTTTTGTACTGATGTTCTTAAAGACGCAACAAAGCTCTGATGAGCAGAAATAGTTGCCACTCAATAGCTTGATAAGAGCTGCAGCTAAAGAAAAAGCGGCTTAGCTTTGATTTTATAAGCTAAGCCGCATTTATTATCATCTAAGATTTGACGGGAATTAGCACTCCACGCAGAACAACGGGATGAGCCTAATATCGTTGATACTCTAAACTAGGGTTTAGTTGGAATCAGTACGCCACGTTGAACAGCAGGACGCGCCAAGCCACGCTCAAGCCACTGCGCTACATGTGTGAAGCTATCAAAATCAAGAATTTCACGTGCTTCATAGAAACCAACTAAATTGCGTATCCAACCGAGTAGTGAGATATCGGCAATCGTAAATTCATCGCCCATAATCCATGTGCGGCCGACAAGACGCTGATTGAGCACACCAAGTAAGCGCTTAGATTCGGCTTGGTAGCGTTGTAGTGGACGCTTGTCTTCATACTCCTTGCCAGCAAACTTATGGAAAAAGCCTAACTGACCAAACATTGGTCCAGCACCACCCATCTGCCAATATACCCATTGAATGGTTTCGTAACGAAGAGTAGGATCACTAGGTAAGAGTTGGCCAGTTTTTTCGGCTAGGTACTGTAGGATAGCGCCTGATTCAAAGAGGCCCATAGGTATGCCGTTAGGGCCGTGAGGGTCAAGAATCGCGGGAATTTTACCGTTAGGATTCAGTGTAAGAAACTCAGGGGTATGACTCTCATTGGCGGCACCAATATCTACAAAGTGTGCTTCGTAAGGCAAACCAATTTCCTCTAACATGATCGAGATTTTGACGCCATTAGGTGTTGCGTATGAGTATAGCTGCAGTAATACGTAATAATCCAGCAGCTATACCGCTTAAAATCCTTTAATCATTAGACTGGGTCAAAGTGAGTCGTTACCTCTAAAATATTCCCCAGATCATGCAAGCGGCGGTCCACTTCATCAGAAATATCATGTGCCTCACCGACCGTCATATTCGCAGGGAATTCTAGATGGACATCAACCAAAATATAGTCACCAGTCTTGCGGGTGCGTAAATCATGATAGCCATGTAGGCTTGGGATGTCTTTAAGTGTGGTTTCGATACGCTTGAGCTGTTCTTCATCAGCGGCCTGATCGCTTAGATCATGCATAGCTTGCCAGGTATATTTAATCCCCATATGAGCAATCATGGCGCCAACAATAAGAGAGGCAACAATATCCGCCCACACTAGGCCCATGAGGTTGGCCGCAACAGCAACTAAGACGATTAAGGAGGATAGAGCGTCGGAGCGAGCATGCCAAGCGTTCACAATCAACATGCTTGAATCTACGCGCTTACCTTCGCGTAGTAAGTAACGGAATAAGAGCTCTTTACCTAAGAGCACGATAGCCGCCACAATTAAGGCCGCATAGTGCACTTGAACCAATTCAGCACCACCAAAAAGACGATCACCTGCCTGCCAGATCATGCCTAAGCCGACTAGGGCGAGCAGCACACCAATAAATAGGGTGGTTAAGTTCTCAAAGCGAAAGTGACCATACGGGTGCTGCTCATCAGCCGCTTGACTCGAAAAACGGTTAGCAACCAATACCGCTCCGTCAGAGACTAAATCGGTAAAGGTATGAATAGCATCTGCTACCAGAGCGCTGGATTGAGCAAAAATACCAATAACAATCTGCGCAATACTCAAAATAATATTAACCAGTACACTAACCCAGGTCGAAATGGCGGCGACACGACGGCGTTCTTCTACGAGATCGCTATTGTGTGCGTGTTTTTTAACAGTAGAGTTTTGTGGATTTGGCATAATACAATCTATATTGAATAAGTTTTGAAGTGCTTAAGCATGCAGCTCAGTTGCTTGTGATGCTCGACAAGATACTTTAGCCTAAAGAGTTGTCGTTTTGGGGAACTTGGACGGTTTCTGTGTTTCTAGTAAGGTAGAATTATTCTCATTATGCTTTATCTTCCCTGTAAAATGACCTATCTTACGGGAATTAAGTGGAAATTAAGTGCGTTTATATTAAAAAGGATTGGAATTGGTATGTCAGGATTAAAAGTTGTTTTTGCGGGTACTCCAGAGTTTGCTCGTTTGGCTTATGCAGCCATTGTCGACGCAGGATTTAGCGTGCCTCTCGTGCTGACACAACCTGACCGTCCTGCTGGTCGTGGCATGAAGTTGCAGGCCAGCGCGGTGAAACAAGAGGCACTGAAGCAGGGAGCTGAGGTCTTACAACCTATGAGTTTACGCTTAGATGGTAAATATCCTGATGAAGCGCAACAGGCTAAGGAGGTACTTGAAGCCTTACGCCCAGATGTCATGATTGTTGCCGCCTATGGCTTGATTCTTCCACAGTGGGTACTAGATTTACCGAAATATGGCTGTCTGAATATTCATGCGAGTCTATTACCTCGTTGGCGTGGTGCAGCCCCTATTCAGCGAGCGATTGAGGCTGGTGATGCAGAGACAGGTGTCGCCATTATGCAGATGGATGTTGGCCTTGATACAGGGGATGTAATTCTGGAAAAAAGGCTAGCGATTGAACAACAAACTGCGGCTCAATTGCATGATCAGCTAGCTGACTTAGGCGCCGAAGCGATTGTTGAAGTACTGAAAAAACTCGCTTTTGAACGTATTCGTTTGACCGCTGAAATGCAGCCTGAAGACGGCGTAACCTATGCTGCGAAATTGGAAAAATCTGAAGCCGCTTTAGATTTAAGTCAAGACGCACTGAGTTTGTGGCGCCGTATTCGCGCATTTAATCCAGTGCCAGGCGCGAATTTACGCTTACCAGGTTTAGCCGACCCTGTGAAAATCTGGCAAGCGGAAGTGTTGGAGATACAAGCTGAGGCGGAGCCAGGCACAGTTTTACAAGCTAGTCCACAAGGTATTGATGTGGCCACAGGCAATGGTGTATTGCGCTTACTTGAGCTACAAAAAGCCGGCGGTAAGCGCCAGCCCGTGGCGTCTTTTGTGACGGGTTGGAAATTGCCCGAATAATTGTTGAAAAATAAGCGCCCACTTCTTAGCAGACGCTTATTCTATTTCACATATAGGAAATGACGCTAAGAGAGGCTTACTCTTCAATCAAGTCAGCAAATAGATCATATTCTGAGGTGTCGGTAACACGACACTTCACAATCTGACCCGCTTGTACGGGATCGCCAGCATTCAAGAAGACTAAACCATCAATCTCAGGCGCATCGGCATAAGAGCGACCAATAGGGATGCCGTCTTCATCAATTTCATCAATAATCACATCGATTTCTTTACCAATCTTCTGCTCTAGGCGTGCAGCCGAGATGGCTTGTTGATGCAACATAAAGCGCTCCCAACGATCTTGTTTCACATCCTCAGGTACTTGATCAGGTAAGTCATTGGCTGAAGCGCCTTCTACATCCGAATATTGGAAACAACCCACACGATCTAACTGAGCTTCGGTGAGCCAATCTAGGAGATATTGAAAGTCCTCTTCAGTTTCGCCAGGGAAACCAACAATAAAGGTTGAACGAATCGTCAATTCAGGACAAATCTCACGCCATTTTTTAATACGGGCGAGTGTCTTGTCTTCAAACGCTGGACGCTTCATGGCCTTAAGGATGCGTGGGCTAGCGTGTTGGAACGGAATATCTAAGTAAGGTAGTACCTTGCCTTGTGCCATAAGAGGGATGATTTCATCTACATTAGGATAGGGATACACATAGTGCATACGTACCCAGACACCCATCTCACCTAAGGCTTCTGCAAGCTCGAGCATACGAGTCTTGATAGGGCGACCATTCCAGAAACCACTGCGGTATTTTAGGTCTACACCATAGGCACTGGTGTCTTGAGAAATCACCAGAATTTCCTTAACTCCAGCATTGACGAGGCGTTGTGCTTCATCCATCACCTCACCAATCGGGCGGCTAACTAAATCACCACGCATTGATGGAATAATACAGAAGCTGCAGCGATGATTACAGCCTTCGGAAATTTTTAAATAAGCGTAGTGACGTGGCGTTAGCTTAATCCCTTGAGGAGGAACCAGATCGACAAATGGATCATGCTCAATGTCTGGCGGCACCACTTCGTGCACGGCACGTACCACTTCTTCATATTGCTGTGGACCACTGACGGATAAGACGCTAGGGTGCACCTCACGAATTACGCTCTCATCCACGCCCATGCAGCCCGTCACAATCACCTTGCCATTCTCGGCAATCGCTTCACCAATTGCATCCAGTGATTCTGCTTTAGCACTATCAATAAAGCCACAGGTGTTCACAACGACGACATCAGCGCCTTCGTAAGAGGGGGAAATTTCGTAGCCTTCGGTACGTAATTGAGTCAAGATGCGTTCAGAGTCAACAAGCGCTTTAGGGCAGCCTAAGCTAACAAAACCGACTTTAGGAGCAGACATGGGTGGAACCTTTTTTATGCAAAAATTAATGAGCTATATTTTACCAGTACAATAGGGAAAAAAGAGTCTCATATTGGGTCTTTGTGCTACTTATACACTTCTTATCTTCGTAAGATTTTTCTTCGGTCTAGCCTTGATTTTGCTAAACTAGCGGCATAGCTATTATTGAACTGCATCATGAAACCATCGACAAAACTACCTACACCCCACAAATCAGCCAGTCTATCTGAGGTCTTAATCCCTGCAGCTGATTGCGTGCGTGCCGTGTTGGCAGGTCGCTCCTTGACTGATGCCTTAGGCGAAGTTGATGTTAGCCTACGTGCACCCGTACAGGCGATTAGTTTTTACAGCATGCGACAGTTGGCAACAGCGCAGGCACTTAGTCGTAAGTTATTGAGTAAAAAGGCACCAACTCCTCTGGTTCATGCCTTACTGTTGGTGAGCTTATGTCTCTTAAGTGTGCCAAGTCGAGATGCTCAAGCTATAAGTGAGGAAGAAAAAGGCTCTACGGCATCAAGTGCTGAGAAGCGAATAATGAACCATGAGGCCATTCCTTATTATGCCGAGCATACGGTGGTCGATCAGGCGGTTAAAGCGGCGCAGAGCCATAAGAAATGCGCGCCTTTTAAGGGGCTGTTAAATGCATGTTTACGTCGCTTTCTGCGAGAAAAAGACCAACTGATGCAGTCGATTGCTAAGGATGAGCAGGTGACTTATGGTTTTCCATCGTGGTGGATTGGCCTAATTCGTCATCATTACCCTGAGCAGTGGCAAGCAATTCTTGCCTCGGCCAACACGCCAGGACCCTTAACCTTACGTGTGAATCGTCGCCAAGGCTCACGAGAAGCTTTTTGCCAATTATTGGACCAAGCAAATATGGGGTATACCTGTGTGGGCGAGGACGCGGTCGTATTGCAGCAGGCGGTACCTGTGTCACAGATTCCTGGCTTTGACCAGGGTTTATGTGCGGTCCAAGATGCGGGTGCTCAGTTAGCGGCGCAATTATTGCCCCTGCAAGATGGTTTGCGGGTGCTTGATGCTTGTGCGGCACCGGGGGGGAAGACTACGCATATTTTAGAGCGTGCGGATGTGCAGATGTGTGCCCTTGATATTGAGCCGCACCGCTTAGCACGAGTACAGCAGAATCTCGAGCATTTAGGTTTGCTCAGCGATAAGGTACGCTTAGTTCAGGCTGACGCTGCTGATACGGCAAGCTGGTGGGATGGTCAGGCCTTCGATCTGATTATGGCGGATGTGCCCTGTACCGCTTCAGGTATTGTGCGTCGTCACCCTGATATTAAGTGGTTGCGTCAGTATGAGGATATTGCGAAAACAGCAACATTGCAACGTCAGATTGTGCAGGCTTTATGGCAGACTTTAGCGCCAGGTGGTTATTTCTTATATATTACCTGCTCAATTTTTCCACAAGAGGGTGAAGAGCAAGCGAAATTTATGCAAGAAACTTTGTCCGATGCACAACGCTTAGAGGCGCCAGGCCAACTTTTACCAATTGCTTTAGAAGGCCAGGGGCGAGCCTTGCATGATGGCTTTTTTTATGCCTTGTTCCGTAAATTAGAGCAAGTTCCTGAGGAACATAAGGGGTAGCGCATGATGGAGCGAGGTGGTGCAAAATGGTGGACATTTTTACTTGTCTTGGCAAGTGCACTGCTTGCGCTTCTATTTTGGATGTCTACAGCATTTGCTGAGTTAAGTTCGAGGGCGGACTTTCGCGATATTCAATTAGGTCAAGCTGAAGGCACAGAGCTCTCCTATGTGATAAGCTCAGAGATAGAGTTGCAATTAAGTGATGAACTGCGTAATGCTTTAGAGCGTGGGGTGCCTTTATTTTTTACCTTAGAGTTAAAGGTATACAAACCTAAACAATTTTGGTTTGATAGTTTGGTGTTAAAGCAATCACATACCTGGCGCGTTCAATACAATGCCTTATTACGTAAATGGCGTGTGGTAACAGATCTTAGTAGTGTGCAAGAGTTTAGTTTGGATGCCTCATTGGCCCATATTAGTGGTCTTTATCATTGGCCGATTACTGATTGGCAGCGCTTAGATCCTCAGCAAGTCTATGAGGGGCAGATGCGCCTAAA
>CAYFVY010000102.1:0-7110 GCA_964346715.1 uncultured Pelistega sp. | reverse complement strand
AACATGACATAAAACAACACTAACATACGTTATGAAGAAGTATAAGTCCAAATAGACTTATCCACCAATTGTTATAACCTATTTAGATTAAATTATTATTATGGCAAGTACCATTCTCGTTGTTGAAGACGAACCCGCAATCCAAGAATTGATTGCCGTGAACCTCACTTTTGCAGGTCATAAAGTTCTGCGTGCTCTTGATGCTGAGCAAGCAAAAATTCTTATCAATGCTGAATTGCCAGATTTGATTCTTCTGGACTGGATGTTGCCGACCACTTCAGGTTTAAGCTTAGCACGTACATTGCGCAGCAATGAGCGTACCCGTGAAATCCCGATTATTATGCTAACCGCTAAAAGCGAAGAAGCGGATAAGGTCGAAGGTTTAGAAAGCGGTGCTGATGACTACATCACCAAGCCTTTCTCTCCGAAGGAATTAATGGCACGCATTAAGGCTGTGCTACGCCGTCGTGCCCCACAGCTAACCGATGATGAAATTGAAATCGCTGGTTTACGCTTAGATCCTGTATCACATCGCACAACAGGTAATGACATTAATTTATCATTAGGCCCAACCGAATTCCGTCTTCTACACTTTTTTATGACGCACCCAGAGCGTGTATTTACGCGCGGCCAATTATTGGATCAAGTATGGGGTGATCATGTATTTTTAGAAGAGCGTACAGTTGACGTACACATTCGTCGCTTACGCAAAGCGTTAGAACCCAGTAAACATGATATGTTGATCGAAACAGTACGTGGTAGTGGTTATCGTTTTACCACACGTATGCCAAATACACCGCATACTGCTTAGTTTGATAAGTATTGATATCTAAGACGTCGAACATCTATTTATCTTGTTAGAACTCTGGCTTACCTGATACACTAGTGGGTACTCTTAAGCCTATTGTGCTTTTTGTGGATCCTCTTACCATGGCATGGTTTAAATCAAACTTACTTATACTCGCTGGTGTCATCTTAGGTTTTGCCCTGAGCTTTTTTTTTGGTGGCTACTGGGGCATCAGCGTACTCAGCCTTATTGTCATTTTTGCTGCTTATCGCGACTATAAGTATTACCGTGCCACTCTACAATGGGCCAACAACACCCACGGTGCTCCACCCCCCTATGTTGGTCGTTACGATGAAATTATTACACCCCTATATAAGGTGTTCCGCACTCAGCGTAACGAAATTACCCGCCTAGAACATACGAACAATAGCATCCTATCCGCTGCTGAAGCACTTTCCGCGGCAGCCGTGACCATGGATAAAAACTTCACTATCGAATGGTGTAACCGTAACTCTAAAAAGCTACTAGGCATCGACTACATCGAGGATCGTGGCTTTAACCTATTTAATATTATTCGTATCCCTGAGTTCTACGAGTATGCCGTTCAGAAAGACTGGTCTAAAGCCTATACTAATACAGCCGAAATTGATGGCCGCATCTATCACCTACGCTTTGAGTTAACCCAGTATGATGATAATAGTATTTTATTATTGTGCATCGATAACACCCAATTAGAAAAATTACGCACAACGCAACAAGACTTCGTCGCGAATGTCTCACACGAAATCCGCACACCACTGACTGTGCTTATCGGCTTTTTAGAGACAATTAGTGAATTGCCGCCTGATGCCCTCACACCAGATCAACGACGCCAATACCAACTCTTGATGAAAGAACAAGCTGACCGTATGTTAGCGATTGTTGCTGATCTCTTAACACTCTCAACACTGGAGTCAACCAAATTACAGAATGGTGTTCCTGTTAAGATGCTCGATGTTATTCAGACTGCACGTAAGCAAGCTGAGGTACTCTCGAATAATCAGCATACATTAGAGTGGGATATTGCCGAGAATGTTTTCGTTGAAGGTAATCATAATGAATTAAGTTCAGCGATTACTAACCTGGTCACTAATGCAGTCCGCTATACCCCAAATGGGGGCACAATTAGTGTGAAGTGGGCTATGGATGATCAGGGTCAAGCTGTTTTCAATGTCAAAGACTCGGGTATTGGCATTGCCCCTCGTGATATTCCTCGTCTTACCGAGCGCTTCTACCGCGTTGATAAAAGCCGTTCACGTGCCTCAGGTGGCACAGGTCTGGGCCTAGCGATTACTAAGCATATTCTCATCAGGCATAATGCTAAACTGCAAATTAATAGTAAACTTAACAAAGGCAGTACCTTTAGCATTGTTTTCCCACAGGAGTGTGTAACGATTGAAGAAGAATCCACCCCTACACTTACGACTTGAGACAGAAGGTGATAGTTGCATTATCATTCGCTTAGCATTCCAAGACACTGAGCCAGTTCCCTCTTCGCCTAGTGAGCCTACTGATGAGCCGCTAGTTGCTCGTGCTACAGCGGACACTCAGGCCAAGGCAGGGCACGAGGCAGCTCCCCCTCCTCGCAGCACAGACCCCATTAATGCCGAACTTAATCGTGTTGCCATCTACTTAGCTCAGTCTATCCAAAAGGCTATCGGACAAGAATTACCTGAAGCGCTGATTGAGGCCATCCCTAGTTTTGATGCTGTGGGTGTGTACTATGACTTAGATCGCTTGCCACTCAATCATAATGCGGAAACATTCACCAGCCCTTTTGCGTATTTAAGCGATGAATTAAGAGATTTTTCTTATCAGCAGATCGAGGCTTATGCGGCATCAGCTGATACGCATAGCAATACACCTCATAAAATTGTCGAAATTCCTGTCTGTTATGATGAGGAATTCGGTATCGATCTGGCGGAGTTAAGTCGAACTCTTGGTTTAAGCATTGAACAAATTATTGCCTTACATACCAAAGAGCCTATGCATGTCTTTATGTTAGGATTCTCACCTGGTATGCCTTTTCATGGCTTATTTGACCCTGCCCTCAATTTACCTCGGCGCCCCCAACCGCGTACGCAGTTAGTTGCTGGATCAATCGGCATTGCGAATCGTCAAGGCGTCATTTACCCCTTTGCCACCCCAGGTGGTTGGCATATTGTCGGGCGCACGCCTCTGCGCTTATTCAATGCAGAACAAGCACCTTATACCCTATACCAAGCAGGTGATAAGGTTCAATTTAAAGCGATTTCTAAAACAGAATTTTTAGCTTTACAAGCACAATATGGCACAGGTGATCTATGAGCATACTTGTCAGTAAACCAGGTATGTTTACCTCCATCCAAGATACAGGACGCTGGGGCTTTCAGTCTTTAGGTGTGAGCGTAACAGGCGCCATGGATCCGAGTGCCTTACGTCTAGCCAATTGCGTGGTAGGTAACCCTTTACATACCGCCTGCTTAGAGCTCACCTTAGGTGGTCCTAGTTTAGTTTTCGAAGAGGCGGCATGCATTGCTATCAGCGGCGCCTTTTTAGGGCCTCATATTGACGAGCAAGCCATACAAAATAATTGTGCCTATATCGTACAAGCTGGTCAGGCCTTGAGTTTTAAACCGAGTTCACACTGTACCGGCGCCCGTGCCTATATTGCGTTCCATGGTGGAATCAAAAGCGATAGCGTCATGGGAAGTCAAAGCACAGACTACCGAGTGGGTATGGGTGGCCTTCAAGGCCGAGCCTTACAAAAAGGCGATCGTATTCACCTAAACGGTTATTTCGCAGCAAACTCTCTAGATACTATTCTTAGCCATCTGCATAAGCGCCAGATCTATCTAAGTTCTGGTCTAGGGATTCAAGTGCGTAAAACTATTCGTATTATTCGCGGTGCACATTTTCAACACTTTACGATGGCTTCACGTGAGGCCTTGGTAGATGCTGAGTTTGCAATTACACCACAATCAGATCGTATGGGTTATCGTTTTCAGGGGCCGAGCTTAGAGTTAGAGCAACCCTTACAGTTACGCTCTGAACCCATGGCTTTTGGGACGATACAGGTACCGGCTGATGGCCAAGCAATTGCCTTAATGGCGGATCGTCAAAGCATAGGTGGTTATCCGAAAATTGCGAATATTATTCAAACAGACTTAAGCTATTTGGCACAACATCTACCTGGCCAGAAGATTCAATTTAGCTTATGTACAGTTGAGCAGGCTCAGCAACTCTGGGCAGAGCGCTTAGACAAATTCTCTCAGTTAAGCCAGCAAATACAAGAAACAACGCACTTACTTAAAGAACACTTTATCGCTTATACGTAAAATCACCTAAGGTGTTGATTCAAGAAGGAGACAAGATCATTATGGGCAAGAAGATTAATTTAAATTGCGATATGGGCGAGAGCTTTGGCGCATGGGTCATGGGGAATGATGCGGCTATAATGCCCTATATTCATTCCGCGAATATTGCCTGTGGCTTTCATGCCGGAGATGCTCATATTATGCGCCAAACAGTAGCTCTAGCACTGAAACATGGGGTCAAAATCGGGGCACATCCTGGCCTAAATGATCTACCGGGTTTCGGTCGCCGCCCTCTCCCCATTACTCCGCAACAAGCCTATGATTTAGTTGTGGTGCAGATAGGGGCGCTTGCCGCTGTCGCTAAGAGTCAAGGCACACAATTACATCATGTAAAACCGCATGGTGCTCTTTATAATATGGCAGTAAATAATGAAGCCCTCTCTCGTGCGATAGCACAAGCGGTGATTGATGTTGATAAGAACTTAATCCTATTTACACTCGCCAACAGCTTATACAACCAAGTTGCAAGCGATATGGGTTTGCAGACCATGCAAGAAGTCTTCGCTGACCGCACCTATCAAGATGACGGTACCCTTACCCCGCGCACTCAGCCCAATGCGATGATTGTTGATGAAGAGCAATCAATCGCGCAAGTTCTTGACATGGTGGAGCATGGTTTTGTCCGAGCGCTATCTGGTAAGGAAATCCCGATTCAAGCCGATACCTTATGTATCCATGGCGACCAAGAACACGCAGCGGCTTTCGCGCAACGCATCTATGATGTTCTGAAGGTGCGTGATTTACTCTGCTAGATAAGAAAACCCGTAACTATCGATCACTCAATAGTTACAGGCTGTAGTGTTCAGCGAATCAGTACTTAGGAATTAATACTGAGGCATCAGGCTTGAAGCCTCAGTGCTTAAAAACTCACCCTGAATGAACTCCACCGGGTATTACAACAGAATACGCTCAATACCACCGTCGTTCGCCTTCTTCACGTAATCTTCTAGCCATGTCTCACCTAGCGTGTGACGCGCCATCTCGATAACGATATAGTCAGCTTCCACACCAATATCACTCTTATAGCGGCTTAAGCCTTGTAAGCAAGAAGGACAGGAAGTCAGAATCTTCATCGGTGTATTGGCTTCTTGGGCCATTAACTGGTTCACATTCTTTTGCAACTCTTCTTGTTTACGGAAGCGAATCTGTGTAGATACATCAGGACGGCTAACCGATAAGGTACCTGATTCACCACAGCAACGATCGGTTTTAATCACATCCTCACCCACTAAAGCCTTAACGGTCTTCATCGGGTCTTGTAATTTCATCGGAGTATGGCAAGGGTCATGGTACATATAACGAGTCCCCGTTACACCCTCCAAGGCCAAGCCTTTTTCCAATAAATATTCATGAATATCGATTAAGCGACAGCCCGGGAATATCTTATCAAACTCATAACCCGCTAACTGGTCATAACAGGTACCACAGCTCACCACCACAGTCTTAATATCCAAGTAGTTTAAGGTGGTTGCAAGACGGTGGAATAATACGCGGTTATCAGTAATAATCTGCTCAGCTTTATCCGCTTGACCATTACCACGTTGTGGGTAGCCACAGCATAGATAACCTGGCGGTAAAACTGTCTGCACTCCTGCATGCCAGAGCATCGCTTGAGTAGCCAGGCCAACTTGCGAGAATAAGCGTTCAGAGCCACAACCTGGGAAGTAGAAGACTGCTTCGCTCTCCGCATTGGTTGCCTTAGGATTACGAATAATCGGCACGTAATTCTTGTCTTCAATATCCAAAAGTTTACGTGCACTTTGCTTCGGTAAGCCGCCGGGCATCTTCTTATTCACAAAGTGGATAATCTCTTCACGCATCGGTGCTTTACCCACGGATGCTGGCGGATGTGCCGTCTGCTTCACCGCTGCTTTACTTAAGAGGCGATTACCGATACGTTGTGCTTTATAGCCTAGGTCTAAGACCTTACGTGTCACATTAATCGTCGATGGCTCTGTCGCGTTTAAGAAGAACATCGCTGCGGTCTTACCTGGACGTGCAGATTGCTTACCCATACGCTGTAAGATCGCGCGCATATTCATCGACACATCACCAAAGTCGATATCCACTGGGCATGGGGTATAGCACTTATGGCACAGAGTACAGTGCTCACCGACATCTTCAAACTCTTTCCAATGCAATGAGCTCACACCACGACGGGTCTGCTCTTCGTAAAGGAAGGCCTCAAGTAAGAGTGAGGTGGCTAAAATCTTATTTCGTGGTGAATAGAGCAAGTTCGCACGTGGCACATGAGTGGCGCACACGGGTTTACATTTACCACAACGCAAGCAGTCTTTAATGGATTCAGAAATCGCCCCCATATCGCTTTGCTTTAAGATTAAGGATTCATGACCGAGTAAGTTAAAGCTAGGTGTCCACGCATTGCGTAAATCCGCACCGCGCAACAGCTTACCCATATTGAATACGCCATTCGGGTCAACTTCTTGCTTATACTGTGCAAATGGAGCTAATTCTTCTTCGGTTAAGAATTCTAATTTCGTCAGGCCAATACCGTGCTCACCCGAAATCACGCCATTCAAATCACGCGCAATTTGCATAATGCGATCAACGGCACGATGCGCAGTGAGTAACATCGCATAATCATCTGAGTTGACTGGGATATTCGTATGTACGTTACCGTCACCCGCATGCATATGTAGAGCGACAAAGACACGGCTCTTCAGTACCTTATCGTGAATCTTCTGCATCTCAGTTAAGACGGCAGCACGGTCAGCGCCCGAAAAGATACTCTCCATCTTACGTAGTACTTCGACTTTCCATGAAACACGAATCGTACGGTCTTGCATAACATCAAGAATACGTGCATCAGGCTGCTTCTCAAGGCGTTGCTCTAAAGCCTCTTGCAGATGATTCAAACCTAAATTATTGAGTGTATCAAGACTGCTCGCTAAGCGCGCATCAAGATTC
>CAYFVY010000101.1:6926-7223 GCA_964346715.1 uncultured Pelistega sp. | reverse complement strand
AGCGCCGTGATTTGAGGCTTTCGCAGCTTACCGGGCACGATGCTATTGACAATAACTTCCAAAAGGAACAGCACCTAAGAAAAAGCCAGGGTCTATTATCAGGACACACCATTTATCAGGCAAATACACTTAAACTTAGTCTTATTTACCCTTATAAACCTACAGTTCCAGGGATGAGTTTCTTATTTAAGCAACTCGCTAATTTGCAGGCAGATCCATTAGCCTCCGAACTCATGAGTAAAGCAGGGACACTAGCAATACGAAGTAGTCTCTCCATTAGTATGCAATCTCACCCTG
>CAYFVY010000101.1:0-6916 GCA_964346715.1 uncultured Pelistega sp. | reverse complement strand
ATAACTCAAGCCATGTACTATATCCTCATCAACTTACGTCAACAACAAATAGTACAGTGAGCACTACCGCAGCAAATAGCGACTGTACAAATAGAATCTGGTGTGCTTCACAGAGCATGCCATTACGCACGAATAAGCTTCCTCCTAGCACTAAGGCGCCCTCTCACCCGCATACACCACCTAGCAGTAATACACCACCTGGCACTAATACAAGCACGAAGCCCACACCGACAACATCCCAAACTCCTGGTCCGTCACACACTTCAGCAGATAATGCTACGAATGCACACCTACCACCAACTGAACAAGAAGCAACAGCACCCAAGAGCTTTTCTGAGATAAGTTCCCCTCATAGTGATGAGAATTTATGTGGTGTAAGTCTATGCTGTTAAGTTAAGTTTATCTAAGCTTTGGATTATAATTTTCATTACTTCATGCACCATCTTAGCTACATATAACTTATAATTATTAGCATATATGATAAAGCAGATAAAAAAATCGCATTATAAGCTAAAACTAGAAAGTGCGTACTGATGTAAAACAAGTTGTTTTTGGAAATAAAAATTAAATTAAGTTCTTTTGACTTAACTCAATTGAACACCTAGAGTTAAGAAAAGATTACAATTAAAAATAGATATAAATACGTTCCAAGGATCTCCACCCGATGTTGAAACACTTGCTGTTAAATGATGAGTCGATACATTGTTCATCTTGTATGTTAGGGCATATTTGCGTGCCTAGTGGATTGAACCCTGCAGATATTGAGCGCTTATCTCAGCTTATTAAAGAACGAATTCGTATCCCAAAGGGTTCTTTTTTCTATAAAGTTACTGACCCCCTCACCGCTATTTACAGTATTCGCTCAGGCTCCATGAAAACCCAGCTTGAAAATGAAAATGGCCATGTGCAAATCACAGGATTTTTCTTACCTGGAGAAATTCTTGGCCTTGATGGAATCGGTGAAGGTGCACATTTATCTAATGCTATTGCACTTGAAGACACCGAAGTCTGTGTCCTTAAAATTAATGAGTTGGACAGCTTATCTTTAGAAATTCCTGCTCTGCAAGCACAATTTAGACGCTTACTGAGTCGTGAAATTTCACGTTCACATGGTATGGTCTTATCCTTAGGCGCCATGCGTTCTGAGCAACGTGTCGCTTCATTTTTATTGGATATGTCTGACCGTTATACCAATTTAGGTTATTCACCCAATGAATTTATCCTACGCATGAGTCGTGAAGAAATTGGTAATTATCTTGGCCTAACCTTAGAAACCGTTAGTCGACTACTTTCTCGCTTTCAACGTGAAGGATTAATTCGTATTCAACAAAGAGAAATTCGACTGATCAATAAACCTGGCATTCAAGAACTCTTACGTGTCGATTGATTAGCACTACTGACAAAATATCCAAGTCTGAACTCCAAAACACAGTCTCTACAAGCGTAATTCCACAGTCAACGCTCACAAACACCAAAGTCCAAAACCACTTAGCTCCTGCTATCGTCTAGACATAAAATAATGGCCATTTTACAAAACTGCAAAACGGCCATTTATGTCTCTGTCATACTTAATGCTTGGTGTAATGACTCATTATTTTACTTAAAAGTCATCATCCTCGTCACCGAATAGGCTTTTATCGCTTTGAATTGATAGAGCTAAAGTCATCATGCTTGATAAGGCTGCAGCAATCCAAAATACAAAAAAGCCTAAGGCATAAACTAAATTAGTATCGAGCTGATAAGAACTAAGAAAGAAGAGATCAGCAGGATCTATAAAAGCAAATACAACACCACTTAACAATCCTGCAGTCAAAAATGATGGCCATAAAATCCACATCCATTTACGCATTCTTATACCTTCTTGATTATTCGAACATAGTCAGACAATAAATTCTCACACTACTTCAACTCGAGTATTCTCAATTGAAGCAGTATCGAGACTTATGCTGCCATAAGCCTCAACTTATATTATTGAGACGATTTCTGTTCGTCTTGTTCCTTAGGGGCAAAAACACGTGGAATGTCTTTGCCATCACGACTAACGAATTTACCTTGGATATAACCTTGAAGTTTTACTTCATTATCGATATTTTGCGAAAACGCCAAATAAATGGTAATGATGCAACCAATAATCGCTAAGATTGGCCCTGACATTAAGATCCATGGCCATGGTTCTTTGTACCATGGGTTTGGATACTTATCTAAATCTCTTTCTGTATTGCTGGCCATATTTACTACCTCACTACCTTATTTTGGTGCATAGAAACTATTAGATTCAGATGCTTCTAAGACACCATGGTCTTTAGACTGGCCTTTGGCCCATACATCAATTTTATAGCTTTCACCCGCTTTAACATCATCCATAGGAACACGAATAACCATCGGCACCCACTGATTAGCAAATGGCTCAACTCTGATCGTGTTGCTTGTACCATCATCAGTATAAACCTTGGCATTTTGCATATTATCGCCAGTTGCACTAATTTCGAAAACTTCTGCATTCTCAGTCATATTAATCACTTGAATACGATATACGTTCTCAATTAAGCCACCAGGGATTTCACGGCCTAAAAGACCACGGTCACGGACCACATCAATATCGAGGGTTGAACGTAAGCTTAAAGAAGTCACTAAACCAATAATGAATATACAGAGCAAACCAACATATACAAATACACGTGGACGGAATAATCGCTTACGCACTTGTGTATTATCGAGTTGATTCAGCATCCCGTATTCTGATGTATAACGAATCAGACCACGTGGGTAATTCATCTTATCCATCACATCATCACAGGCATCGATACAGGCACCACAACCAATACACATATACTGTAGACCGTTACGGATATCAATCCCGGTCGGACAAACTTGTACACATATCGTACAGTCAATACAGTCACCTAGGCCTTCTGCCTTATAGTCTGCTTTCTTAGAGCGCTTACCACGTGGTTCACCACGGATTTTGTCATAGGTTACAACATAGGTATCTTGGTCAACCATAACGCTTTGGAAGCGTGCATAAGGACACATGTATTTACAGACGTTTTCACGTAAAATACCCGCCATTAAGTATGTCATAAGGGCATAGAAGAACATCCAGAACCATTGTGCAACACTTAAATCAGCCTGCAACACTTGACCAACAAGCTCACGGATAGGTGCAAAGTAACCAATAAAGGTAAAACCTGTCCATAACGCTAAGACAATCCAGAGGAACTGCTTAGTGACTTTCAGGCGAATTTTCTTGGCACTCCAAGGGGATTCATCTAAACGAATACGCTGTACACGATCACCTTCAACCCATCGCTCAATCCACATAAAGATTTCTGTATAGACAGTTTGTGGACAGGCGTAGCCACAGAACAGCCGTCCTGCCAATGCAGTAAACAGGAATAAGCCGTAGGCGGAAACAATCAAAATAATCGCAAGATAAAAAATATCTTGTGGCCATAAAACCAAGCCAAAAATATAGAATTTACGCGCGCCTAAATCAAGCAAGAAAGCTTGGCGGTCATTCCATTGCAGCCAAGGTAGGCAATAATAAATGATCTGAGTGAATAAAACGAGATAAATACGCCAGTTATTAAATCTACCCTTAACCGAGCGAGCATAAATCTTCGCTGACATCTCGCGCATTATGCGCTCTGTTTCTTCATCACTTAAACGATTAATTTCTACAGGTTGCCAATCAGGTATTTGCTCTGCCTGCTTATCTGTATTTTTATCTTCGTTATTCATACTACAATTTCCTTATACATCATAAGAAGTGGAAATAAATCAACCTCTTTAAGAACAATGCCATTACTCAACGATTATACGCTTATTGTTTTTCTAATTCGCATATAAACCACATCTTATATAATGACTCTCTTCTTAAAAATACTGACGATATTTGTGTGCTTTAAGAGTTATTGCTATCCCTATCCACAAAAATAGGGATAGCATGCAGGTCTAAGAATAAACGCATAATGTATACGTTTATCCTTATTTCTTACTTATTAGACATACCCCACACATAAGCACCTAACATACGAATTTGATCCGCTGTTAAGACAGACTTTTGTGCTGGCATCGTACCTGTACGGCCTTCAAGAATGGTTTTCACGATGGTGTCTTTTGATGAGCTATTTAACCAAACACTATCGGTTAAGTTAGGCGCACCTAATAAATGATTACCTTTGGCGTCTGCACCGTGACAAGCTGCACAAACAGTCGCAAATTTCGCTTGACCAAGAGGTGCAAGTGTTGCATCACTGCTTAAACCAGATAATGAACGCACATAATGAGCAATCTGTTCTGCTTCAACAGGTGTCACTGCTGCCGCTAAAGGCGCCATAATACCGTGACGACCTTCAGTGATGGAGTGAATAATTTGCTCAGGTGCACCACCCCATAACCAGTCATTATCTGACAAGTTAGGGAAGCCTGGAGAACCCTTAGCGTCTGAACCGTGGCATTGTGCACAGTAGTTCAAGAACAAGCGCTCACCTAATGCACGTGCATCAGCATTACCTGCCAACTCTTCAAACGATAAGTTTTTGTACTTATCATATTCAGGTTGAATACGTGCTAATTGATCTAAGCGATCAGCCTCTGCTTGTCCGCGAGAAGTAAAACCAAGTGTACCTGGATTACTACCCAATGCTGGATACATAAACATAATTGCAAGCGCAACTGCACATAGGCCTAGGTAGAAAATAATCCACCAACGTGGAACTGGGTAGTTCAACTCAGTTACACCGTCCCACTCGTGACCTGTATCAGTCACATCTTTATTTTCCAGCCATTGGCGCTGGCTCCACAATAACCATAGACAGAACACAACTCCGCCTAATGAGATAATGGTGATCCAGTAACTCCAACCGCTACTAAAGAAATCACTCATGATTAACCCCTTTCATCTTTCTTACGTTCTAATTCCGCTTCGTCTGGTAGGGAGAACGGCAGATTTGCCGCCTCCTCGTTGGCTTTAACTCTATACTTAGACCAAGCCCACCATACGATACCCAAAAAAAATGCCATTCCGATAATGGTCATAAGACCATGTAGGACACCCATTTTAGTTCCCCTGAGTAGCACCAGCTTTGATTTCTTGCTCTTGTAGGGCGGCTAAATAACCAACACCTAAGTTTTGCAAGTAAGCTACTACAGCATCTTCCTCGTTTTTACCCTTAAGTTGTTCAGGGGCTTTAGCAATTTCCTCATCAGTGTACGGTACACCTAGAGCTTGCATTGCTCGCATACGATTCTGGATATTTTCGTTAGTAATATCCTTACGCTGTAACCAGTGATAAGCTGGCATATTAGATTGTGGAACGAATTGACGAGGGTCACGTAAGTGCATACGGTGCCAATCATCTGAATAACGACCACCAACACGTGCTAAGTCTGGACCCATACGGCGTGAACCCCATAAGAACGGATGCTCATACACGTGCTCAGCTGCAACAGAGTATGGACCATAGCGCTGAACGTCAGACGCTAAGAAACGTACTTGTTGGCTATGGCAGCCGACACAACCTTCCTTAATGAACACGTCACGACCAACCAACTGCAATGGTGTTAATGGCTTAACACCAGGTGCTGGTTCAGTTGTTGAGTGTTGGAAGAACAACGGTACAATTTGTACCAAGCCTGCAACCGCAACCACTAAGATACTCAAGATGATCAAGATACCAACGTTTTTCTCAATGGTTGAGTGAGAGAAAAATTTATCTTTTTGATTAGCCATTTTAAAATTTCTCCTCGTTAAACCGCTGGTGCCGGAACTGGTTGAGCTTCACGCTCAGTCGGGGCAGGAACAGCTGGGTTAACTACTTTATGACCTTTAACTGTCATGATAACGTTAACTAACATAATGACAACACCAGTCAAGAACATAGTACCGCCAAGTAAACGAATCATCAGTAATGGCTTCTTAGCTTCAAGTGCTTGAACGAAAGAGTATGTCATCGTACCGTCAACTTCAACAGCACGCCACATTAAACCTTCCATAACACCGGCAACCCACATTGAAGCGATATATAACACCACGCCAATAGTTGCAATCCAGAAGTGGAATTCTACTAAGCCTTTGCTGGCCATTTCAGAACGACCCCATAAGCGAGGAATCATGTAGTACAAGCTACCAAAGGTAATCATCGCAACCCAACCTAAAGCACCAGAGTGAACGTGTGCAACAGTCCATTCTGTATAGTGTGATAAGGCGTTAACGGTACGAATAGACATCATTGAACCTTCGAAAGTAGACATACCGTAGAAAGACAAGGCCACAACCATGAATTTCAATACTGGGTCTGTACGAAGTTTGTGCCATGCACCTGATAAGGTCATGATACCGTTAATCATACCGCCCCAAGATGGTGCTAATAGGATCAATGAGAAAGCCATACCTAGACTTTGTGTCCAGTCAGGCAATGATGTGAATAACAAGTGGTGAGGACCTGCCCACATATACGTAAATGCTAATGCCCAGAAGTGAACAATAGATAAACGATATGAGAAAATCGGACGACCTGCTTGTTTAGGTACGTAGTAGTACATCATACCCAAGAAGCTGGTGGTCAAGAAGAAACCAACCGCATTATGGCCATACCACCATTGAATCATCGCATCTTGTACACCTGCATAGGCTGAGTATGATTTGAACCACTCGCCCATCACTGGCATTTCAAGGTTATTGAAAATGTGCAACATGGCAATGGTCAAAATAAATGAACCGTAGAACCAGTTAGCAACATAAATATGCTTCACGCGACGTTGGGCAATGGTACCGAAGAATACGATAGCATAGGCCACCCATACCAAGGTGATTAAAATGTCAATTGGCCACTCTAATTCTGCATACTCTTTACTTGAGGTCATACCTGCAGGTAAAGTAATAGCGGCTAGCACGATAACAACTTGCCAACCC
>CAYFVY010000100.1:0-7232 GCA_964346715.1 uncultured Pelistega sp. | reverse complement strand
AAGTGAATATCAAATGTCATTTCTGCGAATGGACCTTCGATACCAGCTGCTTGACTACGTGCTGGGTCATTAACTTCAGTAATTGCTGGAACTAGACCTTCACGAGTTGCGTACGCAAAGTCGTCATTCAAGTATGGATCGTTATCGATGTTAATTTGTGTTGTTAATTTACGGTGGTTATCAGCACTTACGAAGTAGTGGATGTGCGCTGGACGGTTACCGTGACGACCTAACAAGTTCAATACTTCTTGTGTTGGGCTGTCTGGTGGGCAACCATAGCCAGCAGGAACGATTGTTGGGTATTTGTACTGACCGTTAGCGTCAGAGATAATGCTACGACGTAGGCAGAATGTTTGTAATTCACCTGTTGGGTCAAAATGAGAGTAAAAACCGCGTGTATCAGCGTGCCATACTTCAACTTTAGCACCTGGCAGTGGTTTGCCTTCAGAGTCAAACACTGTACCTGTAACAACAAGTGTGTGCCCTTTTTGGTTTAGACCTTCGTCCATGCGTGCAAAGCCTTCAGCAACTGGTGCACCTTCAACGTATAAAGGACCTTCAATCGTACGTGTTGTACCGCCTTTAATACCTAATGCTTCGTCTTCAGCATCCAAACGTAAGTCTAAGTAGTGGTCGAAACCTAAGCCTGGTGATAATAGACCTGCTTCGCCTGCTGCACCTAAACGGTTGATGTAAGCAACAGCTGCCCAGAATTCGTTAGGGGTTACGTTTAAGTCTTCGATTGTTTTGAATAGATCACTTACTACGCGGTGAATGATTTCCTTGGCGCGTGGGTTACCGCCTTCATATGGAAAACCGCTTAGTAAGTTTAGAAAATCTTGAATTTTTTGTGTTTCGTATAGTTTGATGCTCATGACCATCATCTCCTTGGTTAAAATTTAAAAAATAAAACTGTCATGTGCTTATTAAAAGCTTTAACTAAAGTCTTATCCAATACTTTATTTGCCAGACGCTATGCCAAAACGGTATAATGTAAAAAAATGTCAATGTAATCAAAGGGTAACAATCCCTGATTAATAAAACCTATGGTTTTTACCTAAGCCATTAAAAGGAGGCTTAAGTCTATGGATTTAAAGCAAATTCGCTACTTTGTAGCACTTGCAGAGACAATGAGTTTTACCGAGGCAGCTAAGCGCCTACACATTACTCAACCCCCCTTAAGCCGACAAATTCAAGCCTTAGAAGCCTCTTTAGGTGTGACTTTAATCGAGCGCGATAGCCGTCCTATGCAGCTGACTGAAGCGGGACGTCTCTTTTACGAACAAATGGTTCCTCTCTTGAATCGTATGGAGGATATTCGTAAAAGCACGGTGAATATGACAGGTCAGTATCAGCGCCGTCTCTCCATCGGTTTTGTCCCCTCAGTACTATACGGCGCCTTACCTATGCTCATTCGGAATATCAAGAGAGATTTTCCTGATACTGAGCTACAGTTTTTTGAAATGACCTCGATGCAGCAAATTGAAGCCTTAAAAACTGGTCGTATTGATGTGGGCTTCGGGAGAATCAAACTCTACGATGCCAGTATTGTGCGGCAGATCGTGCGCCGTGAGCGCTTGGCGGTGGCAATGAGTAATGATCATCCGTTAGCAAGTAGTAACACCCCACTCCCCTTGAATGCCTTGGATAATGAAAAATTGCTGGTCTACCCTTCACAGCCGCGTCCAAGCTTTGCTGACCACGTCTTAAACACCTTGCACGATGAACGTGTAGACCTAAAAAGCACGACAGAAGTATCGTGCCTGCAAACCGCCTTGGGCTTAGTAGCAGCAGCTGAGGGACTGTGCATTATTCCAACCATGGCGCGCATTCGCCAAGATATTCACTATCGACAATTTGCAGATGATAAATTGAACTCACCGATTATTCTTAGTTATCGTAAAAATGATAGCTCTTGGTATATTCAAGGCATGAAAGACGTCATTGTGCGTACCCACCGAGATAATCAATCTCTCTTGGAGCCGACTTCGGTTGACTTATTGGAGAATTTATTAGCCGATGTATCGAAGAGTTAAAAAGTCTTCCCATCAGAACTAGGCTTTACTAGAACAAAACTCCATAAGAACAAGCTCCTACAAAAGCCTGCTCTTCCATTAAGACATTCCATAAAAGAAAAAGACCGCCCATTAAAAAAGCCTCCTATAAAGGAGGCTCATTTACTTCAATACATTTTGATGTATTGATATAGATGAAATTTACTCTAAATCAAACAGTAAGAATTCAACTTGACCTTCAGTCTGGATCTCAAGTTTGTCTTCTTGACGAATACCAACTGCATCACTACCTGTTAATTTCTGACCATTCACTGTGATGCTACCTTCAACTAGCTGCAACCAGTAGCCACGTTGAGAATTAAGCTCAATAGTCTCAGTCTTCGCATCAGGCAACTGCCAACGCCATAACTTCATATCTTGGTAGATTTTGAAGGAATCACCTTCTGCCTCAGGCGAAAGAATTAAAGTAGCACCTTCTTTATCAGCAAAACGACCTTGGTCATAGCGTGGTGTTACACCACCGACATTAGGCATGATCCAAATCTGGAATAAGTGCAATGTCTCCGTGCTGCTTGGGTTCATCTCTGAGTGAGCAATACCTGTGCCCGCACTCATAATTTGGAATTCACCTGCAGGAATTTCAGTGATATTACCCATGCTATCGCGGTGTGCTACAGCACCGTTACGTACATAGGTCAAGATCTCCATATCACGGTGTGGGTGTGTACCAAAGCCTTGGCTTGGAGCAATCCAGTCTTCATTAATCACACGTAAATGTGAGAAATTCATGTGGTGACGATCAAAGTAATTTGCAAAAGAAAAAGAGTGAAAGCTTTTTAACCAACCACCGTGCTCTGCATAACCGCGCTCATTAGCGTAACGAACTTGCATCATAATCATATTTCCTTAAATAAGTTAATGGTGCTTAGAACCTAAGAAAACTCGTGTATTGCATGAGTAAAGCGTTAATTCTCAGTGATGAAGCACCGTATAGATAGTATTCTACAGATTCCACACAGGAAATAAATACCTATTCTATTGATGCATCATCAACCAAAAGGAAAGGATAAAAAAGATAAGCAAACCCTAATTATGGCCTGCTTTTAACCTAATATCGCAGTTTTACATAAGCGCGTAGCTTCACCATCAGCCCAGACTCCCTGCTCTAAGCTGCCCTGCATGAAATACAGAGCTACTCCTTAGGCGACCTTGTTTTTGCGTACGCGCTCAGGTAGGAACATGGCGGCTTGCTCATCCACCAAGATCATCGCATTCGGATGTGACTTAACGATTGAAGCTGGTAATTGTTCGTCTAAAGCACTCTCATACAGATCTGCCACAATCTGCGCCTTATTCGAGCTAGTAGCAATCAGAATCACTTGGCGTGATTCCATAATGTCTTGTAAACCAAGTGTAATCGCATGGGTTGGTACTTCATCAATCGAAGCAAAGAAACGACTATTGTCTTCACGTGTCTGCTCAGATAACTCAACCACATGAGTACGGCTATTGAATGGAGTGCCGGGTTCGTTAAAACCAATATGTCCATTATTACCGATACCGAGTAATTGCAAATCGATATGGCCCGCTTGCTCAATTTGCTTAGAGTACTGAGCACATTGTGCAATCGGATCGGTACACATGCCATCAGGTAAGAAAGTGCGATGACGCACAAATGCCAAACGATTAAATAAGTGCTCTTGCATGTAATAGCGATAGCTTTCTGGGTGTTCTGCCCCCAAGCCAATGTATTCATCAAGATTAAATGTCATCAAGCCCGATACATCAATATTTTGTTTAGACACTTGTTTACTTAACTCTTGATAAACAGGTTCCATCGTACTTCCAGTTGCGAGCCCTAAGACAGCATCTTGCTTGCGCTGAATCTGAGCAATCATTAAACCACTGACATATTCGGCAATGGCTTGAGGGTTAGGAAAAACATGAAACATGAGCGATATCCAAGAGTAATTATTGATGAACCTATTTTGCTATAGGCCTTGCTTGTAACAAAAGGGAATTATCCACTAAATTTACCATTTATGCAGTAGTTTTTGTGTGTTTTTGCTGCATAAATAGTTATGAAATGTAATCTTTTCCATATGATTTATTTAAATAACTTTTGATGTTTAGCTTGTAAACGTTGACAATCCGACTCAAAAACCAACTCAGATTGCGCGCGCTCTAAGGCAAGACAAGCGACTTTATAAGCAGCCTCACGAACGGAAGTTTCTGGAGCACGACCCAAAGTGCCTTATTCGGTTTACGTAGATAGACAAGGAGTCGATAGAGCATAAATTAGTTAAGGTTGAAATGCACCAACAAAAATAGCAGGATCTACACGCACATTATTTAAACTAACATTCCAATGTAAATGCGGTCCGGTGGAGCGGCCTGTTGAACCAACCTTACCCACGACTTCACCACGCTTAACGACTTGGCCTTTTTTTACGTTAATCTCATTCATGTGGCAGTACATAGAAATCATCCCCTGACCATGATCTACAAATACTGTCTTACCATTAAAGAAATAATCACCCACCACAGTCACAACGCCATCGGCTGAAGATTTAATCGGTGTTCCAGTTGGGACGGCAATATCTAAACCAGAATGTGGATTACGCTCCTCACCATTAAAGAAACGACGTAAACCAAAAGGACTGGAATAACGACCACCATCAACCGGACGATCTAAAACCACATTACTAGGGCTTGCATCACGGAACTGCTTATAGGCATTCAACTGCTCATCTAATTCACGCTTAAAGCGAGCTTGGTTTTCAGGCGAAGGATTAACGTGCGTATTAGAGCTTAACTTAATATGTTGTTCTTTGTATTTTTTGCTGGTGACTTCAAAAGGCACCTGCTGTTTTTTACCATTCTGCTGTACGTCAAGATTCTGTGTTCCACGTGGCGTCTTGAGTGGGATACCCACAATAGCTAGGGCATTATTATCACTATTAACCACTAAGACGCGATGTCCCTGGTATTTAACTTGTGGCAATCCAGCACCTTGCTTAATTTGGCCTAGCGGTACAACGGCAACACCTCCGGGCACGGGCTTATGCAAACGGTCAATGATGTATTGGTTGGCTAAAGCAATATGGGATGCACCCAGGCTCAATAGAAAGAAAACAGTTTTTAATAAACGCGCCATGATTCCCCTCTTAAATGGCTATTAATCGTGATGTGATAGATGAAAGTCTGTGCTAGCTCCGGTACTACGAATATACTAACGCAAAATTTCCTAAGGCAGATACTCTACTAGTTTAATCGCTTGGCTTGGCCGCTGATAGCCTTTTATAGGGCAAAAATAGTTATGAAATGTAAGTACAACTAAAAACCCAATAAAAAACCCGAATTGACATCCATATCAATCCGGGTCTCCTTCAAGCGTTAGGAGCTAATTATGTCACTTATGCAATGTATCGCTTAATGCAACTCATTTGAGCGACCTAATCCCTGACTTAACCTGGGAATACACCGCGCTCTTTACGTGCTACTAAAATACGACGACAAGCTAAGATATACGCTGCGGTACGCATGGTACAACCTTGCTCTGAAGCGGTTTTCCAAACATCATTAATGGCTAGAATCATCAAGCGATCGAGCTTCTCATTAATTTCTTCTTCACTCCAGAAGTAACTGGCAATGTCTTGTACCCATTCAAAGTAACTTACGGTCACGCCACCTGCATTACACACAACATCAGGTACCACAACAATATTACGTAAGTTAAGGATATCGTCGGCTTCAGGATAGGTTGGGCCGTTAGCACCTTCTAAAACTAATTTAGCTTTTAGAACTTTAGCGCGCTCAACAGTAATCTGACCTTCTAAGGCTGCAGGGATAAAAATATCCATATCTAAAGACCAGAAGTCTTCGTCTTCAATCTTCTCACTACCTGCAAAACCTGCAACACCCGATGTCTTCGCAACGTGCTCTAATAGAGCCGGTACATCTAAGCCCTCGGCATTGAAAATCGTACCTGTGTGGTCTTGAGCAGCAACAACAATACCGCCAGCTTCATGAAATAAACGAGCAGCTTCACCACCCACGTTACCAAGACCTTGAACGGCTACTTTAGAACCAGAGATCTCAAGACCCATCTTCTGTGCAACTTCACGACCCGTCACAAAAACACCACGGCCTGTGGCTTTGACACGGCCTAAAGAACCACCTAAGTGCACTGGCTTACCAGTAACCACACCCGTAACAGTACAGCCTTGACCGGTAGAGAAGGTATCCATAATCCAAGCCATCACTTGTTGGTTAGTACCGACGTCAGGTGCTGGAATATCCTTCTGAGGACCAATGCTATCTGAAATTTCGCTGGTATAACGACGTGTTAAGCGCTCAAGCTCATTCGGTGATAGGTCTTTAGGATTAACACGAATACCGCCCTTAGCACCGCCGAAAGGCAGGTTCAACACCGCACTCTTAATCGTCATCCATGCCGCTAAAGCCATCACTTCGCTTAGGTTCACGTCTGGGTGATAACGAATACCGCCCTTACCTGGACCGCGGATCACGTTATGTTGGACACGGTAACCTTCAAAGTGCTTAATCGAGCCGTCATCCATCACTACTGGTACATCAACAATTAAGACACGCTTAGGCTTTTTCAGAACAGTAATATGGTCTTTTAAATCTTCTAAATAAGGCGCAACACGATCGATTTGCTCGATCACTGTTAACCACGCTTTATCATCTTCTTGAATATAGGATAAGTTTTCCATTTTTTCCTTTTTCTAACGCTTTTAACTAATAAAATAATACAAAGTTTTAAATTTTCTAAACATAAAGCAGCCAATACTCTGGCTGCTTTATGTTGTCATTCCTAAGCGTCCATCATCATTAGGCTTGTATTCCCACCAGCCGCTGTTGTATTGATACTTACAGCACGCTCATGCACAAGCTTAACGATAGGAATATCCGTATCCCCTGGCTCCATATGAATTATTGGCACGATAGTGAGTAATTTATTAGCGCTTTCTTGTTGTATTTTCAGTAAGGCTTCTTGCTTACCGTGATGTAGGATGGCATCGCAGCTAAGTTGGGAGAAGTCATCATACAGCGTAATTCGCGACTTGAGCGCTTCAGGTAATTGCGCATACAAGCGCAGCGCAAAAGGACTGCTACTCAAGAGTTTCACACGGCAACCCATTCCTAACAGCGTATGAATTTGACGAATCTGATCATCAATATCATCAGCTA
>CAYFVY010000099.1:2956-7318 GCA_964346715.1 uncultured Pelistega sp. | reverse complement strand
GCCACCGATCCTAATTTTCTAGCTAAGATTGTGATTTTAGCATTCTTTCGACATATCGTGCAATGGTATCGATTTCTAGATTGACTAGACTTCCTGCTCTTAAGTGCTTTAGAGTTGTCACCAACACAGTATGCGGAATGAGATTAATACTAATGACACATCCTGAGGCATTATCTTCCACGCTATTCACAGTAAGACTTACACCATTCACAGTCACCGAGCCCTTATAGGCTAAGTATTTGGCAATATCTTTAGGGGCTTGAATACGTAATTCAAATGATTCACCAACAGGCTCAAATGAAACTACCTCGCCCTTGCCATCCACATGACCAGAAACCAAATGACCATCAACAGTATCCATAAGACGCATGGCATGTTCAAGATTAACCTCACCCAGCGCATCTAAGCCAGCGGTTTTATTCAAGCTTTCGCGCGAAACATCAACCTCGAACGATTTCTCATCAAACTTCACCACAGTCATACACGCACCCTGGATTGCGATAGAGTCACCCAGCTTGACACGACTCATATCAAAGTTTTGTGCATCAATCAAAAGGCGCACACCCTCTTGTCCGCTTTCACCCAGTGACTTCACTTCACGAATCTGACCAACGCCCGTAATAATACCTGTAAACATTTATTCCTCTAAACTACTTTATACTTAAAAAATCATTCTAATTAATAAAAGGTAGCGCATTAAATCAATCCTTATTAACTGCATGCTCAAAGCAATCAGTCAAGGAAAAACAACCCGATTGCGAAAGCTCATCCACCTTAAACCTACCCTAGCAAATCAGAAGGTAATAAGTGAGCCGATTCAATCGCACTAAGCACCTTGAATCACCTTCACTAATTCCTGCCAACGCTGCTCATCACGCAAACGCAAACGAATGTCATTATTCATTTGCACTTGCTCAATAAATTTAAATTTAAATGATTCTTGCAAATCACTTAAGGCTGCAACTTTGAATGCCCCCTGCCCTGGCCCCAAGATCATTGGCGCCATATACACCAGCAACTCATCAATCAAACCCGCTTGCAATAAGGCCCCGTTTAAACCTGGCCCGGCCTCAACATGCACCTCATTCACACCACGTTCCGCTAAAAGACGCATAACCATATGTAGGTTTACATGATCACGTAAGGTTTCTTGAATCGGTTCTGGTGCATTAATTTCTAAACGCTGAACAAGATGGGACTCTGTCTGTGTTGCTTGGGCTTCATTGCTCCCCAAATCCACAAGACTTGGTGGCGTAACACCCATATCATCACTGCGCGGGACCACAATTACTTCGACATTCTTCTGTGCTAAACGAGCGGCTTTATCTTCGTCCCATCGATTGACGAATAGGCAAACTGGAGCACCATCAAAGAGCAAGCGATCTTCATCAATAGCAAATTGGCTATCAATGACAGCGCGTAGCGGTTGGCGTGAAGTCTCAACATAACGAACGTTAAGGCTGGGATTGTCATAAGCAACTGTACCCAATCCAGTTAACACCACACTACTGCGTGCACGCCAATGATGACCATTGGCACGTGCTTGCGCACCAGTAATCCATTGAGATTGGCCATTCGCTAAGGCAATCTGCCCATCAAGTGAACAGGCAATTTTGCTCCAAACCCACGGTCTTTGTTGTGCCATACGTGAGACAAATCCAGGATTAAGAGCTAATGCTTGTTCACTCAAGACATTCAGCTCCACCTCGATACCAGCATCTCGTAACTTTGCGACCCCTTGCCCAGCCACTAAGGGATTCGGATCCATCATGGCAATCACCACGCGATGCGGCCGCTCTCGAACAATCGCTTCAACACATGGCGGTGTACGACCATAATGACTACAAGGCTCTAAGGTCACATAGAAAGTTGAGCCCACGATGATATCGGTGAAGCCTTTGGCGTGAGCATCGCGGATAGCCATCACTTCTGCATGTGGACCACCAGCTAGCTGGGTTGCGCCCTCACCAATAATTTGCTCATCTTTAACAATAAGACAGCCTACGCGTGGATTAGGATCTGTGATATAGAGCACCGACTCAGCAAGGCTAAGTGCTCGACTCATATAGCGAGTATCTTGTTGTTTATTCGTCTGGCGCATCGACAATATGATCCTGCATTTCTTGGATGGCGTGAACAAACTGATTGATATCTTCGAAGCTTTGATAGACTGAGGCGAAGCGTACATAAGCGACTTGATCGAGTTGCTTAAGTTCACTCATCACATATTGCCCAATCGTATCGGTACGCACCTCTTTATCAGGGTGATTTAGTAAGCGCTCTTGAATACGGGCTAATGCACCATCTAATGCCTCTGTAGAAACAGGACGCTTACGTAGCGCTAAACGCATGCTGCCGCGCAATTTTGCCGCATCAAACTCCATCCGTGTGCCATTACGTTTAACCACGGTAGGCATGGTTAATTCTATCCGTTCATAGGTAGTAAATCGCTTGTCGCACTGCTGGCAACGGCGGCGGCGGCGAATGGCCAAACCATCTTCCGAGGTGCGTGAATCCATCACCTGAGTTTCACTATGAGAACAGAAAGGGCATTTCATACGTGTGCACCTAAAAAAAGGGATTGCTTATGGTTAATCTTAACGAATAGTTACGATTAACTCAATGCTTAAACCCTGTTTGAGTAATTCAAACAAGATTCTCGTCATTGTAAGCAATCCCTTAGGCTGAACTTAGCGTATTATTTGTACACTGGGAAACGAGCGGTTAACTCATTTACCTTAGCGCGTACGGCATCTAAGTTCGCTTCATCTGTTGGGTTATCCAACACATCAGCAACCAAATTAGCTACTAATTCAACTTCAGCTTCTTTGAAGCCGCGTGTAGTAATCGCTGGTGTACCAAGACGAACACCACTCGTCACGAATGGTTTTTCTGGATCATTCGGAATAGAGTTTTTGTTCACCGTAATATGCGCTTTACCTAGTGCTTCCTCAGCGATCTTACCGTTAATACCTTTGCTGCGTAAGTCAACTAACATAACGTGGCTTTCGGTACGGCCAGAAACAATACGTAGACCGCGCTTCACTAAAGTGTCGGCTAAAACTTGCGCATTCTTCACCACTTGTTCTGCATATGCTGCAAATTCAGGCTCTAATGCTTCTTTAAACGCTGTTGCTTTAGCGGCAATAACGTGCATCAATGGACCACCTTGAATGCCTGGGAAGATAGCTGAGTTAATCGCTTTTTCGAACTCAGGCTTCATCATGATCACACCACCACGTGGACCACGTAGCGATTTATGCGTTGTTGATGTAACAAAGTCAGCATAAGGTACAGGGTTAGGATATTGACCACCCACAACTAAACCAGCATAGTGCGCAATATCTACCATAAATAGAGCACCATTTTCGTGAGCCACACGACCCATACGCTCAAAGTCAATACGTAATGCATAAGCTGAAGCTCCGCCAACCACAAGCTTAGGCTTATGCTCTTTAACTAAGCGCTCGTATTCGTCGTAGTCAATCTCTTCTTTTTCGTTAAGGCCATAAGAGATAAAGTTATACAACTTACCTGAGGCGTTAACCGGTGAACCGTGCGTTAAGTGCCCCCCCTCGGCTAAGCTTAGACCAAGAACAGTATCACCCGGCTTCAACACTGCCATATACACAGCTTGGTTAGCTTGTGAACCTGAGTTAGGCTGGACGTTAGCACACTCGGCACCAAACATTTTCTTTAAGCGGTCAATCGCTAACTGCTCAACAATATCCACATACTCACAACCACCATAGTAACGCTTGCCTGGATAACCTTCAGCATACTTATTAGTAAGCTGAGTGCCCTGTGCCTGCATAACAGCTGGGCTAGTGTAGTTTTCAGAGGCAATCAGTTCAATGTGCTGCTCTTGACGTACGTCTTCTTTCTTAATAGCAGCCCATAGTTCTGGGTCTTGCTTGTCTAGTGTTAATGAACGATCAAACATTCAGTCTGCTCCTATATGGAATTATTTAAGCACTTAAGCGTGGATTAAGGGTATAGGTACCAATAATGGTATCTTGCGCAAGAATATGTGGCTCAATAGCAGCCAATACATCTTCAGCGCGGAATACACCGTCGACAGGAACACGATCTATGTCTAAGGCATATAAAGTGAAATGGTAATGATGGATAATAGAATCATTAAATGGTGGGCATGGGCCATCGTAGCCAAAGTACTGCCCTGCCATATCATGGTCATTGGCAAACCAATCGGTATAATTATTAATCCCCTGGCGCGTCTCATTATGCGTGGTTGGACCACTCTTGCCCTTAGGCGTAATTTCTTTCGAGTAAGCACCCGCTTCGATTGAACTCACGTTAGCAGGAATATCAATTAGGGTCCAATGATAAAAAGGGACACGT
>CAYFVY010000099.1:1861-2946 GCA_964346715.1 uncultured Pelistega sp. | reverse complement strand
CAGTTTGGTTAACATCGTCGCCCTTAGAAGGCACATCAACGTCAACACAAATCATCACAAATGAGCGCGTCCCTTGTGGTGCATCAGACCACGAGAAATCAGGGTTAATATTCGTTGATAAAGCGATATTCGAGACTGGATCGATCTTGCCAAAAGCATGGCTAGGATGGATCGCCTGCATATGCCTTAAAGTTAAACTGGATAACTTCATACCGTCTTCTCCTAAGTGTTAAATTAGGGCGTTAAAGTCACGCGAGCAAATTTACGCTTACCCACTTGAATGACATACGTACCTGCGTCTAATTGCACGCCCTTGTCATCAATCTTCTGGCCGTCGACTTTGACGCCACCTTGTTGAATATTACGCGAGGCTTCTGAGCCTGAACTGGCTAAACCTGACTCACGTAGAATAGCCACAATACCTAATGGGGCGCTAAGGCTGACCTCAGGCATCTCATCAGGGATAGCACCATCACGGAAGCGCGCTTCGAAATTCGCCAAGGCTTGCTCAGCTGCAGCTTGATTATGAAAACGTGCGATCATTTCTTGTGCTAATGCCACTTTCACATCGCGTGGATTCATGCCTTCTTCAGTAGCTTTCTTCAGAGCAGCAATCTCATCTAAGGTCTTCGCGGATAAGAGCTCGTAATAGCTCCACATCAACTCATCAGAAATCGACATTAATTTACCGAACATACTGTCTGGTTCTTCAGTAATGCCGACA
The DNA here is from genome assembly GCA_964346715.1 of uncultured Pelistega sp. GTDB lineage: Bacteria > Pseudomonadota > Gammaproteobacteria > Burkholderiales > Burkholderiaceae_B > Taylorella. Next base: position 2,222 of record CAYFVY010000099.1, on the reverse strand, counting down.
TAGTTGTTCTTCGACTTAGACATCTTTTCAACACCGTCTAAGCCAACGAGTAGTGGCATAGTCAGAATACATTGCTGTTCTTGACCATATTCTTTCTGCAGCTCACGACCCACTAAAAGATTAAATTTCTGATCAGTACCACCAAGCTCGACGTCCGCTTTTAGAATGACAGAGTCATAACCTTGCATCAAGGGGTATAAAAACTCATGCACTGAAATCGGTATACCACCCTTAAAGCGCTTGGTAAAGTCATCGCGTTCCATAATACGCGCTACTGTATAGCGTGAGGCTAATTGGATAATACCACGCGCCCCTAACTCATCACACCACTCCGAGTTATAACGAATTTCAGTACGTTCCG
>CAYFVY010000099.1:1014-1851 GCA_964346715.1 uncultured Pelistega sp. | reverse complement strand
AAGAATCTTGGTGGCCTGTTGATAATAGGTCTGAGCGTTAGCCTCAATCTGTTCACGAGTTAGTGGAGGACGTGTCGCATTGCGGCCACTTGGATCACCAATCATCGAGGTGAAGTCACCGATTAAGAATATGACATGATGCCCCATATCTTGCAATTGGCGCATCTTATTCAAGACCACGGTATGGCCTAAGTGAATATCGGGAGCGGTTGGATCCATGCCTAATTTAATACGCAATGGCACGCCTGTGTCACGACTTTTCTGCAACTTAGCGGCCATCTCTGACTCAACTAACAGCTCATCAGCACCACGTAAAATGGTACGTAAATCCTCTTGAACTTCAGGACTAATTTTTTCTTCAGTCATTTATGTAAACTCTAAACCATTATCAAGGCATGAAAAGGCATTACACTCGTGTAGCATGTTCAAACTAAAAATCAAACCGCTAAACTCGTCTAACACCTTCTGGACTTGAATTATTTCAATTTATATATTGTGTGAGCTCTGCTTTGAACTACAATACTGTTAATTACGTGATTATACCTTTAATGGACGCATAAGCTATGAATCCCTCTAAAAATCCAGAGTATTTTATTGGACTCATGTCGGGCACGAGCACTGACGGTGTTGATGGTGTGATTGCTCAATTTATGCCTAGTGGCACGGCTAAAATCATTACCCAATACAGTCTCGCGATGCCACTCAAGTTAAGGGAAACATTCTTACAACTCAATCAGCCCGGTGAGAATGAGCTAGAGCGCAGTTATTTGGCTGCCAATGATTTGGCACGACTGTATGCCCAATGTTGCCATGCTTTATTAGCGCAAGCTAAGTTGC
>CAYFVY010000099.1:0-1004 GCA_964346715.1 uncultured Pelistega sp. | reverse complement strand
CTATTGGTGACCATGGCCAAACAGTACGTCACCGCCCCGATTTGGGCTTTACCGTACAACTGAATGCGCCCGCTCTCTTAGCCGAGCTCACAGGGATTAATGTGATTGCTGACTTCCGCAGTCGTGATGTGGCCGCCGCAGGCCAGGGCGCGCCTTTTGCGCCGTTATTACACCAAGCCCTCTTCTCTAGCGAGGAAAAGCACCGCGTAGTATTGAATCTTGGTGGCATTGCGAACATCACAATTCTCAAACCAGGTCAAACGGTCCGAGGCTTTGATACGGGTCCTGCCAATGTATTTATGGATATGTGGGCTGAGCGTCACTTAAATTTAAATTATGACCCTCAAGGCGCCTGGGGGGCAAGCGGCGAGGTGCAGGAGCGACTCCTCAACTACTGGCTTAGTAGTGAACCGTATTTTCAACTGCCTCCCCCAAAATCTACAGGACGTGATTTATTTAATGCGCAATGGTTACAGCAACGCCTGATCGGTTTTGACGATATTAGTCCAGTCGATGTCATGGCGACCTTACGGACACTGACCACCCATAGTGTGACGCAAGCCATTCAACAGTATGCTGGCACGATTGATGAGTTATTTGTCTGTGGCGGTGGCAGTCGCAATACCGCCGTGATGAAGGAGTTACAGAGCTTATTAGCATGCTCTGTGGAAGCAATTGAAGCCTATGATATTGATAGTCAATCGGTAGAAAGCTTAGCCTTCGCCTGGCTGGCGAGAGCATTTATGCAGGGACAACGCTTAGATTTCCCTGCGCTCACAGGTTCACGTCAAGCGACCATTGCAGGCTGCTTATATCCTAAGTAACTGCTCTGATTGTGTGCTCTGATTATACCCAGATTGCCTACTCATGTCACTACGCCATTCAGTAAGCATACAAGCCGATGCCTATAAATAAGGCATCAAAATGAGGCATCGGCTGAGAAATTTAAACGCTAAATGAAGAACCACAACCACATGTGGTGTTAGCATTCGGGTTACGAATCA
>CAYFVY010000098.1:0-7332 GCA_964346715.1 uncultured Pelistega sp. | reverse complement strand
AGTGCGGTGACTACTAGGTTTATTGGAATTATTTGCTTCAATGGTTGATGGTGTCACAGGCGCATCAGGTGGCACACCCATATGTTTTAAGGTTTGCTCAATAATTTCAGCAATTGCAGGCCCTGCCACTACGGTACCGTAGTAGCCACCTTGTTTAGGTTTATCAACCGTCACCGCCACAACAATACGCGGTTTAGACACTGGCGCTAAAGCGACAAATGAACCACGGTATAAGCTACGCGAGTATTGGCCATTGACGATACCACGCGCGGTGCCTGATTTACCCGCAATACGGTAGCCATTTACTTTGGCTTGGATTTTCGAGCCCTCAGCACCTGCGGCAGCTTCAAGCATTACACGCACATCCTTAGCGACGCCTTTTGAGAACACTTGTACGCTGGTTGGTTGTGCACCATTTTTCGTCAGCGAAAGTGAAATCATATCACCGTCACGTGCCAAGCTCGTATAGGCATGCGCCATCTGGATCAAGGACACGGATAAACCATAACCATACGACATGGTGGCTTTTTCAATTGGACGCCAGCGCTCCCACGGACGTAGACGACCAGGCGCAGCTCCCGGGAAACCCATATTAGGCGCTTGCCCAAAGCCTAAGGCATTAAATACTGTCCACATCTGTTGCGAACGCAAACGCTCAGCCATCATGGCCATACCAATATTACTTGAACGGCGTAAGACCCCAGCCACATCCAAGGTACCGTTACGCTTACTTACGTCAGTAATAGTGGCACCCTGGTATTGCCAGCTACCACTTCCCGTGGCAAATTTGGTGTTTTTAGTAATCGCACCCGAATCCAAAGCTAGAGCAGCAACTAATGGCTTAATAATCGAGCCTGGCTCAAACGTATCGGTAATAGCGCGATTACGCAAAGCATCACCACGACGATCTGAGCGATTATTCGGGTCGTAGTTAGGCAAGCTCACCATGGCCAAGATTTCACCCGTTAAGGTATCAATCACCACCGCACCGCCCGACTCAGCCTTGTGCGTCTTAATGGCTTTATCTAATGCTTTCGCGGCAATTAATTGAACGCGTGTATCAATGGTTAGCTGTAGATTTTCACCATGTTGTGCTGGAATACTATCGCTTGAGTTAACGTCTTCAATCACCTCACCTAAGCGATTACGAATCACTACGCGTGAGCCGTCCGCGCCCTTAAGGCGCTCATTATATTGTTTCTCAAGACCTTCAATACCCGTGTCTTCAATATTCGTAAAGCCCACCACATGGCTCATTAGAGCACCTTGTGGGTAAAAGCGCTTGCTTTCCGGGTCGATATTCACGCCTGAAATCCGTAATTTACGCACGGCATCAGACACTTCTATCGCTACTTGGCGTTTTAAGAATAGGAAGTTTTTGTTTTTATTCGCTTCGATCTTGGTATTGAGTTCTGCTAAAGGCATAGAGAGCGCCTTAGCGAGCTCTGCAATCTTCTCGGGACTAGCACGTTGCAGCTCATCAGGAGAGACCCAAATACTACTCGCCGGCACACTCGTGGCTAAGAACTCACCATTGCGGTCCATAATACGACCACGCTCTGCCTGCAAAGGGATATTCGCTTCGTAGCGCTTCTCACCTTCGTTACGTAAGAAATCGTGATTAAATCCTTGGTGATAGAGAGCACGCCCCATCAAAGCGGTGAAGCCTACGGAAATCGCAAAAAATAGTAATTTGCCGCGTTTTTTAGAGACGGTCATATCTGCTGGCGCTGCATCGTAAGAGCGCACAGTATTAATTCGTCGATTTATTCTTCTTTCGTTCCGTCTGGAATTATTAAAAAACTGTCGCATAATAATAACTCCCTGTTATTCTTTACTAGCTTCTTCGTCGGTTTGCTTTTTAAGCTCCGAATCCTTGATATAAATAATTTGGTCAATATTCGCTAATTGCATATTCAGCTTTTGCGTCATAACCGCATCAATATGTAGCGTACTCGTCAAATTCGCACGATCTAGCTGAAGAAAACTCCAGGTTTGATCGAGTTTTTTTGCCTCATTCTGCACTCGCACTAAGTCGATATACAGCAAGCGTTGCTGATAGCGCACGGTGATTAACTCCACTGCGCTATACACAAAAAAAGCAATCAAGACAAAAATACTAATGCGTTTCATAAGTCTGTTGCCGTGCGCTCAGCAACACGTAAAATTGCCGAACGCGAACGAGGGTTTTGTGACACTTCTGCAGGCAAGGCGGTCACTTTACCTAAATTCTTTAATAAAGGTTGTGGCATTTCACTTTCACGTAAGGGCATGCGAGCAAATTCTTCGCCTGGCTTTGACGCCTTGGCAATACACTGCTTCACCATACGATCCTCAAGCGAGTGAAAACTAATCACAGCCATACGACCTTCAGGAGCCAACAAACCTAGAACTGACGTGAGGGTGCGTGAAAGCTCCTCGAGCTCTTGGTTGAGGTGAATCCGTATAGCTTGAAAGGTCCTTGTTGCCGGGTGTTGGCCTTTTTCGCGCGTCCTGACAGTGGCTGCGACGAGCTCGGCAAGCTCGAGCGTTGTGCGTAAAGGGCTGGATTTGCGGCGACTTTCAATCGCCTTTGCAATCTGGAAAGCAAACCGTTCTTCGCCATAATCTTTTATAACCTCTTTCATTTGATTAACGTCAGCCGTAGCCAACCATTCTTCTGCGGTCATACCACGGGTGGTATCCATCCGCATATCCAAAGGTCCTTCGCGCATAAACGAGAACCCACGACTTGCGTCATCAATCTGCGGGGAAGAAATCCCCAAATCGAGCATGATGCCTTGAACTTGTTCAATGCCACGCTCACCTAACTCTTGTGCCATCGTAGAAAAACCACCATGGACAATCCTCACTCTTGCATCAACTGCCTGCAATTGTTGGGCTGATTCAATCGCTAGAGGATCCTTATCAAAAACATAAAGAACCGCTTCCGGCGCTAACTGACTTAACAGATAGCGACTATGCCCACCACGACCAAATGTTCCATCGATATAGATACCCTTGGCTTGGGCAGAAGGCATAGCCTCATGAATCCATTTTGCTTTAGCACTAAACTCTCTCTGCACTAAGGCATTGACCGTACTATGCAAAAGCACCGTAGTATGTGTAAATTCAGTACTCATCACAAGACAAAGTCACCTAAATCGTCAGGATCGATTTCCTCAAGGTCTTTGGCTTGTAGGTCTGCGTACTTCTCTGCATCCCACAATTCAAAGCTATGACCCATCCCAACCAGGACCACATCCTTAATAATTCCCGCAATGTTACGCAATTCCGGGGCTATTAAAACGCGACCAGCACTATCAATCTCAACATCTTGCGCATTACCCACGAGTAAACGCTGAATGCCGCGACTCTTAGTAGGCAAATTCATAATGATTTTTCTTCGTTCTTCCCACTCAGATCGGGGGTAAATCAACAAGCCACCTTCAAGGTTTCGAGTGATGGTGAGCTCGCCATGGGAGTCATTTAACAGCACGTCACGATACCGGGCCGGAATTGTCATCCGCCCCTTAGCATCTAACGATAGAGAGCTGTTACCCTGAAAAATCACTTTTTATTCCCACTTTTCTACACTTTTTCCTACTTATCTCCACTTTAAGACATCATTTGCAATAGGTCAAGAGCAAAATCATGATTTCTTTAATAAAAAGAATGACTTAGGGCGTAACAGATTCACACAATTATGATAATTTATATAAGAATCAAAGACTTAACAGAATAACTAAAAGTAAAGCCCTAAGAGAAAGGAAACAGACAGCAAAAAATTTACATTCCTTAACAAATTAAGGACTTAGCAAGGTTTTGCCGATCACAAATTTGAAGCCTAAAAGGATATTTTGGAGGGTGAAGCCTTGGGGGGAAAATTGGGGGCTTTGAGAAAGTACTTGGAGGAGGATTTTCAGGCGTGTAATTTGCAGCTTGTATAGCGAGATGTATAGAAGGATGTGTGGGACGTATGTGGAGGGAAAGACAAAGCAAGCCTATAAGCCGGATTCTGTAAACTGGTTGCCCAGTCGGCAATCATTCCTCTAGGTGCTTTATTACTAAAGCACTCAAGCCATCTACCCGCATACTCAGACGAGCCGCCCTTATTCCTCGAAAGGAAGTGTATGCCTATTTGATGTTGCTCCGGATAGAGGTTACCGCGTTTCACCCATCCATGCTGTTATGCGAACATAACGCCATACGGAAGTTGCCGTATCAGTGCACTAATGTGCCCACATGGAAGTCTCGTCTCTGTGGCCCTATTCCTCGCCAATTGCTTGACGGACGGCTGTTAGCCGCTACCCTGCTCATTGGAGTCCGGACATTCCTCGAATCACACATCTGCATGCATCACTCGCGATTGCCCAGCTTGCTTTGCCAGTGCTTATTTTAACACGAGCAGTAAAGACAATTTGATTTTTCTTAAAATAAGCCTTAGTCTATACCTAGGAGCTAGGATAATCAGTGGATTCACTTTTCATCTGCTACATTTCATCTGCTATATTTTTCAGTACTACTCTGTATTTTACGTACTGTCTTCATTCCCCTTTTTCTCTAGCTTACATACTTAAGGTTCCAAGATAACTGGTCTATATTAGCAAGTTCATTTCATATAGCTCAGGTGATTATTTATAGTTATATAGTTTTTTACTATTAAAACAATAAAAAAATAGAATTTTTCTATTTAGAGTTTTTTTAGTACACTAGTTTCATAGTCAATCATTCACCAATGGCTGGGCTTTATAGCGAGTCCGCCATTTCATTCACTTTCTTGAGGAGAGTAGTAGTATGAGTAACGATATTAAAAAGTGCCCAGTCACTCATTTAACCACTGACTTTGGTGCGCCCGTTGTAGATAACCAGAACAGCTATACAGCTGGTCCACGTGGTCCGCTGTTAGCACAAGACGTATGGTTGAATGAAAAATTAGCGAATTTTGTACGTGAAGTAATCCCTGAGCGTCGTATGCACGCCAAGGGTTCTGGTGCTTTCGGTACCTTCACTGTGACGAATGATATTACTCAATATACATGTGCCAAGATTTTCAGTGAAGTGGGTAAGAAAACTGAGATGTTTGCTCGTTTTACTACAGTTGCAGGTGAGCGCGGTGCTGCCGACGCTGAGCGTGATATTCGTGGTTTCGCTTTAAAATTCTATACAGAAGAAGGCAACTGGGATATGGTTGGTAACAACACCCCTGTCTTCTTTATCCGTGACCCACGCAAATTTCCTGACTTAAACAAAGCGGTTAAACGTGATCCACGCACAAACATGCGCAGCGCTACGTATAACTGGGACTGGTGGACACTATTGCCTGAATCATTACACCAGGTCACCATTGTGATGTCAGACCGTGGTATCCCACGCGGCTACCGTCATATGCACGGCTTTAGCTCGCACACATATAGCTTTATCAATGCAAACAGTGAGCGTTTCTGGGTGAAGATGCACTTCCGTACCCAACAAGGTATCGAGAACTTAACCGATGCTCAAGCCGCTGAGTTAGTGGGTCAAGACCGTGAAAGTAGCCAACGCGACCTATACAATGCAATTGAGAACGGCGATTTCCCGAAATGGAAAATGTACGTACAAATCATGCCTGAAGCTGATGCTGAAAAAGTTCCATACCACCCATTTGACCTCACGAAAGTATGGCCAAAAGGTGACTACCCATTAATCGAAGTGGGTGAGTTTGAACTGAACCGCAACCCTGACAACTTCTTCTTAGATGTTGAACAATCAGCTTTTGCTCCAAGTAACTTAGTACCTGGTATTAGCGTCTCACCTGACCGCATGTTGCAAGCTCGTCTATTCAACTACGCTGATGCACAACGCTATCGTTTAGGTGTTAACTATCATCAGATTCCTGTTAACAAGGCACGTTGCCCTGTATACAGCAACCACCGTGACGGCCAAGGTCGTGTTGATGCCAACTACGGTAGCGCACCTCACTATGAGCCTAACAGCTTTGGTCAATGGCAAGAGCAACCTCAGTACAAAGAGCCACCTCTAAAAATTACTGGTGACGCTGACTTCTGGGATTACCGTGAAGATGATGATGATTATTTCAGTCAACCACGTGCTCTATTCAACTTAATGAATGATGAGCAAAAGCAAGCGCTATTTGATAATACTGCACGTGCTTTAGGTGATGCTCCTGACTTTATTAAAGATCGTCACGTAGATAACTGCACTAAGTGCGATCCAGCTTACGGCGCTGGTGTACGTAAAGCCATCGATGCTTTAAAAGCCTAATACTGAGTAGCAATTCAGTACATGGGTGATATCCGATAACATTGTTAAACGAATCACCCAAAAGAAAAACGGGTATGGAGATTTTTTCCATACCCGTTTTTTTATTGCATGGTGCATTACACATTAGCTAAACACAAAGCTTAAGTTAAGCGCAAAATTTAACTCATTTATTGAAGCAATCACTCACTTCACCAAAGTAATGCATAATCCATCCCAACCTTTAGCGCTTACCGTTTGGAAAGCCGTTGAATCTAAAGCAGGATTTATTTGCAAGTCTTTGTAGTATTGGCGTAGGCCGCGAATATTTGGTGCTCTATCGCTCTCTGTAATTAACTTTCCGTCACGCACCACATTATCAGCCACAATCACAGTGCCTGAGTGACTCAACTGTAAGCAATACTCCAGATAGAGTGGATTGTTTTCTTTATCGGCATCAATAAAGATAAAGTCATAGGTATCAAGCAGACCCTGCTTATGTTCTTCGACCATAAGTGCCAATACTTCAGCAGCAATACCTTGACGCAAACTAATCATCTCATTGAAGCCAAATTGAGCAAATGTCTCATGGGCAATTTTCACATAATTCGCATCAAAATCGATAGTCGTTATATGACCATCTTTAGGTAAAGCCAAAGCCATCCAGATTGTGCTATAGCCACCTAAGGTGCCTAGCTCTAAGACTCGCTTCGCTCCCTTCATACGCAACAAGAGGTTGAGTAACTTCCCCTGACTTGGCGCTACATTAATTTTAGGCATGGTTTGCGCGGTATGAAACGCCAAGACTTGAGCTGGAATATCATCCTGGCTTAGCAACAACTCTTCAATATAGTCCTCAACCTGATCGGGCAAGTCGGACTTTAATACCTTACTTCGCATAAATCCTTAATAATTTTGTATTTGTTGTGAAAAGTATGAAGAAGGCCTACCATGGGCATACTTAGGATAAGAAACATACTTCCTTAACCCGAGCCAAGCTTTCTTACTACTACTTTCTAACTAAATCGCTTACTCTGCTAATTGCCATTCCAACTGCTCACCTGCCGCCAAAGGCACCAAGGTTTCACCATTTTTATAGGCGAGTTATGCGGG
>CAYFVY010000097.1:0-7357 GCA_964346715.1 uncultured Pelistega sp. | reverse complement strand
GTGGGTAACAAAAGACTTAGCCGCTGCACCACCAGGAATAGGTTGTAGCATCGGTGTTTCAACCTCAAGGAATTGCTCTTCCAACATAAGGTTACGCAATTGATTAATCGCCGCGCTACGCTTTCTAAAGGTGTCGCGCGTTTCTTCAGTCATAATCAAGTCAACATAGCGCTGACGGTAACGTAATTCCTGGTCGGCAATACCGTGGAATTTATCGGGTAGGGGGCGTAGTGATTTGCTAATAATCTCTACCGATTGTGCGCGGATAGAGAGTTCACCCTTATTGGTTTTAAAGATTAAACCCTTAACACCTAAAATATCACCGATATCCCAAGTCTTAAATTGCTCGTAGACATCCTCACCAATATTGGCCTTATCCAAATAAATTTGAATGCGACCACTCACGTCTTGTAGGGTAGCGAAACTTGCCTTACCCATGACACGTTTAAGCATCATACGACCAGCAACACACACACTGTTTTCTTGTGGGTCGAGTTCGGCTTTTTCAATAGCATCGAATTTATCGTGTAGGGCTTGGGCTTTATCCGTGGGACGGAAGTTGTTCGGGAATGCGACGCCTTTTTCTTGACGGATCTTATCTAACTTAGCGCGGCGCTCAGCAATTAATCGGTTCTCGTCAAGTTCAGGGGTTTGGTTTTGTTCAGTCATGTTATTAAGGGGTAATTAATCGAATATCTTGTAAGGTTTCGTGGCCGAAGTCAGGGCTAAGGCTATAGGCCAGTAATTGCTGCGCCACTTCCTGTGGAGAGCTTAGTCCCTGTTCGGCATGTAAATCAATAAAGCGCTGTAAGTTCGGAAAATCTTCCACAGTGCTTTGGCGAATATCAGCTTGCATAGCAGTATCTAAGACGCCTGGGGCGATAGAAACCACTTGAGCAAAAGGCGCTTCAACTTGTAAGACTTCGCTATAACGGTCTAAGGCAGCTTTGCTGGCGCAATAGACTGCCCAACCAGGGTAGGCATTACGCGCAGCGCCTGATGAAATATTCATCACTTGAATGCGTGCAGAAGCTGCTGTCGACGAGCTTGAGGCCGCATGGGCATCACTGGCTTGTTTAGCGGCTTGCACGAAGACACTGCTTAAATAAATCACAGCGCTTATATTCAGGTTCATGGTCTGTGCAATCGCCGCACTCTCGGCGCCTAATTCAGCTAAGCCTGCATATTGTGCCATTGGGCCTAGGCTTCCGGCATTATTAATAAGTAAATAGCGCTCAGGGAGTAGGGTAGCATCAGTGCTTTGTAGCGTGTTAAGCCATGTTCGAATAGTGTGTGCAAGTCCAGTCCATTGGGCTGGATCGCTTAAATCACTTGAAATATGCAGGAGCTCGCAGCCATGTTGTGCAGCGAGTTCTGCTGTACTCTTGTCGGCCTCAGCTTGACGTGCGATGGTGATTAAGTGAGTACATTGAGTCGCTAGCTGATGCGCAAAAGCCTGTCCTAAGCCACGTGATGCGCCCGTGACAATAGCAACGGTACGAGGCCTAGGGACTTGAGTGCTACTCAGCTGATCTTGACTCATCACTTATACTCCAAGTTTTAAACTGGCTTCAATAAACGGATCTAAGTCGCCATCCAATACTTTCTGAGTATTAGAAATTTCGACGTTAGTGCGTAAGTCTTTGATGCGGCTTTGATCCAGCACGTAAGAACGAATCTGATGACCCCAACCCACTTCGGTTTTAGAGTCTTCTAGCTTCTGCTGGTCTTCCATACGCTTACGCATCTCTAATTCATAGAGTTTAGAGCGTAACATAGACATGGCTTCTGCTTTATTACGGTGTTGTGAACGGTCGTTCTGACATTGCACAACAATACCTGTCGGGCCGTGAGTAATACGGACGGCCGAGTCGGTCTTGTTAATGTGCTGACCACCGGCACCGCTAGCGCGATAGGTGTCGATACGTAAATCGGCTGGATTAATATCGATTTCAAATGAATCATCAATCTCAGGATAGACGTAAATACTCGCAAATGAGGTATGACGACCATTCGAGGAGTCAAAAGGGCTCTTGCGAACGAGGCGATGCACACCGCTCTCAGTGCGTAAGAAACCAAAAGCATATTCGCCTTCAACTTTAATCGTGGCTGATTTAATACCTGCCACATCACCATCAGACTCTTCGAGAATTTCTGTTTTGAAGTCTTTGCGTTCGCAATAACGTAAGTATTGACGCAACAACATTGATGCCCAGTCCTGTGCTTCGGTACCACCCGCACCTGCTTGAATATCGATAAAGCAGTTCATCGGGTCAGCAGGGTTGTCAAACATACGACGGAACTCAAAGCCTTCGATAATCTCGGCATAGTGCTTCGCATCTTCTTCAATGGCTAGCAGGGTCTCGTCATCATCGTCAGCACTGGCTAACTCAAATAAATCTTGGCTGTCTTTAATGGATTGCTGTAACTCGCTTAAGACAAGGACAATACTATCAAGGTTTTTCTTTTCGCGTCCAAGCTCTTGAGCTCGTTCTGGATTCTCCCAAATGCTTGGGTCTTCCATCTCTAAATTGACGACTTGTAGGCGCTCGGATTTGGCCTCAAAGTCAAAGATACCCCCGTAGGGCATGTTCTCGTTCGGCGTAATCCTCAAGCAGGGCCTCTATTTGATTCTGGCGCTCAGCTTCCATGGTATTCCTATATTTCCTATTTCGGATAGTTTTAAAATATTAACTTAACCAGAAATTATAGCATAGGTACGGTCGATTTAGGGGTGATTTAGGTGTAAAAATTAGGGTTTGGCCGCTGGTGCTTGAGGTTGATTAATATTGCCAAACGCCCCGCCGACGGTGCCAATTACCCCGTCAACTGAGGCATCGTGATTAATGTGTTGACAGGCGCTGAGGAAGAGCGGGTTGATTAGGGCAAGCAAGAGCGTTTTCTTAAGAGCGTTGAGCATATTAAATTTACTGAAAATTGAGACGAGGCAGAGCTGAGATGTGCCTCAATGTGCCTTAGTATCCTTGGTCTGTTTTATCCTTGGTATATCCGAGTCCTAGTATATCGCATGGCGCACCATGAGTTGCACATTCACATTGCCATTCCAATAATTCGGGCTGAGTTCATAAACCAGCTCAATGGTCGGGGGCAAAGACTCATTTTGGTTAAACCAAATCGCATCAAACACCATATTGTTTCTGGCAACTTGGAGTTTTAAGTGCTTTTCTTTTAAAAGACGTTGTGAGCGAATTTCAAAGGTATCACGGAAAATAGGGGCTGGAAAGCCTGCTCCCCAAACCATACTATTGAGTTGGATTGCGGTGTCTGCGGTAATATACAGGGGATTAAGCGAACCATCAGTTTCGATAATGGGAGCAAACTCAGTCTTGCCACTAATATCAACGACGGCTTGGTCAAAAGCCTGAATAAAGCGGTCAAAATCCGCTTCGGCAATGCTTAAACCTGCCGCCATAGCATGTCCACCAAACTTACTAATTAGATCTGGGTAGCGCTTAGAAACAAGGTCTAAGGCATCACGTAGATGCACATCGGGGACTGAGCGTCCTGAACCACGAATTTCACCATTATCTCCAGGCGCAAAGGCAAGTGTTGGTTTCCAAAACTTTTCTTTGAGGCGTGAGGCAACGATACCGACTACACCTTGGTGCCAATCAGGATTAAAAATACAGATACTGTGTTTTAGGGTAAATTCATCGCTCTCTAAGCTCAGCATGGCTTGTTCACTCATATTTTGCTCGATTGAGCGACGAGAGTGATTCCACTGATCGAGTTGTTGCGCGAGTTCCAGAGCTTCGGCAAAGTCATCGGTCGTTAGGCAGCGAATACCAATACTCATATCAGCTAAGCGGCCAGCGGCATTGATGCGAGGGCCAAGCTTAAAACCAAGGTCCATGGCACTGGCTTGGCGTGGGTCTGCACCGGCAACACTGAAGAGTGCTTGAATACCTGCTTGCATCTGACCTGCACGCATCTTAGCCAAACCTTGGCTTACAAAAATACGGTTATTCGCATCTAATTTAACCACGTCAGCGACCGTACCGAGAGCGATAAGATCAGCTAAAGCATCTAAACGTGGTTCTGGGCAATTCGCGAAATGACCACGTGCTCGCATTTCTGCGCGTAAGGCCAACATCGTGTAGAAAATCACCCCGACGCCCGCTAGGTTCTTAGAGGGGAAGTCACAAGCGACTTGATTTGGATTAATAATAGCTAGAGCATCAGGGAGTTCATCGCCAGGTAGGTGATGGTCTGTAACAATGACCTCCATCCCATGGGCTTTAGCTGCGGCAACACCCTCAACGCTGGCAATACCATTATCCACGGTGATTAGAATGTCCGGTTTAGGCTCGACTTGACGCAGAATCACATCAATCACTGCAGGCGATAAACCATAACCCGTTTCAAAGCGATTCGGTACCATAAAGTCAACTTGCGCGCCCATCATACGCAAGGCACGAATACCGACTGCACAGGCGGTAGCGCCATCACAATCATAGTCAGCGACAATTAAAAGGCGTTTGCCACTTTCAATCGCATCAGCTAAGAGCTTGGCACCGACTTCAACTTGAGTTAGCAGATTTGGTGCTAACATCTGTTTCCAGTGCGTCTGGGTTTGACTAATATCGTCAATGCCACGCGCCGCCCAAAGCCGCGCCATCAAAGGGTCTACCCCTTGGTTCTGTAATTTAGCTTCGAATTCTGCATTGACCTCACGGTCTTTAATGATGTAATTTACCACCATGTTTTCCATTGTTTTTTAGATTGTAGGGCTTGCTTAAACCAGTTTTGCGGTGTTAGGGTCACGAGACGATCCAGGCCACAGAGTACGATGCGTGATGCGGGTTCACTGGTTTGATTCGAAATTGGACTGGCTTGACCGCTCAGAATTGCAGGCAGTTCCTTATCTAAGATACTTAATTGCTGAATCCACATGCCCCAGTCCTGTTGACGGTGTGCGTGTAAGAGACTATTAATGAGGCGATAGTTATTAGTGGCTTTGAGCTGAGAGCTGCGGGCCAACACATCGGCTGAGGCTTTTATCCCGCCAAAAATCCATGCGGTATTAATTGGACGTAGGCCTTGGGCTTCGCGTTGTTGATTAACGGGGTGGGTAAACCAACTCATCTGTAATTCACCGAGTAGAGCACGTAATGGGCGTGTGCGTTCATCTTGTGGCCACCAGTCGTTCAAAAACCCTGTGGCTAAAAGACTAGGACTCGGTAAGAGAGCTGGATTCGCATCGGCAAGGTCTGGGCCGAGATCGACGAGGAAATACTCGGGATGGTAGGTCAGTAATTTATAAGGTGAGTCTGCAAAAATCGTTTGTGCGTTCTCAAATAATGCTAAGCTTTGCGCTGGTGTAATGGCTAACTCATCGGCCGTATGCAAGCTGGCACTGGTCTGGCCTAAGGCAATATGACCTAAGCGCAGTAAATATATGGCTTGACCTTCTTGCACATATTGACGTAAGTCAGCAGGCAAGTAATAGGCCGCCAAACTACTGGCTTGCGCAGGTAAACCCGCTGCCTGTAATAGGTAGTATTCCAAGGGTGTACAACCTAGCGCCTCAACATCAATATGTTGAGTCTGTGCACGATGAGTTTCGAGTCGCTCTAAAAGATGCGGGGCTGCTTTAGGTAGATAATTCAGCGCTTCGCCAGCGATTGTTGTATGGGGTAATGCCCCAGCGATAATAATGTCCATGACCATGATTGTAACCTTAGTTGAAAAGAAACGCTTGTGAAAATACCTTACGAATTATGGATTGGTTCCCGATATGCGGGACTAACGCGCTCCAAGGGGCGTGGCAAGAAACGTGACCGTTTTGTCTCGTTTGTCGCTGGTAGCTCTATGGCAGGAATTGCCTTGGGGGTGGCGGCATTAATTGTGGTCTTGTCGGTGATGACTGGCTTCCAAGTGCAGGTACGTGACCGTATGTTATCTGTATTGCCGCATATTCAGTTATATAACCCGACGGTGCAAGCAACTGAAGGCTTGGCGAATTGGGAACCCTTGGCTAAGGCGGCTTTAGAGAATCCGAATGTGGAAGGGGCCTCGGCTTTCGTCGCAGCGAGTGCCATGCTGGCGCGTGAAGATGTGCTAAAAGGCGTTGAGGTACGTGGTATCGACCCTGCGACTGAAGGGCAAGTTTCTGAATTACCGCAACAGATGACCCATGGGGATCTGGCTTCACTCGAGCCGGGTAGCTTTAATATTGTTCTAGGTTCTCGAGCAGCAGGTCAGCTTGGCGTAACCTTAGGCTCTACGCTGCTTGTGATGACTCCCCAAGGTTCCTTAAATCCAACCGGTTTCTCACCACGCATGCGTCAATTTACGGTGACAGGGGTGTTCTCATCTGGGCACGCTGAATACGATGCTAACTTGGCTTTTATCTCTGCACGTGCTGCGGCAGTATTGTTCCGTGATTCAGGGATTGCAGGATCACGTTTAAAAATTAAGAATATGATTGAAGCGCCGGAAGTGCCAAATCAATTAATGAATACCTTGCCCGTTGGCTATATTGCCCGTGATTGGACGTACGATAACCGCACCTGGTTTGCCGCAGTGAAGACTGAGAAACGTATGATGTTCTTGATCTTGGCGCTAATCGTGGCGGTGGCCGCGTTTAACCTCTTGTCATCATTGGTGATGTCGGTCAAAGACAAGCAATCCGATATTGCGATTCTACGTACCCTAGGTGCGAGCCCGATGGCGATTGCCTGGATTTTCTTAGTGCAAGGCTCTTTAATTGGCATTATTGGTACGGCACTTGGTGTCGGTTTAGGCTTATTGGTGGCGTATAACATCGATGTAATTGTGCCAGCAATTGAGAATATGTTGGGTATGCATTTCTTAGACCCAGGTATTTACTTTATTAATCAATTGCCATCACAAGTTGATTTGAATGAAGTCAGCACCATTGCGATTACCTCATTAGTTTTGTCCTTATTAGCCACGCTTTACCCAAGCTGGCGCGCATCGCGCTTACAACCAGCGGAGGTTTTACGTCATGATTAATTGGAAAAACCGAGGCTTGAAAGTGAGTAATACGATGGGTTCAGATGGATCTACGGGTGGAGTTGTGAGCTCGCAAGGGGCTGCTGGTGGAGTAGGTGGAGCAGGTGGTCTACATGAGGCTGCTTCTGGAGTCGGCAGCTTGCAAGGTTTCGCCGCTGAAGGAGCTAGTGGAGCACAAGGGGCCACAGGTGAAGGAGCTATCTTGAACGGATCCAATAGGAAGAAAAGCGCAGCAAAACCTGCCTTGGAAGTTCAGAATGTCACGAAATACTATGAAGACGGTGGCGAGCGCTTAGAGATTTTACGTGGAGTTAATTTAACCGTTGATTCTGGTGAGATGCTGGCGATTATCGGTGCG
>CAYFVY010000096.1:0-7369 GCA_964346715.1 uncultured Pelistega sp. | reverse complement strand
TTTGGTTATAGTGTGCGGGCATGGCGTGACAGCGCTTCACTTAAGTATCGAAAGAGATAGTTGCCGCCAGAGTTTGGGATCATAAGCTACCGGTAACTCTTAGGCTCTTTCCTCTAAACTTAATTTCTCTTCAGTGCTAAGACTTAACTCCCAAACCCGGTCTAATTTATCACTTCTTTGATTTTGCTGATCTATCAAAGAATTTAGCCACAACGAGCGTTTTAAATAGTAATGGATTATGCACTCCCACGTAATTCCCATTGCACCATGAAATTGAATCGCATTTTTAGTCACTTTCTTTGAACTTTCTTGCACCAAGACCTCTGCAATAGATAATAAAAGCTCACTTTTATCACTTCTTTGCTTAGCAAGTAATGATTGCTCCTCAAAATTGTCAGAGCTTAGTCTTAAGCTTTCTGCTGCCTCAAGAAGCACTAGTTTGGCATTATCTAAGTTCATCCAATCTTGTGCTAATGGATGTTTTACTCCCTGAAACCCACCTATTGGTTTTCCAAACTGCTCTCGCTCTTTTGCATACTCAACTGTTAATTCAAAAGCGCCAATTGCTACACCAAGTAGTTCAGCAGCCTGAACAAGTCGTAATTGCTGTAAATATGCATTCCAGATATCTTGAGAGCAAGCCCATGAAAACTGAGTAATAATTTTTTTATCCGTAAGTGATCCTGAATGAATAAGCGGATCTATTGACTGCTCTCCACCTATTCCTTGATAAATTTCAGCCGTAGCAACGCCATCTACATGCGATAGCACCCAAACATCAAGCGGATTATCGGGATTTACGTTACTGTAACTCATGGTTATAGCATCTGCTTCATGCTGTTTTATCCCTAATGCAGCTTGCTGTTTACCTGATACTAAATTATCGACCCACTGCATCAAGTCAGGACTCAACTCAAATTGACTAATGAACGGATATGTAACTAACCAATATGACAAGGGAAGTGGCACGAGAAACTTACCCAGATACTCAGCTACACCTACGGCATCTTTTATAGTCATACCTACTCCACCCTTTTCTTCAGGAAGAAGTAATGACAACCAAGCTAAATCAGAAACTTGTTTCCATATTTCAGCTCTCTCCTTATCTGAAGACATCGGCTTATCAGCTAACTGACGTAATGAGGAATGTGTTAAGTTCTCTTTAAAAAAACGCTCAATCGAACTTTCAACCATAGTTTGTTCACTAGTTTTAATCATTGTTATCCCTTAGCCAATCCAAGAATTTTTTCGCCGATAATATTACGCTGAATCTCAGACGTTCCTGCTAGAATTGTTTCAGCTCTCGACCATAAAAAAGCCCTAGTAAAGAATTCACGATCAGTCTGTAGGATGTCTTTATTAGCAACAACTTGATTAATAGATAAAATTTCCATTGCTAGCTCCAACATTGCTTGATGTGACTCACTCCAATGAACTTTAGTCGATGAACCCTCTGGCCCTGGTGGGTCTCCATTTATTGCGGCCTGTAAAGCTCGTTGAGACTTTAACTTTAAGCTCACACTATCAGCATATAGACGAGCCCAACGTTCTTGATAAGCCAATAGTGAGCTTGCACTTAGATTACTACTTACTTTTTCAATAAGATTGCGTACTCGCCATAGCTCTTCGGTAAACTGCACCATTCTAGGTATAAAGTAAGTGCCCCTTTCAAAACTAGCAGCAGTCATCGCAATACTCCACCCATCATTTTCTTTGCCTAAAACATTATCAGAAGAAACATGTACTGAATCAAAGAAAACTTCACAAAACTCAGCATCACCTGTAATCTGTCTAATAGGCTCTACTCTTACTCCATCTTGCTTCATATCTACTAACAAAATACTCAAGCCACGATGCTTTACAGAGTCTTTATCAGTACGAGCCAAAACAAAACAGAAATCAGCTAGGTGAGCGAAAGATGTCCAAATTTTATGGCCATTTAAAATATATCCTTGATCTGTTTTATCGGCTCGAGTTTTGATTGAGGCTAAATCAGAACCTGATCCTGGCTCAGAATATCCCTGACACCATATTTGTGAATTATTCAAAATACCGGGCAAGTACTTTATTTTTTGTTCTTCGCTACCGTAATGAAGTAAAGTGGGGGCAAAAATTCCATGACCAATAAGATTAATCCCTAAAGGTGCCCCCGTCTTGGCAAGCTCTTCCAAATAAATAGCTTGATGCATTAATGAGAGAGCTTTGCCACCATATTCAGTAGGCCATCCTAGCCCAGACCAACCAGATAAACAAAGAAAAGTCTCCCATCCAAGTCGATATTCAGCTGAGTATGTATCCGCATTATGGGGAAGGCAACTCTTATAATTTAGATAATTTCGATTTAAGCAATGTCTTACATATAAACGAAATTCATCATTCTCTTTGGGAAAGTCTTTTGAGTTAATAGGAGCAAACTCCAAATTTGCCCCTGGATAAAAGTTTTTAATCATCATTTTTTTAAACTAAGATTAGCTTTACGAATTACTTCAGCCCATGTCGCTACATCTTTTTTAATAAACTCCGCAAAAGAGGCAGGATCACTCGCAATAATATCTAGTCCTAGGGTAGACAATCGCTCTTTAACTTCATCCTTCTGTAACACCTCATGAGTAGCTTTGTATAAGGTATCTACAATTTCAGAATCAGTATTAGCTGGAGCAACAAACCCTAACCATGGCATTGCAGAAAACCCCGGCACAGCTTCAGAAATTGTCGGCATTTCTGGAATAGAAGGAGAAGGATTATCAGTTGTCACAGCCAATACTCGAACCTTATCAGATTTTGCAAATGGTGCTGTCGAGGCCCACGCATCAAACATTACTTGCACCTCACCAGAGATCATTGCCGTTAACGCAGGTGCACTACCAGCATAAGGAACCTCTTGCATCTCAACATCTGCCATAGATTTGAATAACTCTGCTTCTAGCTGCGTTGATGAGCCAGTACCGAGCGAAGCATAATTAACTTTGTTCTTGTTTTTATTGTCTTTTAAGTAATCAATTAACTCTTTAACTGAATGCACAGGAAGAGAAGGATTAACCGAGATAATATGCACAACTGAAGCTATTTGTGTAATAGGCGTAAAACTTTTTACAGGATCGTACTTTGTTTCTTTATTAATGCTCGGTAAAGTGCCTAATGATGAAGCTGCTAATAGAATGGTGTAACCATCAGGTTTAGACTCTGCAACATACTGAGAAGCAATAAGTGTTCCTGCACCTGGCTTATTAGCTACGATAAAAGACTGATTAAACTTCTTACTGAGTTCATCACTAAGAACTCGTGCTAATGTGTCTGTTGCTCCTCCAGGAGAAAAGGGCACAACAATTGTCACAGGTTTTTCAGGATAAGCCGCATATACCTGTACTGGTAATGTCGCCAACAAGGATGCACCTAAAGTAAATAAAACTTTCTTTGTTGAGTTTTTAAAAGGAATAA
Source organism: uncultured Pelistega sp. (assembly GCA_964346715.1). Lineage (GTDB taxonomy): Bacteria > Pseudomonadota > Gammaproteobacteria > Burkholderiales > Burkholderiaceae_B > Taylorella. The sequence goes on along the minus strand of CAYFVY010000096.1, from coordinate 3,931 downwards.
AACGATTTAACATAATTGTCTCCATTGTCAGTTTTTCACTGAACATTTTAAGGTTAATTTATTAATCAACTTGAAACGGAACGATTAACGCATCAAGCATTACAACCCCTTCTCCTTTGGGTTTTACTAGAAGTGGATTCACTTCAATTTCTGAAATTTCTTCCCGTTTGCTTAGCATAGCTTGGCCAATCGCCACTATTGCGTTTGCAGCTGCATCAATATCAGCTATGGGCTTACCCCTAAAACCATTAAGTAAAGGGAATGCTTTTAAACTAGTCAGCATTCGTTTCGCTTTTTCTTGTGTAACTGGTAACAACGCATGGGCAGTATCTTGGTAAATCTCTGTAAGCACACCTCCTAAACCAACTGTTAAGACTGGTCCAAATACAGGATCATGAGTTGCTCCGACAATAAGCTCAGCTACTCCTGAATGCATCGGTACGATCAGCACTCCTTGAATGCTGGCATCTGGGCAAAATTTATTGATATTCGAAATAATTTTAGAATAAGCAGTAACAAGTTCTTCGTATGATTTAATATTTAGTGCAACTGCCCCTACCTCAGTTTTATGCGGTATATCAGCACTCAAAACTTTCATAACTAAAGGAAAATTAGTACCTTCAGATAAGTTATTTAAATCTTCTTCTTGTTGAATAATCTGAATTTCAGGAGCTGTGATTTTAAATTGCTGTAGATACTTTAACGCGTCCACCTCATTAGACGGGAATGAAGGAGACTTAAAAGAGTGCTTATCATCATAGACAACAGATTCAGTCGGTAAGGAAGCAAACTCCTTTCTGTTATTTTGCCACTTTAAAAAGGGGCCTAAAGAATTTACTGCCTGTCCAATATCGCTAAATACAGCAATACTCGCCTTGCGCAAAAGTTCCCTTGACTTAGCGCGACCTGTATCAATTACAATAAATAATCTAGAATGCTTTTTCGCTGTCTCAATTAATGGTTCCGCCATTCTATCTAACATATATCCTGGTGCGTAGATAACGACAGCATCTAAAGACGCGGTAACAGCCAAGGCCTCCAACACTTCGCTTACAAAAGTAGGATCATTAACAATATTGCCTGTTACATCCACTGGATTTCCAACCATTCCGTAAGCTGGAATTCCTTTACGGAGTGTTTGTTGTACATCTACAGACAAGTCAGGAAGTTCAAGCCCAGCCTGAATAAATCGGTCTGAAAGAATGGCTCCTAAAGCTCCTGACATTGTAATAATTCCGACCTTAGGCCCTGCTGTTTTATGGCGTAATTGTGCCAACAATGCCAATTGAGCCATCTGCGCAAAATCCTCTGCTTGTATAACATGCATGTCTTGGAACGCAGCTGCATATATCTTTTGATCACCAGCTAGTGCAGATGTATGAGATTGCACCGCCAAAGCACCTTTTTCCGTTGTACCTGCTTTTAATACAATAAGAACCTTCCCTCTTTCATGAAGCTTCTGACATGCTTTTAGGAATTTTTCTCCATCGCGAATCTGCTCAATATAGCCAAGGATAATTTCAGTGTTATCATCCTCTGCCAAATAATCTAGATAAGCAGCAAAATCTACGCAAGCCTCATTACCAGTATTAATAAAATGAGAAACTGGGATATTTAACTCACGTACCAAACCATACAAAGTAGAACAAACGTTACCACTCTGAGTCAAAATACTAAGAGAGCCAGTTTCTGTTTGCATAGAAACATTGCGAAAAATAGAAGCAAACGCTGTAAATGCACGGGTATTAATATTGGCAAAACCCATACAATTAGGACCCGCAATGATCATGCCTGAATTGCGACTAAAATCTTCAAGTTCATTTTGTAAAACGGTTCCTTGCCCTCCTTCCTCGGCAAACCCCGCTGCATACACAATTGCGGCAGGCACGCCTTTTGCATGGCAACGCTTTAACATTGATGTAACATCTTTAGCAGCAATTGCTAACACAACTAAATCTGGCGTTTCTGGTAAATCTTCAATTTGCGCATAGCAAGGGTAGCCAAACGTATTTTCATATCGAGCATTAATTGGGTAAACTTTCCCCTGAAAAGAAAAATCCCTTAATAATTCTAATGGCATACCCCCAATACGGCCTGGATTGTCGCTCGCACCAATTAAGGCTATAGACTTTGGATTAAGAAGTTTTTCTAAAACATGACTCATGCACTTACCCCTGTTTTATTTCTTTGAATAGCTTGCGCAAGCCCTTTTTGTTTTACTTCATTAAATTCATTACTCATATGAGACAATTGATGTGTATCAAAATGAGCGGACAAAGCAGTTCTTAGTCCCTGAGAGTCAAGAGTTCGATTTAGTGATTTTTTAGTTAGACGCAAAGCGAATGGTGGAGCTGCTGCAACACGAGTAGCTAAGGCTCTAGTCTCATTTTCTAATTCATTTCTAGGAACAACGGTGTTCACCATACCTATACGCAATGCTTCTGCTGCAGTAACTTTATTACCCGTGTACAACATTTCTTTTGCTTTTCTTAGTCCCATTACCCATGGATGAATTAAAACTTCGGTAGCTGCTGCAGCGAGAGTATGGCAAACTGGATCTGAAAAGAAATCATCTTCAGAACAAATAACCAAATCACACATATTGTCAATCATAAAACCACCTGAGACGCATGCGCCTTGCACACTAGCAATTGTTGGTTTTGGGAAATCCCAAATTTTCATACAATAATCAAAATACCTAACAGATTCATAAGCCCATCTCTCTTCTACAGAAAAGTTCGCTCTTTTATCCTGTGCTTCTTTTAAATCATGCCCAGCAGAAAAGTGGTCTCCGTCACCCGTAATAACTACAACATTAACCGTATCGTCCTGTGCCGCTAAGTCCAAGGCCTGATTAAGTTCATCTAACAGAGCCTGATTTTGAGCATTTCTAGCCTTAGATCGAGCTAGACAAATTGTCAGGACTGCATCTTTATTTTCTACTGTTATATTTTGGTACATGACTTGTCTCCAATATTCTTTATAGTCGTACTTGTATTAATACCCATATTAATCCTATAATGCAAAATAATATTATTAAAAATCCCACAATATGGACAACCAACAAGCTGGAACTCAAAGCCTACGCAGAGCATTGTCACTGCTTCGAATAGTTGCTCAATATAATGATCAAGGTATTAGCCTTACTGATTTAATTGATGCTGGTGGCTTGAAGCGTTCTACGACACATCGATTGATGAGTAGCCTAGTAGAAGAAAATTTCGTTTGGCGTAATGACCAAACAAAGTGTTACCACCTTGGCATTGATGCCATGCAATTAGGATTTTCAAGCATGTCCTATATTCCTTTGCTTGATGAACTTCGCCCATTAGCTATGAGACTTTCAAGACTTTCCGAAGACACTGTCTTTGTTGTCGTACAACAAGGCGATTTCGGCATTTGTCTATTACGAGAACATGGCTCATTTCCTGTCCGAATTTTTACAATCAACGTTGGGGAAAAGCGCCTATTGGGAATTGGTGCAGGAGGCCTAGCTCTCCTTTCTCTGTATAACGATAATGAAATTAAAGTGCTTTATGAACGGCACAGAGAAGAGTATTTGAAAGCAGACATTTCCCTAGACATTTTATTAAAAAAGTGTCATGCAACACGTAAGCTTGGATTTTCATTCATTGACAGCACCATTACTACAGGCGTGTCTGGCGTTGGTTATGCTTTTTCAGTTTCTGAAATTACGCGTATAGCAGTCAGCTTTGGTGCTATTAGCCCAAGGTTAGACGAAGTTAGACGTATTGAGATGGGAAAACTATTAATTGCGGAGAGCAATTTATGGTTAGAACAGAGGATTAAATAACAAAAAAGCCCAGATGTTTAGGTCTAGGCTTGTCCAACGATAGCTAGGCTCTCTATAGCCAAAAGATATGTATATTTTCCTTAGAACGGAATATCGTCATCGAAATCATCATTTGAA
>CAYFVY010000095.1:0-7512 GCA_964346715.1 uncultured Pelistega sp. | reverse complement strand
AGCTTAGTGCTAAGTCAAGAACTTACACGTCTAAATTGCTCGCCAATAAAGCATTCGACTCAATAAAGGCACGACGTGGTTCAACCTTATCGCCCATTAATGTCTCGAAGATCTGATCGGCAGCAATCGCATCCTCAATTTGTACACGTAATAAGCGACGTACGGCTGGATCCATGGTGGTTTCCCATAACTGTTCTGGATTCATCTCACCCAGACCCTTATAGCGCTGCTTGGTCACTAAGCGTTCAGCCTCGTCACGCAGCCAATGTACAGCTTCACGGAAGTCTGTAACTGCTTGTTCACGACGCTTATCACCTTCACCACGATAAACTACTGCACCTTCTTGGATGAGCCCCTTAAAGGTTTCAGAGGCACGCGCCAAGATACGATAATCATTGCCGCTGAGGAATTCGCTACCGAAGATCGTCACACGCACATTACCATGGTGCATACGACGTAAAACTAAGCGGTGTGAATTGCTCTCACTATCGTACTCAGCAGTTACCATCACCGCATTGGGACTTAAATCATCACTGAGCGCTTCTTCAAGTAGACGCGCACTGTTTTGAGCATTCTCTTCGGTATCAATAGCAATCGATGCCGCACCTTCAGCAATCGCTGAGAGTGCGCCCTCATCCATAATGCGTGATAAGCGCTGAATGACACCATCCGCAGCAACATACAGACCGACAAGTTCTTCTAACTCTTCACCTGTAATTGTTTGCTCACCTTGAACAATGCCTGCTTCTTTAAGCGCCACTTCTTGCATAAATTGGCTCTCTTCGATGGCATCTTTCAAGTAACGCTCTTCACGACCGACCTTAACTTTATAAAGCGGTGGTTGGGCAATATACACGTGTCCTTGCTCCACTAATTCAGGCATCTGACGATACAAGAGTGTGAGTAATAAGGTACGAATATGTGCGCCGTCCACGTCCGCGTCGGTCATGATGATGATACGGTGATAACGTAGTTTCTCAAGATTAAACTCTTGGCCAATACTGGTTCCTAGTGCCGTAATCAGCGTCGTAATGGCTTCACTAGCAATTAACTTATCAAAGCGTGCCTTCTCAACGTTCAAGACCTTACCGCGTAAGGGTAGAATCGCCTGGAATTTACGGTCACGGCCTTGCTTAGCTGAACCACCCGCCGAATCACCCTCGACTATGTAAAGTTCGCATTTAGCGGGATCTCGCTCTTGGCAGTCTGCCAATTTACCGGGTAGACCAGCACCCTCTAAGATTCCCTTACGGCGGGTCATCTCACGCGCTTTACGTGCTGCTTCACGAGCACGGGCTGCTTCAATAATTTTGCCGCACAACTCACGTGCGTCATTAGGATTCTCTAAAAGCCAGGTCTCTAAAGTACGACCAACCGCTTCTTCAACCGCAGGACGCACTTCACTTGAGACGAGCTTATCCTTAGTTTGGCTACTGAATTTAGGCTCAGGGACTTTAACCGATAAGACGCAGCTTAGACCTTCACGCATATCATCGCCAGTCGTGTCGACTTTGGCTTTTTTCGCGAGTTCATTATCGGCAATATATTTATTCAACACTCGTGTCATGGCTGCACGCAAACCCGTTAAGTGCGTACCCCCATCACGTTGTGGAATATTATTCGTAAAGCACAATACTTGTTCAGCGTAGCTGTCGTTCCATTGCATGGCGACATCCACACCGACTTCAACGCCACCCGCCTCAGATGAGGTACTCACAGCGAAGACATTAGGATGTAATACCGTCTTGTTCTTATTAATATATTCAACAAAGCCTTGTACACCGCCTGAGAATGCAAAGTTCTCTTCCTTGCCTTGGCGCTCATCCACTAAGCGGATACCCACGCCATTATTCAGGAATGAAAGCTCACGCAAGCGCTTGGCAAAAATATCGTAGTGGTATTCCACATTACCGAAAATTAAGGGGTCCGCATAATAATGTACTTTAGTCCCTTGCTTATCGGTGCTACCAATCACTTTCAGCGGCTCGACACGCTCACCACGATTAAACTCAATCTGGTGCACCTCGCCATGACGGCGAATCGTTAAGCGTAACCACTCAGAAAGCGCGTTCACACACGAAACACCAACACCGTGTAGACCGCCCGATACCTTATAGGAGTTTTGATCGAACTTACCACCTGCGTGCAACTCAGTCATCACGATCTCAGCCGCACTACGTCCAAACTCGTCATCCTTATGGATATCCGTAGGAATACCACGGCCATTATCGCTTACAGAAATAGAGTTATCGGCATGAATAGTAACGACGATATCGTCACAATATCCGGCCAGAGCTTCGTCAATCGCGTTATCCACGACCTCAAAAACCATATGGTGTAAACCTGTGCCATCCGATGTATCACCAATATACATACCGGGACGTTTACGTACCGCTTCAAGGCCTTTGAGCATCTTGATGGAGTCGGCTTCGTAATGGGGTTCACTGCTGTTCTTGACTGTCTCAGACATAATATAAAAACACTTATTTTGAATATAAATAGAACCACCGCTGGCTAATTAAAGCCAACGGTAGAAAATTAAGGCCTCGCCTTATTAGATGCGCAATGGCATCACAACATAACGGAAATGCTCATTATCAGGTAATGAAATCACCGCTGATGAATTGCTCTCTTGCTTTAAAGACACAATCACGCTATCGGTTTTGGCCATATTTAAAACATCAAGTAAATAGGTCACATTAAAACCAATATCAATTGGTGTGTCGTTATAATCCAGATCAAGCTCGATCTTCGCTTCTTCTTGTTCTAAGTTAGACGATGAAATACGTAGTTGATTCTCACCAAAGTGCAATTTAATACTACGTAATTTATCTTCAGCAACTAAGATAGCAGCGCGCTGTAAGCTGTTATAGAGTTCCTCACGACCCAGCTGTAAATGCAAGCTGTAATCGGTAGGGATCACTCGCTTATAGTCTGGGAACTTACCCTCAACTAATTTAGAAATCAGCTCAATATCACCGAAGCGGAAGCGAATTTGCGTATCCGCAATGCTGATCTCAACACTTTCGTCGCTGTCATCCAGTAAGCGCAACATCTCACCCACGGCTTTACGTGGGATGATGAGACTCTCCGTACTGTCTAGGCCCTCAACTTCTTCAGCTGCATGCGCTAGGCGGTGGCCATCGGTCGCAACCGCACGCACCAGACCTGGTTCCAAGACCATTAACATACCATTCAGGTAGTAACGAATATCTTGGTGCGCCATAGCATAACTGATCATGCTAAGTAGACGACGTAAGGCTTTCTGTGACATAGAGAACTCATGCTTCCATTGCTCAACCTCAGGGAGCACAGGAAAGTCACGACCAGGCATGGTTTGTAGCGAGAAGCGGCTACCACCACATTGGATACTCATCTTATCATCAGCGATCGACGCCTTCACTTCGCCTGCGGCAGGTAGAGCGCGTAAGATATCTTGCAATTTACGCGCAGCAACGGTGACTTTTTCCACATCATCACCCACGCCAAAATCAGCATGGGTCGTGATCTGAATTAACATGTCATAAGCCACAAACGCCATCTTGGCGCCTTCTTTGCGTAATAAAACATGCGATAAAATTGGCATGGTGCTTTTACGCTCAACAACGCCCACCACAGTAAGTAGGGGCTTGAGCAACGCATCAGTACTTGCTTGGAATAATTGCATCATTATCCTTTTAAGGTCTGTTCTAATACATGCAAGTCATGATTAAGTTGTCTATCACTTGCACGCGCTAAAGCGATTTTACGTACGGCATGGAGCACCGTTGTGTGATCTCGCCCACCAAAAGAATCCCCTAGATCAGGTAGACTCTTACGTGTTAATTCTTTCGATAAGTACATGGCAATCTGGCGCGGCAGAGCAATATTGGCTCGACGCGTCTTAGAGTGCATGTCCTGAACTCTTATTTTATAAAAATCTGCGACAGTTTTCTGGATATTCTCCACTGTGATTAAACCATTTGCCACGCGTAGGAGATCTTTTAACGCTTCTTTACAGGTTTCTAGCGTAATGACCTTCAAGCCTTTGAAAATGGCATATGCGGTGACACGCTGGAGCGCCCCCTCAAGCTCGCGCACGTTACTGCGAATATGCTTAGCCATAAAGAACGCTACATCTTCATTCAATTCGACTAGGCCTTTTTCTTCCGCTTTACGGATTAAGATGGCCACGCGCATCTCGAATGCTGGCGGCTCAATCTGCATAGTGAGACCTTGGCTAAAGCGTGAAATCAAGCGCTCGTTAATATCAGCCAACTCACGTGGATAGGTATCTGAACTAATCACAAGCTGCCTATTCTTGGCAACCATGCTCTCAAACAAATAGAAAAACTGCTCTTGCGTCTGAACACGACGGCGGAAAAACTGAATATCGTCAATCAGCAATAAATCGAGCGTGGCATACTGCTCATTCACCGCATTCCACGTGTTATTGCGCATACATCTTACCATATCCTGATAATAGGTTTCAGCATGAATATAGCGCGCTTTAATGCCTGGATTCTTATGTAATAAGGCATTACCAATGGCATGCATTAAGTGAGTCTTACCTAGACCGGTGCTGCCATAAATAAACAGTGGGTTATAACCTGCCTGACCCGAATGAGAAACCACATGACGAGCCGAAGCTTCGGCTAATTCGTTCGAGCGGCCGACTACAAGATTGTCAAAAGTCTGTATTGGGTTAATAAACGTCTGCGCATAAGCATCACGTAAGTGAGCTGGAACTGCCGCACTGGTATCCATTACGGTCGTAGGTGCGACAAAATTCGCGGCATCAGCGGCGTCATCAAACTCTGAAGCCGCGCCATCATAATCAATTTCAACGGTGATACCACCCACTGTCGAAACCTCAGTACCTGATTGCGGTGACGCTGGGGCAAGAGATGACATAGTTGTTGATGTCGCAGTTGATATAGCCGATGCTGCACTATGACCATTAGCTTGCTGCTTAGAGATCTGTGCTGCACTTGAGGGCGAGTGCCCCGCTTGGGCTGGACTGGCAGGGGTGGTATGAGCGGAAATATTCGTAGTCAACTTATCACCACGACGAAGTTGAAAAACCACCTCGAGGTCTTTCTGAAAATAGTCTTTCAGACAGGCTTGAATCTTATCGCGATAATTCGTCTGCGCCCAATTGAGTTTAATTGGACTTGGAGCAGCAATTAAAAAAGCGGTCTCGTCAGCATTAAAACCAATCGGCACCAAAGGAGAAATCCACAACTTTACATTTGATGCGGGTATTCCTTCAGACAACTGGTCGACACAGACTTGCCAAAACTCTCTCATTAACGTCTCCTGATTAATCAAGTATTGTACCTAAAATCAAGAAAGTTATCCACAGACTCGCGCTTTTTTAAAATGTTATCCACAGGAGAAAACCCTTTTTACTCGCTAAAATAAGACAGTTTTGCCTAAATTGTGGCTTAAAATCAATCATCTATTGACTAAAGCTAGTTTTTTTGTTGAAATATAGGGCTTTACTAAGCATATTAATAATATAGTAAGAAATATGCATAGAATGTCTGTATATATTCTATAGCTATATTTGTGTGCATCTAGTTCCGTGTGTATCTAGTTGTCAGTACTTATCAGTATGAATCAGTATTCATAAGTACCGCACACCTCTCACTAGATCGTAACACCTTAACCTATTTTCTAGTTTGTCCGAATTCTAGCAAGCAAGAGTCAGTCTTCACGACTCTTATTCATAAGAATAACAAACTAAATTAACAAACTTCTGGCTCTTTTTAATAGCTCTTTATTTCTGGGATTATCATGAAACGTACTTTCCAACCTTCAGTTACTCGTCGTAAGCGCACTCACGGTTTCCGTGTTCGTATGAAAACTCGTGGCGGCCGCGCTGTTATCAACGCACGTCGCGCCAAAGGTCGTAAGCGCTTAGCTGTTTAAGACTTTTGCTAAATAAGAACCGTATCAACTGATCCACGGTTAAAGCATGTCAAGCGCCAATTATCCCAAAGAGGCGCGCCTGCATCGCCCCTCTGAATTTGCCGCCGTCTTCACGGCTAAGCGAGTGTTTCGAGGGGCTTTGTTTTCTCTGCATCAAAGCAAAACTAAATCTTCCTCAGATACCGAGACACCGTGCGCTCGTCTGGGCCTCGTAATTGCGAAGCGATTTGCTGCCCGTGCAGTAACACGCAATACGATTAAGCGCGTGGCACGTGAGGCTTTTCGTCAACGTCGTCTAAGCTTACCCGCTCGCGATTATATTATTCGCTTACATGCACCTGCCCCCACCTGCTCTCTGACGCAACTGCGTAAGCAGGTACGTCAAGATCTGGATGCGCTATTCGATCGCATTCGTTAGAGGTGCGATAAGACATGCTTAAAAAAATCCTGATTGCCCCAATACGCTTTTATCGTTATTTTCTTAGTCCTTGGCTAGGCAATTCGTGTCGCTTCACCCCCACCTGCTCCATGTATATGATTCAAGCAATTGAAGAGCATGGTTCAGCCAAGGGATTATATTTAGGCACGCGCCGAATTTGTCGTTGTAACCCATGGTGTAAGGGTGGGCATGACCCCGTACCACCAAAATCGAAGTAAGAAATATATTTGCTCAAAAACACCAATATTTTTAGGGAGTTATCTCTCAAATACTAGGTGTCATAGGCATTTCTAAGGTAAACTTATTGGTTTTACTAACCGCTAAAAAAGAATAGCTTAAATGGATATTAGACGCACCATCCTTTGGATGATTTTTATCTTTTCCGTATTTATGATTTGGAGCAATTGGCAAGTATATAATGCGCCACCAGCTCCAGCACAAACCGGTACTACTGCGGCTGCATCAGCTGCTTCTACTCCTGCCTCTGGTGCGCCTAGCATAGCTGCTGAACAAGCCGCCGCTCCAGGTACTCCTGGTGCAGTAAGTCAATCAACATCAGAGAAGATCACGATCAATACTGATGTCTATAAATTAACCTTTGACACGCTTGGTGCGCAAATTGTTCGTGCTGAACTCTTACAGCATCCAATTGCAGAAGACCGCTCTAGCCCTACTGTATTACTAGACAATGACGCTATTCAATACACCGTACAAAGCGGTTTAGTGGGTCCGGCGAATCTGAACAAGAACTACCCAAATCAGAATACACCATTCACCATGACCTCTAGCGAAACAACGCTGTCTGGCGATAGTTTGAATGTTGTATTCAGTGCGCAAGCTGATGGTTTGCAAGTGATACGTACCTATACCTTCACTAAGGGCTCATACCAGATTCTCGTGAATGATCAGGTGACTAACATCAGTAGCGAAGCGCAATACCCTTCACAGTACCTACAGATTACACGTGATAACCATGAGCCAGCAGGAGGTTCATCGTTCTATCCAACGTACTACGGTTGGGCCGTATACTCTGATGCTGAGCGTTTCCAGAAAATTGATTTCGAAGAAATCGATAAGAATACTGCTGATTTTGTTAAGCAAGCACCTGATGGTTGGGTGAGCTTTATTCAGCACTTCTTTGTGACGGCTTGGATTCCACC
>CAYFVY010000094.1:7617-7857 GCA_964346715.1 uncultured Pelistega sp. | reverse complement strand
CCATACAAGAGATCTCCCATGGCCAAACCCAAAACCGTCACCGAAGGAATTAACGCATTCGGCAAAGCATGGCGAATGATCACATGCCACTTGCTTAAACCATAAGCCTTCGCAGTACGAACATAATCTTCACTTAATTGCTCTAACATAGAGGAACGAATTTGTCGTGCAACCACACCAAGATGCACAAAACTCAAAGTCAAAGACGGCAAAATAATATGTTTAAGCGCACTCCAAAAA
>CAYFVY010000094.1:4115-7607 GCA_964346715.1 uncultured Pelistega sp. | reverse complement strand
CCCGTAAAGCTTGGAGGTGGTGTAAGGCCTTGTGCGAGACGCCCTCCTCCTGGCAACCAAGAGAGATGACCATAAAAAACAATAATCAAGCCTAAACCTAACCAGAAGGCTGGCATAGAGATTCCAATGACTGATAGCGTACGCGCGATCTGATCTATCCACTGGTTCTTATATACCGCAGAGAGTACGCCTAAGGGCACGCCAATTAGCACGGCCATAAATAAGGACACTAAAGCCAGTTCTAAAGTAGCAGGAAAAAAAGCCAATAAATCTTGCAGGACCGGACGACCTGTTCTAATAGAAGTCCCTAAATCACCTTGTACTAAGCCTTTTAAATAAATCCAGTACTGCTCATAAAGTGGCAAATTTAAACCAAGCTTCTCACGGATCGACATGACGATCTCATCACTGGCTCTATCGCCAGCAATTAAGCGTGCTGGGTCACCGGGAATCAGGTGTGAAACGATAAAGGTAATAATCGAAACACCTAAAACCACAAAAACAATACCAAGGAGTCGCTTGCGAATAATCTGAAAAAAGGACATAAAGTAGTCGAGGACCAGACGTTCAGGTGTACTCATATACAAGCATAAATAAACCCGTTAAACGTCCGACTTCCTCAAAATAATAAATCAATAAACTCTAAGCGCTAACTTACTCTTTTGTGATGTCCGTTACGTTATATACGTCATCCAACATAGGATTATAGGCATATCCCTTAACATTATCACGTAAGCCAATTTGCTCACTTTTTTGGAATAAGTACACATAGGCATAGTCTTGTAGGACTAACTTTTGAGCTTCTTGATAAAGCTTAGTGCGCTCTGCTGGGTCACTAATTTCTGCCGCTTTACGTACGAGTTGGTCGACTTCAGCTTTTTCATAGAAAGAACGGTTGCCTGGTAAGCCTGCCTTGCTAGAATCAAACCAATAGTTCATAAACATGAATGGGTCAGCAAAGTCAGGACTCCAGTTACCAATCGCCAAATCAAAGTCGCCCGTACCGAGACGATCACGCATAGTCGCATTAGCAAGTTTTTCCAACTTCACATCGATACCATACGTCGCCAAGTTAGCTTGAACAGTTAAGGCAATCGGCTCCCAGTTAGGGTCACGATTTGAGTACAACATAGTCAGTGATTGCTTGCCGATATTTGCTTTGGCAAAACTCTCTTTAGCTCCATCAGGATTTTGTTTGAAATCAGGGTTAGACGCATCATAAGCCCACATACCATCTGGGATTGGGCCTTTTAGAAGCTTACCTTGATTATTAATTACACCCTCAAGAATTCCTTGGTAATCAATCGCGTCAGAAACACCCTTGCGAGCATCAACATTACTTAATGGCCCTTTCTTATTATTCATATACAGATAGGTCACTAAGAGCGACGGTACCTTATCAAACACTACCCCTGGTTTAGACTGTAAAGCCGTAATTTGGTCTACAGGTAGCTTAGACACAATATCGAGATCGCCATTTTGTAACTGTAAACGCTGTGCTGAGGCATCAGGAACGATTTTAAAGACGACCTTATCCAAGCTCGGCTTTTCACCGGCGAAATGAGGATTACGCTCGAGCAAAATCTGTTGCCCTTTGTCCCACTTAGTCAGCTGATAAGCACCCGAACCTGCTGTGTTCCCCGCTAAAAACTGATCTGCTCCCCCTTCTGCTTGTTCAACTTTTGGGTTAATAATACCGGCACCATTATTCGCTAGAATATTAAGGAAAGGAGCAAATGGCGTATCCAGTTTAAACTCAACTTCAAGCGGTCCCTTAACAGTCACTTGCATTCCTGCTGGGAAAGGCTCTGATGGACCTTGCTTCATACGCATTAAGCGGTCAAATGTATACTTCACAGCCTCAGCATTCACCTCAGTACCATCGGCAAACTTGTTGCCACCATGAAGTTTGAAGGTCCACACTAAGTTGTCCTCAGAGGTTGTCCAGCTTTCGGCGAGTTCTCCTGCGACTTCAGTTGTGCCTTTTGTATATTTTACTAAATGTTGATAACTTGGATAGCTTACGCTCCAGTCATTATTATCCATCGTGATCGCAGGGTCTAGAGTTTGCGGGTCAGAGGCTTTAGATATGACTAAGGTGTCTTTGGGCGTTGCGGCATGAGCAAATGGCATAGATAAAGCAAAACCTAATGTAGATGCCAACATAGCAGTCAAGGCTTTCTTATAAAATTTACGTTTTAACATAAGTACTATCCTCATAAAATACTAGTTATAAGTATCTTAATAATTACTTTAAACTAGAATTAATTATCATAAACTACGTTATCTGAGCACCAAGAACATAAGAAGTGCGATAAGGCCAATTTACAATAAGGGATAAATCATCTTTTAACAAGTAAGATTAGTACTAATAGCGAACTAGCAAAACACCTCTGCTTCGGATGTTTATGCACTTCTTAAGACGAGATCTTGAAAGACATCATCATGACTCTTTCCCGCGCTAAACTTCACCCAATAGTACGTAATAATGCTACTATTCTTTGAAGAAATTACAGTACCCCATTACATTAAATATATAGACTGACATTTCACACACCATTTGAATATAACCTTAGTGAGGATTTTTATGCGTTTCGATTTAGAACAATTATTTCAAAGCCCTGTAAGAGATACGATACTTAAACAACTCACTAAGAGCTTAGGAGTCCCACAAGAAGGCGTCGCTCAATTATTTGATAAAGCGTTAAGTATTACCTTCGCACGTATGGCTCGCAAGTCTTTGAGAAGAGATAGCGCGAGTACTTTATTTGGCTTGCTGAAAAACACCTCTTTCAATATCGATCCAACAACGATTCTCAATGAGCAAAGCACCACCACCGTGGCGCAAGTTCAACAACTCGTTGAGCAAGGAAAACAAGTAATTCCTTCTCTCTTTGTCTCCAAGACACAAGGTACAGAGAACTATCTCGCCACTACAACGAATACGACGACCGATGATGTACGCACAACATTAGGCCTAATCGTGCCTTTAATTTTTTCCTTCTTCAAAGATAAAATTAATAATAACGGCCTGAACTTAACTCGCATGACGGGATACATTGGTGATCAGTCAAAGAATATTGCACCGTTTATTGATCAGGGTGCTCTTGATGCCTTAGGCATTAAGGGAACATTTGATGATTTATTCGTCGCTTTAGAAAGCGCACCTGCCCTATTTATTGCTGGCACTTCAGTAGCTGAGGATAGTGAAAGTTCAGAACAATTGAATAATAAGATCAAAGTACTTGCAGAGACCCAAACACCAAGCCCAGCGGCGGAACCTGAAAAGAGTTCATCGCTATGGAAATGGCTGATTCCAGTTGCCGCCCTACTCGCTGGTTTACTAACCATGAAAAGCTGCACGAAAGAAGAGCCAAAAACTGAGCCAGCTGCTACACCTGTAGCTACAACATCTGCAACCGCTGAAGCAAAAGCTGCCGAGGAAGCCAAATTAGCTGCAGAAGCAAAAGCTGCCGAGGAAGCTAAACTAGC
>CAYFVY010000094.1:0-4015 GCA_964346715.1 uncultured Pelistega sp. | reverse complement strand
GCCGAGGAAGCTAAACTAGCCGCTGAAGCAAAAGCTGCCGAGGAAGCTAAACTAGCCGCTGAAGCAAAAGCCGCTGAGGAAGCCAAATTAGCTGCAGAAGCAAAAGCTGCCGAGGAAGCCAAACTAGCGGCTGAAGCGAAAGCTGCTGAGGAAGCTAAAGCTGCTGAGGAAGCTAAACTAGCCGCTGAAGCGAAAGCTGCTGAGGAAGCGAAATTAGCGGAAGAAGCTAAGGCTGCCGAGGAAGCGAAAGCCGCTGCTGAAGCTAAACTAGCAGAAGAAGCCAAGGCTGCTGAAGAAGCAAAAGCTGCCGCTGAAGCTAAACTAGCAGAAGAAGCCGAGGCTGCTGAAGAAGCGAAAGCCGAAGCAGAAGCTAAATTAGCAGAAGAAACTAAGGCTGCTGAAGAAGCGAAAACCGAAGCAGAGGCTAAATTAGCGGAAGCAGCACCAGCCAAGGCACTAGCAGAGAGTGATTCGAATGCAGGTACAACACTTAGCCAAAAAGCTGCTGAGCCAGAAGTAGATGCTGCTATTTTGGCCGATATGTCCTTAGCAAATTTAGACTTAAACATCCAATTTGACACTGGCGCCTCGACCATTAAACCGCGTTACAACATTATGCTGAACGCTTTTGCAGAGTATTTAGTGGAAAGTAAGAAAAACGGTGAAATTGCAGGCTATACCGATAATGTTGGTGATGCACAAAGCAATCAACAACTTTCTGAAGCTCGTGCGAATGCAGTACGTGATTACTTAATTGCAAAAGGCGTTGCTGCCGAGCAGCTAACAGCAGTCGGTCATGGTCAAGAAAATCCTCGTGCCGACAATGGAACTGAAGAAGGCCGTGCACAAAACCGTCGTAT
This sequence comes from uncultured Pelistega sp., assembly GCA_964346715.1. Taxonomy (GTDB): domain Bacteria; phylum Pseudomonadota; class Gammaproteobacteria; order Burkholderiales; family Burkholderiaceae_B; genus Taylorella. The sequence continues at coordinate 3,155 of CAYFVY010000094.1, read as the reverse complement.
CGAGTTTAATGCGAAGTAAGCATTCGCAATAAACAATAAGCGACTAAGCAATTAAAAGGCGTAAACAAAATTTCTGTTTACGCCTTTTTTAGTGTTTACGTGTTTGCTGAACTAGACTTAAGCAACTTTCACAATACGATTAATTCACTCACACTTGCCAATCAATAGGCTCTAATCCATGTGCTTGTAAATATGCGTTCGTCTGAGAAAAATGACGATTCCCTAAGAAGCCACGATGTGCTGACAAAGGCGAAGGATGCGCACTACTCAAGACCAAGTGTCTATCTCTATCAATCATACGCCCTTTTTTCTGAGCATGGCTTCCCCAAAGTAAGAAGACTAGATGCTCACGATGCTCATTCAACTGTGCTACAACCGCATCGGTGAACGCTTCCCATCCCCAGCTTGCATGTGAATGTGCCTGCCCTGCTTGCACAGTTAAGACCGTATTTAATAAAAGCACGCCCTGCTCTGCCCAATGTCGTAAATCACCATGTTGGGGAATGGCAAAACCTGGAATATCATCAGCCAATTCCTTATACATATTGCGTAAAGACGGTGGAATTGCCACATGAGGTTTAACAGAAAAAGCCAAGCCATGAGCTTGTTCGGGACCATGGTAAGGATCCTGACCTAATATAACCACTTTAACCTGAGCAAAAGACGTCAACTTAAATGCGTTAAACACTTCTTCTTGCGGTGGGTAAACTATTACACCTTGTTCTCTCTGCTTTTGCACTCGACTGAGTAAGTCCTGAAAATACGTCTCTTGGCGTTGTGCTCCAATCGCCTCATGCCATGTTTGCATGAATTTCCTCTGTCATGATAAATGAATAAACAATCAATAGAACGTAAATAAAATGCCGTACCTTATGGTAAAACCAAGCATTACGGCACCTTAATAGCTAGCACGCTTCCCACTGCTCCACGAGCTTGCGAGTAATCTCGTATGCAGGTAATTCCTCACAAGCCCCTAAGTTCTGGCCACTCCACATAGGCGTAAAACTACCTACACCTTGCTTCTCTGCAGCAGCCCTTAAAGCTGAAATTTCCTGACTAGCATGTGGAAACTCATTCACTTGTCGATGAATATAATTGAGATCACGCATTAAGTCCGTCGTTAAACTACGCGCAGGTTTGCCTGTAAAGACATTGGTGAGTGCTGTGACATGCTGACTCGGATCTGCCTTAGCAACACGCAACCCTTCACGGTGAAGTGGACCAATTAAGCTTTCAGGTGACAATAAATACGTTGTCCCCAATTGTACTGCACTTGCTCCTAAATTTTTCGCTGCTTTAAAACTTGCACCACCCGCTAAGCCACCGCTGGCAATCACCGGAATATCATAAGCCTGTACAGCCTCAACGACTTGCGGTAGAAGCGCAAATGTGCCGATTTGCTCAGCGATATTCGCAAGATTTTCTTCCTGTCCAGGTTTAACATTCAGGAATACACCTCGATGCCCACCTGCCTCACTCCCTTGTGCAATCACAGCATCCACACCACGCTCGGCCAAATAACGAGCCTCGGCCACGGTAGTTGCTGATGAAATTACCTTTGCGCCTGTATCCTTAACGGCTTGCAAAAGGTGCTCCTCAGGCAGTCCAAAGTGAAAACTCACGACGGCAGGACGATACTGTTGCAAAAGCTCCAACTGCGCTTGTGCAAAAGGCAATCGCTGTACTGCAGCGGGAAGTTGTTGTGGATCTATCTCATATTTCTGAAAATACTTATGCAAAAGCTCTTGCCATATGCGCTGTCGGGACGGATCAGAAGCAAGCATACTATGCGCAAAGAAGTTCACATTAAATGGCGCCGAGGTGGCTGCTTGAACAGCTTCAATCTCTTTAGCCAAGGCTTCGACCGAAAGCATCGCTGCGGGTATAGAACCCATACCACCTGCACGACAAACCTCAATAGCCATCGTACTATTTTGTACTCCGGCCATCGGCGCCTGGATCACCCCTTGAAATAAACTTTTACCATCCATAACACCCCCTCCGTATTGTGTTTGTCATATAGTAAACCTACGCTTCTAAAAAATCACGTAAATTTGTATTCACAAAACATTTACTCATTCTAGCGAAACGAATGCTTGTTATTCGCTATACCCATACGAGTGAATAGACATTAAGGAAGATTTTGAATTGACGGATACGAATCGACTTTCTATATGCTTTTCACTCCCTATTACTACAGATTTATAGCTAAAACAGAATCAGTAATACTTGACAGTAAGAAATTATATCTATATAATTTATAGCTTATCTCATTGGAGGCGGTTAGCTCAGCTGGTTAGAGCGCTACGTTGACATCGTAGAGGTCGCTGGTTCGATTCCAGTATCGCCTACCATCCAAGTTTTCACCTCATTTCAAATCCCCCCCAAATTCTTCACTAAGTGCCTGAAAAACCACAGTTTTCAGCCAGAGAGATTTTATTTTATCTCACCTCTCTTCACTTATTTTTTGCTCTATTCACATTATTTTGAGATGAATAGAAAAGAATCTTTAATCTTTTAATGTTGCATCTAGGAATAGTTTGGCTATTTCAACACAGATAAAAAAGCCGCTTAAAATAATTAAGCGGCATAATAAATTGAGATTTCTTCTGTATCGACTGAGCTACTTTTGTTTCTCTTTGAGTGTGTAATTCATAATAACAGCCCAAGCAACCATAACAGCAGCAAAAATTGCTAATCCAAAGGTAACATTCATTGTGCGTCCTCCTCAGTATTGAGCTTGTGTTTACGGATTGTCCTGCCAACAATAAAAGCACCATAAGCGCCAGTTAGCAATAAAACCGAATTTGTGAATTTAATTATAACAAGATTTTGGCCAAATAGCATGACTGGAATTGCTAGGATTGCGACTTTACCAATATCATCTGATATTTTTGCCCAAGCATCCAATGTTTCTTTTTCGTAAGGTTTCTTGAATAAATTAAACATCTGTAAACAAGCCTTAATATAAATGAGATTACTAAAGATAAATCAAGTTTAAAAATAAATACAATGTAAGCATTTACTCCTATGAACTAAGCTGCTTTTGAAACTCACTGATAGCTTGCATTAACTTTCCAGTTGTTTCCATTGAATGAATACCCTCCCCACATACAGAACAGTAATCACCTTCAATCGCAGGAATTAATGTTTTT
>CAYFVY010000093.1:5922-8006 GCA_964346715.1 uncultured Pelistega sp. | reverse complement strand
TATACTGGATAAAAACACAGATAATTTATCGAAAGAGTATGCCTTAATATTTCAAACTACGGACGAGGCAATCTTCTGTAATATCTGCGATGGATTTCGCCCCTGTTAAGGTCATAGCTACCTGCATTTCCTTACGCATAAGATCGAGTAAGTTTTCGACACCAGCCTGACCTGCTGCACCTAAAGCATAGGCAAAAGCACGACCAATTAAGCAGGCATCTGCACCTAAGGCAATCATACGTACAATGTCTAGACCACTACGTATACCTGAATCGACCAGAATCTTCAGTTGTCCCTTAACCGCATTAGCAATTTCTGGCATCGCACGCGCACTCGATAAGACTCCGTCTAATTGACGACCACCGTGATTGGAAACCACAATACCATCAGCACCAAAACTCACCGCATCCTTGGCATCTTGTGGATCGAGGATGCCTTTGATCACCATGGGTCCCTCCCAGAACTCACGAATCCATTCGAGATCTTTCCAGGAAATTGAGGGATCAAAGTTATTCCCTAACCAACCGATATAATCTTCTAAACCTGTAGGCTTACCCAAGTACTTTGAAATATTCCCCAAGTCATGTGGCTTGCCTTGAACCCCTACATGCCAAGCCCAATGAGGATGCAACACCGCCTGAGCGTAGCGACGCATTGCGGCGTTCGGCCCACTCATGCCTGAATGTGCATCACGGTAGCGAGCACCAGGAACCGGCATATCAACGGTAAAGACTAGCGTTGTACAACCAGCCGCTTTAGCACGCTCTAAGGCATTCTTCATAAAGCCACGATCACGCAAGACATACAGCTGGAACCACATGGGACGCTGAATCGCGGGGGCAACTTCTTCAATAGGACAGACAGAAACGGTTGATAAGGTAAAAGGAATCCCCTTATTCGCAGCCGCTTTAGCCGCTTGCACTTCACCTCGTTGTGCATACATTCCAGTTAAACCAACTGGCGCTAAGGCTAATGGCATTGCAAGTTTTTCACCAAACAACTCAGTCTCTAAACTTAACTCCGACATATTATTAAGAACCCGCTGGCGTAAAGCAATCTCTGCTAGATCACTCACATTGCGTCCTAATGTCGCTTCATCATATGCACCACCATCAATGTAGTGGAATAAAAAAGGAGGTAAGCGACGACGCGCCGCTTCACGGTAATCTTTAGAAGATGAAATAATCATCATATATTCCTTAAATACTTAATTGACTACTACTTTCTGCTTAACTTGTTAAGCGGCTCATGCGCTTGTGCCGTGCCTCAGCTTCCTCGATTTCTTTAACTTCTTGAATCACATAATCAAGATGCTGACGCACTGCTGCACTTGCCGCCTCAGGGTCTCGACGCTCAATCGCTGCCAAGACTTCAGCATGTTGTAAACTTAATTGATTAAAACGCTTCTGCTCGGTATACAGTTTGCGCCGTGCTAAGACCACGTTATGACGCAGCAAGGTAAACACATTACGCATCATTTGAATCAGCACAACGTTGTGACTTGCCTCTGCAATCGCCAAATGAAAAGCCGCATCAGCATCGGCTGATAAATCGTCTTGACCTTGCTCTTGATAATGCAATAGCAATTCATAGGCTTGGCGAATTTTCAGCAGATCGTCATCGGTAGCACGCTTAGCCGCATACCATGCTGTACCACTTTCCAGTACCGCTCTGGCCTCTTGCACATCATAACGATAATCAGGATCTTCACTCATCAGACTACCCAACACATTCAGGTTCGGTGTGATCGACCAAAGCGATGGGTGTGCATTCAAATAAGAACCAGATCCCTGACGCTTGCTCAGCATACCTTGCGCATTTAATTGACTTAAGGCTTCACGTAAACTGGCTCTAGACACGCTTAGCATCTCGCACAATTTTCGTTCTGCGGGTAGACGATCACCAACTTGTAAATCCAAGGACTCTAACATTTCAGCGAGCTTTTGAATGGTTTGGTCAATAACCGTCATACCTACTCCAACACGATTAAATTAAGGGCATTAAGGAATCATCCATGGTAACAAGTACGCTTGGACAGTGACCATAATACCAATAATCGTGGCAAAAATAAGGCTATGCTTTAC
>CAYFVY010000093.1:2919-5822 GCA_964346715.1 uncultured Pelistega sp. | reverse complement strand
AAGGCTAAAACCATACCGATTGAGGCGATAGGAATTTTCAATTCATTTATGGTTTCACCAAACGTTTTCACCGCTTCCATTGGACGCATTTTTAAATACACAATGGTGATTACCGCCGCAATAAAGATGGCTGTACCTGTCGCAGATAACCAATCGAAGCGATAGACTGCAGCATAGTTAAGAGCCTCACTCACAACGGGTGGCATTTTTTGCACTAAGTGATGTAGACCTGGTACTTCAAAAGAAAAGACCAAGTGCTCAAGTGGACCGCCCTTGGCAAATAAGCGCTTAAAGGGGGCCACACTCCACACAGTAACAACAGCCGTTAAGATGGCAAATGGCATCCATGCTTTAATAATTTGAGCGCGACTAAAGCTTGGGGCAGATTCGGCTGACAAAGCTGTATTGCTAGTAGACTGATTAGCAATTGGTTCATTAGCATCAGAGACTTTAGAGAGAGGTGCCTTAGCAGCAGAGGATTTAGCAGCAGAGACCTTAGCACCAGCAGCATTACCTTTTTCCTCATCAAAGCGGAAGATATGCTTAGGCTGCCAGAATTTACACAAAATAGTTAGACTGGCTAGGGTAGCAATCGCTGCCGTAATATCAGGCAACTCAGGGCCAATATAGTTTGAGGTTAAAAATTGTGCAATACTGAATGAGAGACTACCCACCAAGATGGCTGGCCACATTTCTTTCACACCGCGCCAACCGTCCATTAAGGCCATCAACCAGACCAAGACGATAGGCACGACAAAAGGCAATTGACGACCTACCATCTGACTAATCTCCAATGCTTCAAGATTAGAAACTTGACCCGCCACAATAATCGGTATACCCATCGCACCAAAAGCCACCGGTGCAGTATTCGCAATTAAGCATAGACCTGCCGCATACAAGGGTTTAAAACCCAAACCGACTAATAAGGCTGCAGTAATCGCCACTGGCGCGCCGAAACCTGCTGCCCCTTCAAGGAATGTGCCGAAAGCAAAACCCACCAAGAGCATCTGCATGCGTTGATCCGCGGTTAAGGACAAGATGCTTGAGCGGATAATATCAAACTGGCCAGTTTTCACCGAAATTTTGTAGAGGAAAACGGCGCCAATAATAATCCAAGCGATTGGCCATAGTCCATAAACAAAGCCATATACACCCGATGAAAGCGCCATACCAACTGGCATCTGGTAGGCAAAAATAGCGACTAAGATCGCCAAAATCACTGTAATCGTACCCGCTACTATCCCTGTTAAGCGCAGTACAGTTAAAGCTAAGAAAAAGAAAATAATCGGAATTAAGGCGACCAAGCTGGACAGCCATATATTGCCGAGTGGATCATAGAGTTGTTGCCATTGCATTATTAATTTCCTTATTAATCATTATTGCGGGCGGTTTATTCAAAATAGATATCTCCTCTGAGCAGGCGTCTCTTCTCTGACAGAGTCTCACAATATCTTCTTGTTTTTAAATATTGGTCTGACCATTTGAATTTTAAATCATACCAATTTAGGAAATTGATTGTAGTCATTAAGAGTTATATAGCCAATAGTGGTTTTTACTTATAATATTTGGTATGACCAATTTAGCAGAAAGATGGTTTTGAGGATAAACTTTGTTCGTTTTTCTGAGGGGAAATACGCACAGACTGATGTGAAAGCCATCGCTTAGGCCTGGTCTAACAGAAATTAACTTTTGGTTTCATCGCTATCATCAAGCAGAGCGACATAAAACGAGAGCATTGTGGCAAAATGCTAGATTGTCTTTTTTTTATTAAGCGATTTGTAATGAGTACTGAAGTAGTTAAGCAAGGAAATGACACCATTGACGAACAACGTATTGTTGAACAATTAGCCCAAGAACTGAATGTCCGTGCCGCTCAAGTAGCTGCAACTGTTGACTTATTAGATGAAGGCGCAACGGTGCCTTTTATCGCACGTTATCGTAAAGAAGTAACGGGTGGCTTAGATGATACGGTTTTACGTAATCTTGAAGTGCGTCTTGTCTACTTACGTGAGTTAGAAGCGCGTCGCTTAGCGATTATTAACTCGATTATTGAGCAAGATAAGATGAGCCCAGAGTTGCAAGCGCAGTTATTAGCCGCTGACTCCAAGCAACGCTTAGAAGACTTATATGCTCCTTATAAACCGAAACGCCGCACACGCGCACAAATCGCCAAAGAAGCTGGCTTAGAACCACTCGCCGATGCTATTCTCGACGATCCAAATTGTGAACCCTTTGTCTTAGCTGCTGATTATTTGAATCCTGAACTAAAAATTGAAGATGCGAAAGCGGCACTTGATGGTGCTCGTGATATCTTAGCTGAGCGTTTTGCTGAGGATGCAGAGTTAATCGCTGATATGCGTGAGTATCTCTCGAAGAACGCCTATCTCCACTCGAAAGTGATTGAAGGCAAAGAGGCCGAAGGGGATAATTTCCGTGATTGGTTTGAATTTAGTGAGCGCGTAAGCACCCTTCCCTCACACCGTATTCTTGCGCTTTTACGTGGCCGCACCCAAGGCGTGCTTGACCTACGTATTGGACTGGATGCCGAGCAAGATGCACTCGTGCCTCACCCTTGTGTTGAGCGTATTAGTAATTTCTTAGACTTGGATAGCGATTATAGTCTTGACGCCACGCCACGTAGTAAGTGGTTAGCAGAACTGTCTCGTTGGACCTGGCGTGTGAAATTGCTAACGGCTTTTGAGACTGAGTTTATGACGCAATTACGTGAAAAGGCCGAGGAAGATGCGATTGCCGTATTTGCTGCAAACTTAAAAGACTTATTACTCGCCGCTCCTGCGGGTCCTAAATCTGTACTGGGCTTAGACCCTGGTATTCGTACTGGTGTAAAAGTCGCAGCGGTTGACCATACGGGCAAACTACTCGATACTGCCACCATATATCCT
>CAYFVY010000093.1:0-2909 GCA_964346715.1 uncultured Pelistega sp. | reverse complement strand
CGCCGTGATGTGCAAGGATCGCTACACACCTTAATGGCATTAGTCGCCAAACATAAAATTGAACTAATTGCGATTGGTAATGGTACGGCCTCCCGTGAGACGGAAAAACTCGTCGCTGAATTATTAAAAGCTATCCCGAATTCTGGCATTAAGAAAATCGTTATTTCTGAAGCAGGCGCTTCGGTCTATTCGGCTTCTGAACTGGCTGCCAAAGAATTCCCAGACCTTGATGTTAGTCTGCGTGGTGCGGTATCAATTGCTCGTCGCCTACAAGATCCACTGGCTGAACTCGTGAAGATTGAACCTAAAGCCATTGGTGTAGGTCAATATCAACATGATGTTAATCAACGTGACTTAGCTCGTTCATTAGATGCGGTGATTGAGGATTGTGTGAACGCAGTAGGTGTGGATGTGAATACTGCTTCTGCTGCCCTACTCAGCCGTGTCTCTGGTTTAAATACCAGCTTGGCCAAAAATATTGTTGAGTGGCGCGACAGCAACGGTGCCTTTAGCACACGTCGTAAATTAATGGATGTGCCGCGTTTTGGCGCTAAGGCTTTTGAACAAGCGGCTGGTTTCTTGCGTATTAATAATGGTGATAATCCACTTGATGCCTCAGCCGTTCACCCTGAAGCCTATCCTGTTGTTGAGCGTATCTTAGCCAAAATTCAACAAGATGTTAAAGCCGTCATGGGACAACGCGAAGCCCTCAAAGGCCTCTCGCCCAGTGAATTTACCGATGAGAAATTTGGCGTACCAACTGTACGTGATATTTTTAGTGAGCTTGAAAAACCAGGCCGTGACCCTCGCCCTGAATTTAAAACGGCCACCTTTAAAGAAGGGATTGAAAGCATTAATGACTTAGCCGTAGGCATGATCCTTGAAGGAGTAGTGACTAACGTGGCTAATTTTGGTGCTTTTGTCGATATTGGTGTGCATCAAGATGGTCTCGTGCATATCTCTGCCTTGTCCGAAACTTTTGTTAAGGACCCACGTGACGTGGTGCGTGTTGGGCAAACCGTTCAGGTAAAAGTCCAGGAAGTTGATGCACCACGTAAGCGCATTGGCTTAACTATGCGCCTGAACGATGATAGCGTACCGCTTAAGCGTGGCGATGGTTCTAGTAATGCGAGTGGTGCTCGCCGAGAGGGTCGCGATAGTCGAGGCAATCGAGATAATCGCGCTGGTGCTAACAGACAAGATAGTACAGCGAATCAAGGTATGGGCGCTATGGCTGCCGCTTTTGCTAAATTGAAGAAATAACTATCTATTACAGAAAGCCAAATACCGGAAGTTGCTTATAGAAAATTAAGCAGTTCTTCAAGATAAGATCAATAAACTCATGATTTTATTTAAGAATTTTTCGGTTTAATTAGTTAGTATCACCTTCTATGCCAAGTAGTGTAATCAATTTGAAACTCACTACTTGGCTTTTTTTATACAAAAAAACAACTAAGCTTAAAATATTTCAATTTGATTGTTACGAAAACACAACATTGTTACAATATTTTTTGAGCTGGAATAAATAACAATTTATATAGCTATTTATCTATATAAAAAGCATTTTCCTCATTATTCCCCATTTTACGCCCTCACTAAATATCACTAGTTCTAGTGATATTCAAAATTCCAAATCTTTGTTAACTTTTGTCAATAATTGTAATTTTATTGTGCTTAAGGATATTTCAATGCCTATTTGAAATGTAACTCGAGCCACTTTTATTTAATCAAAAACGTTTGGGGACGGATTATGAATAAGGTCTATCGAAGTATCTACAATGAATCACTTGGGGCGTGGGTAGCAGCTTCTGAATTAACATCAGCGAGCGGTAAAAAAAGCGGATCTTCTCGCCAACTAACTACAGCACCAAGCCAAAAATCAATCTTCACATTAAAGCGCTTACAGGCACTATCCGCAAGCTTATTGCTTATTTTGGGTTTGGGCTTAAACTCAACAGCAGCCTATGCTCAAAACAACGTTATCGGCACCAAAGCCTTGGCGATCGGTGTTGATAATAATGCTATAGGTACGAGAGCCACTACGATTGGTTTTGACAATAACGCTATCGGTACTAAAGCCACAGCAATCGGATTTAACAATAACGCAACTGGTACAGAAGCGCTTGCCTTAGGTGTGAATAACAATTCCATTGGTACTCAAGCCACAACGTTGGGATTCAATAACAATGCCACGGGTACGCAAGCTGTTGCCTTAGGTGTGAATAACAACTCTATTGGTACTCAAGCCACGACGTTGGGATTCAATAACAATGCCACGGGCACGCAATCTGCTGCTTTCGGTCTGAATAACAATGCTACCGGTACGCAAGCTGTTGCCTTAGGTTTGAACAACAATGCTACTGGCACGCAGTCTACTGCTGCCGGCTTGAACAACAATAGCACTGGTACAGAAGCACTGACATTCGGTGTCAACAACAATGCTACGGGTACACAATCTACAGCATTTGGTCTGAATAACAATGCCACAGGTACACAAGCCATTGCATTAGGTGCGAATAACAACTCTATTGGTACTCAAGCCACAACGTTGGGATTCAACAATAATGCCTTAGGTACAAGAGCCACGGCGATCGGTATTAACAATACAGCAACCGGAGCCGATTCTTTTGCTCTAGGTCGTAACGCAACAGCCACAGGTTCGGATGCCACATCAATCGGTCGCAACACCACCGCAACGGGTTCAGACTCTTTCGCTCTCGGTCGTAATGCTACTGCCACAGGTTCAGATGCCGTATCAATCGGGCGTAACACCACAGCAACGGGTGCAGACTCCTTCGCTCTCGGTCGTAATGCTACTGCCACAGGTTCGGATGCCGTATCAATCGGTCGCAATACGACAGCAACGGGCGCTGACTCTTTCGCTTTAGGTCGTAATACCACCGCGACTG
>CAYFVY010000092.1:0-8028 GCA_964346715.1 uncultured Pelistega sp. | reverse complement strand
TTCACGCCGCCGCTAGGTAAATGGCTAGCGGTCAGACTCTCGTCCTGTCTCATGAACAGTTCCTCCTCGTTAGTGAATACTGATTTATCACTTGCCCCATGATTTATTGTGTAAATAATTGTCTCTTGGCGGAGCACACTGAATCGTGCTAAAAAGTGATAAAGAATTATACGATTGTCATATAAAGCTTAAATAATTCTACCTGAACTTATGGCATGACAAAGAATATCCACAGTGAGACTAGGTAAAGCACTAAGCTTGTAGTGTGGGATATAAAGGTGGGAGATGGGAATTCAAAAATATACTTTTAAGCAAGCTTGCCGCTCCAACATTTCGCAGGCATTATCGATAGAATTAAAGTATTAAGTAAAGTCGTAATCTATCTGAATATTTGCAACAAAGCTGAATCTGCAACTAAGCAAGATTCACCAGAAATCAAAATCTTCAGCCCAGTAGAATTAACAACTCTCACCTAAATAATCAATGGATGCTTAATGATTGAATACCTATATGAAAAAACTCATCTTTAGCTTAGTCATTTTCTCTGGTGCTTTAGCGGGTATTGTTGTTTCTCAAGTAAGCTACGCTAAGCAAAGCAAGCCCGTGTATGTGGGTGGTGGGCGTTATACCTGTAATCAAAATACGGTCGGCTGTGCGCTTATTAAACAAAATAATAAGCGGATTAATCGTGAGAATATTGAACGCGGCAAATATCGTGGTTCTGAGAGACGCGAACGAGAAAAAGGACGTGTGCGCGAGCGTTAGTTTTTAACGGTTCTACGAACAAAAAGTTCGATTCTGACGAATGATAATGAAATTGCCTCATTGTTAATTAACTGATTGCAAATCAAGCGCATTAAAAAAACCAGCGTTAAAGTCCATTTTTTCATGACTTTAACGCTGGTTTAATTTTGCTTTCTGGTACTCTATGAACAATTAACCTTCTTTCGCGTGGTTAATGGTGTACTTAGGAATTTCAATGACGAGATCTTCATCGGCCACTAAGGCTTGGCAAGATAAGCGTGAGGTAGGTTTAAGACCCCAGGCCTTATCGAGTAAGTCTTCTTCATCATCAGTCGCATCTTCTAAAGAATTAAAGCCTTCTTTAATGACGACGTGACAGGTGGTACAGGCACAAACCATCTCACAGGCATGCTCCATCTCAATACCATTATCCAATAATACACGGCAGATTGAAGTACCTACTGGTGCATTCTCAATCACTTTACCTTCAGGGGCTATACCTTCATGAGGTAATACGGTAATTTTAGGCATCTTAATTCTCTTCCTATTTCAATTCATCAACAGTTTTACCTGCTAAGGCACGGCGGATACTACGGTCCATACGGCGTGCGGCAAACTCATCAGTCAGTTGCATAAAGTCATGGGTTTGTACGCGAATTCGTTCGGTATCACTGGTTTCAGCGGCCTCTTGCGTATCGACTAAGGCTTTTTGCACAGCACTTAACTCTTCTGCACTTAATAAGTCGGCATCGACAGCTAAAGCAGCTTGAACAGACTCAATTAATTGTTTAGCATTCACTTGCGCTTCGCGTAACATGCGCTGCTGAGCATCATGTTCAGATTGGCTCATGCCCTCTTGCAGCATTTGCGTAATCGCATCATCACTTAAACCATAACTTGGCTTAACGGATACACTCGACTCTACACCGCTACTTAATTCACGTGCGGTCACGTTTAACAAACCATCAGCATCAACTTGGAAGGTCACACGAATACGTGCAGCACCTGCTGCCATCGGTGGAATGCCACGTAACTCAAAGCGCGCTAATGAACGGTTAGCATCAACTAATTCACGCTCACCTTGTAAGACGTGAAAGCTCATCGCAGTTTGCCCTTCTTTGAAGGTCGTAAACTCTTGAGCACGTGCTACAGGAATGGTGCTATTGCGATCAATAATGCGCTCAACCAATCCTCCCATGGTTTCAATACCGAGTGATAATGGCGTGACGTCTAACAACAACCAATCTTCACCTGGTAAGCGATTGCCAACCAGTTTATTGGCTTGCAAAGCAGCACCTAGCGAGACAACTTGATCGGGATCGAGATTGGTTAATGGCGTCGTATTAAAGAACTCACCCACCATATTTTGTACGATTGGCATGCGAGTAGCACCGCCCACCATCACCACGCCCTTGACCTCTGCTACATCTAGCTCAGCATCGACTAGGGCTTGCTTAGCACGCTCTAAGGTACGATTAACTAATTCACGCGCCAAGTTCTCAAAGTGATTACGTGGATAATTTAAATCAATATGTAAACCATCCGACAAACTCACCTGGAAGTAAGCACGAGTTTGTGTACTCAAGCGCTCACGTACGGTTTTGGCGATTGATAATAAAAGACGGTGATCTTGGGCGCTTAAATTCGTAGTGTCATGATGCTTCATAACATCATTAACGATTAATTGGTCAAAGTCATCACCACCTAATTGTGTATCACCACCCGTAGAAACAACCTCAAACACACCCTTACTTAACTTCAGAATAGAAATATCGAAGGTACCGCCACCTAGGTCATATACAGCATAAATGCCTTCAGCAGCATTATCTAGGCCATAAGCAATCGCTGCGGCAGTAGGTTCATTCAATAGACGCAGAACATTGAGACCTGCTAAACGCGCAGCATCACGTGTTGCTTGACGCTGTGCATCATCAAAATACGCAGGTACAGTAATCACCGCACCAAGAATATCATCGCCTAAAGTATCTTCCGCGCGTTGACGCAATTTGGCGAGGATCTGTGCCGAGACTTCAACTGGGCTAATATCGCCTTGTACAGTCTTAATTCGTACACTGCCCTCATCCTTACTCAGTCGATAAGGTAAGTTAAGAGCAATGGATTCTTCATAGGAACGACCCATTAAGCGCTTAATCGAGCTTAAGGTATTATACGGATCACGGTTCAGAACACGTGCGGCAGCAGCACCAATTGCTACTTCACCATCTTTTAAATAGCGCACAACCGAGGGCATTAAGACCTTACCTTGTTCATCAGGCAGGGTTTCAGGAACGCTACTACGCACGGAAGCCACTAAGGAATGGGTTGTGCCTAAATCAATACCGACAGCGAGTTTACGTTGATGGGGTGCCGGTGAATCACCCGGCTCAGAAATTTGCAAAAGGGCCATAATTACATTCTTATTGACATAGGTTTCAGCACTGCTATAGAACTTGGACGCAATGCGGAAAGCTATGAAGGATTATTTCATTTCGTCTTGCATTTTAACAAGGAACATCAGTTGACGTACTTTATCTACGGCCTGTGAGTAATCTTTCGACTCATCGAGTAAGCTGCCAATCTCATTTTCAAGATTGGTTTGCTCATGCAAAACTTCTTGACGCAACGCAGCTAAGGCGGCCTCATTACCACGTGCATCATCAAGCTCTTCACGCCATTGCATCTGCTTCATTAAAAACTCAGGATCCATGCGCGTGTTACTCTCTGCCTCAAGGTCCTGCCCTGCTAATTGACAGATATACGCGGCACGACTAACAGGTTTCTTCAGCACTTGATAGGCTTGATTAATATTCGAAGCCCATTGCATGGCTATCCGCTTCTCAGCGGCACTGGCAGTTGCAAAACGATCTGGATGCACTTGGGCAGAGGCTGCACGCCAATTCTGCTCAAGAGCATCCAGGTTCAGATTAAAAACAGGCTCAAGATTGAGTAAGCTAAAATGTGTATCAGCCATTCTCTTGACTAGGCCTCATTAAACCGTAAATGACTCGCCGCAACCGCAGCTCGCTTTTTCATTCGGGTTAGTAAATTTAAAGCCTTCGTTCAGACCTTCGCGTACATAGTCAAGTTGTGTACCATCAATGTAAGCTAAGCTCTTAGGATCGACGAATACTTTAACATTAAAGCTTTCGAACACTTGATCGTGATCATCAGCCTCGTCAACATACTCAAGCTTATAAGCCATGCCAGAACAACCTGTGGTTCTGACTCCAAGTCGCAAACCGATACCCTTACCTCGTTTATTGAGGTAGTTCTGAATATGATTTGCTGCTTTTTCAGTTAGGGAAATAGACATAATTATGAGTTCGCATGTTTATCTTTGTAATCTTTAACCGCTGCTTTAATCGCATCTTCGGCCAAGATTGAACAGTGAATCTTAACTGGGGGCAAAGCCAATTCTTCGGCAATTTGTGAGTTGCGAATTTCCATCGCTTGGTCCAAAGTCTTACCCTTGACCCACTCAGTCACCAATGAGCTTGAGGCAATCGCTGAGCCGCAACCGTATGTTTTAAAACGTGCGTCTTCAATAACACCGTCTTTACCTACTTTAATTTGCAACTTCATTACGTCGCCACAGGCTGGGGCGCCTACCATACCGGTACCCACTGAATCGTCGCCTTTTTCAAAGCCGCCAACGTTGCGTGGATTCTCGTAGTGGTCTAATACTTTATCGCTATATGCCATGATAATACTTCCTTAAATAATGCTTTGAATTAATGAACGTGAATAAATTGAGCCTAATTTAGTGAGCTGCCCATTGTACGGTATTGAGATCAATACCTTCTTGAGCCATTTCCCAAAGTGGTGACATCTCACGTAATTTACCCACACGTTCTTTAATCAATTGAATAGCGTAATCAACATCTTCTTCAGTTGTAAAACGACCCATCGTAAAACGAATCGAGCTATGGGCTAGTTCATCGTTACGACCTAGGGCACGTAATACATATGAAGGCTCAAGGCTAGCTGAAGTACAGGCTGAACCACTTGAAACCGCAAGTTCTTTAACGGCCATTAGTAGCGATTCGCCTTCAACATAGTTAAAACTAATATTCAGGTTATGTGGAATACGGTGTTCCATATCACCATTCACGTAAACTTCTTCCACATCTTGCAAACCAGTCAATAAGCGATCGCGTAGCATACGGATACGCTCGTTCTCAGTTTGCATATTCTTCTCGGCCAACTCAAAGGCTTCGCCCATACCAACGATCTGGTGTGGTGCTAATGTACCTGAGCGGAAACCGCGCTCATGACCACCACCATGCATCTGTGCTTCAATACGGACACGTGGTTTACGGCGGATATACAAAGCACCGATACCCTTAGGACCGTAAGTCTTATGGCCTGAGAATGACATTAAATCAACTTTCAGTTTAGTTAAATCAATCTCGACCTTACCTGTGGCTTGTGCTGCATCAACGTGGAAAATAATACCGCGCTCACGGGTAATTTCGCCAATTGCTTCGATATCTTGAATAACACCAATTTCATTATTCACCATCATCACTGAAACTACTGTGGTGTCAGGACGAATCGCGGCTTTCAACACTTCAAGATCTAAAAGACCATTCTCTTGTACATCAAGGTAGGTCACTTCAAAACCCTGGCGCTCAAGCTCACGCATGGTATCAAGCACAGCTTTATGCTCTGTCTTCACGGTGATCAGGTGTTTACCCTTTTCGTGATAAAAGTTAGCTGCACCTTTTAAGGCTAGGTTATTCGATTCAGTCGCACCTGAAGTCCAAACAATTTCACGTGGGTCAGCTTTTACCAATGAAGCAACTTGGGCACGAGCGTGCTCAACGGCTTCTTCTGCTTCCCAACCATAGGCATGGCTACGTGAGGCTGGATTACCATACTGTTCGTATAGCCAAGGAATCATCTTATCCGCGACCTTAGGGTCGATCGGTGTGGTTGCTGAATAGTCTAAATAAATAGGACGCTGAGACATAATACGTAAAACTCCAAATGTTTAAGCTAAAACTGAGCTCAAGGCATCATTCTTCGTATGAAGATGTACTGAGGCAGTTTGTTGTGCACGTTTTACTTGGCGCATACGCTGTTGGTCAACCAACTCTTGCAAAGAAACTGAGTCTAAATAATCCACCATCTTGCGGTTTAAGTTGCTCCAGAGGTCATGAGTCATGCAATGGCCATGTTCTTGACCGTCTCGGCCTGTACTACAGGGGGTCTTATTACCACAACCTGTCGCATCCAACGGCTCATCAACGGCAAAAATAATGTCTGCAATGGTGATATCACGTGCATATTTTGCCAAGATATAACCACCACCCGGGCCACGAATACTCTCAACCAATTCATGACGACGCAACTTACCAAACAGTTGCTCCAAATAGGATAAGGAGATATTCTGACGCTGGCTAATAGCAGCTAAAGTCACAGGCCCTGCGTGATGACGCAAGCCCAAATCAATCATCGCGGTAACAGCGAATCGGCCTTTGGTAGTTAATCTCATATTTGCACCCCTTGTATAACCAAGTAATTTACTCAAGTATACACAATATCCGAGTAATTTACTAGGGCATTATTGATATTTTTTAGGGATGCAATAATTTTGAAAGGAAGTTGAGAGTTTTAGTAGGGTATTTGTTGATTATAACTTATTTTTCATAGACAATCAGTGCAGAATAGCCTGTTGCAAAAAAAGCACACGAGTCCGCATAAATTTACGAACCTTTACAATCCCACCCCCCCTGGTTCACCCAAAAGCATGGGTGGATTACAAAGGTATAGGGTATATTTATAAACAATTACCATGTCATTACCAACAAATGACTAGGCAATGAGTATTTTTTATCAAGAACAATATCCATTAAGTAAAAACTATCGAAATACGTGCAAATCTTGGTTCTTAGCACTATATGCTAACTATCTAATAGAGCTGAACATGAGATAAGGCAAGAAATTCGCGTGATTTAACTTATGATAAGGTTTATCGTAAGGCTTAGAGTAAGGCTTAGAGTAACGCTTATGAAAACGAGTGCTTAGCCAAGCTCTTAGTCAATAATTAAGCAATACGCCAAACCAAGACTTAGCCAAAAACTTAACCAAGCGCCTAACTCAGAGACGATTTAAGCAACTTGATCTAGTGTGAGGTAGTAGTACTGAGCGATTGTGAATGTAGTCTTACGCGACTTGATACTGCGTTACACGCTTACTGATAACCTCAAACACGCCCTGACAGGCATCTTCAAGATAATCCAACATTTTAAAGAAACTGTCTACACCGCCATAATAAGGATCGGGTACGGTCGCTTCTTCGTAGTCATTGGCATAACGCATAAGTAGCATGAGTTTATGATGTTGAGACTTAGGACACATCTGCTGTAGGTATGAGAGATTATCCCAATCCATCGCAAGAATTAAGTCGTATTCTTTGATATCGTCAAGCGTCACTTGGCGGGCGCGTAAGTCGCTAATATCGTAGCCCTTCTTGCGGCTAACAAATTGAGCACGACCATCAGGGGATTCGCCCACATGATAGTCATGGGTACCCGCAGAATCAATGTGAATACTCTCCTGTAGGCCAGCCTCCTTAACGAGGTGACGCAAGACCCCCACTGCACTTGGGGAGCGGCATAAATTGCCCATACAAACGAAAAGTACTTTAGTATCCATAGACGTGTAGTTTGAACGAATTCAAAGAAAAATTCAAGTTTTATTTATATCAATTTTTGCTAAAAATAAAAAATAAATATAAATAAAATAATGACTTAGCATTTACAGCTAACAACAGCGCGGCTTTGCACAAAACAAAAGACTTGCTGCACCTTTTTTAAAAATTACTACTTAATCTGTGACGACTTCAGACCTTGTTTGGGTCTTCTTTTGCGTCATGCTAACTCTATTCTAGTTAGCCAACAACAGTTTTTATACAAGCTGATTGTCTCGCCTTAATCCGGCCTACCATCAGTCTAAATAGCACCCACCTAATATGGGTATAAAGTGCTAAAACTCAATCCTAGAAATAGTAATTCACAAGAACTACTATTTAGCCGATGAAGACTTCAAAGCTTTTAAAAATTTCTCATCCGCTTGCGTTAATTGACCCGCTTGACGTGCTCGCTCAATTAAATCAGGCCGACGTAAAGCACTTAGACGCAGCGACTGCTGTCGGCGCCAAGTTGCAATATTCTTATGGTGACCTGACAATAAAACATCAGGCACCGCTTGACCTTCGAATACCTCAGGTCGTGTGTAATGCGGGCTATCTAATAGACCTGATTGATCAGGATGGAAAGA
>CAYFVY010000091.1:0-8375 GCA_964346715.1 uncultured Pelistega sp. | reverse complement strand
GTATACATCATGCTCATACCACCATACCAAGGACCACCGCCCCAGCCGAAATTATTCCAACCAAAATAAGGTGAGAACATCCATGGGTCATTATAAACATCTTGTACGATGTGTTCACGCTCTTCGACGCGCACATTGAAGTCTAGTAAATAATGCGCACGTTGTGGATTTGTGGCAAGAGATAAACCCGTGCGCCACATCTGCTGGGAAATAATATCCGCATAACTCTTCAGCTCAAGATTTTGTTCCACATTCTTTGCAAAGGTATAGGTCTTACCTTGTGCGTCACTCGGCCAATCTTGAAACACATTCACTTGTGTCGTAAAGGTATTGGTCGTACTACACGCCGCTAGAGCGAGTACCGATGAAGTGATTAAAATTCGCTGCGCCTTTTTCCAAAAAGACATAATAATCTCCTAAATACGCCAGCTAACAAGAAGTGTGCTAATGTCATAGCCTATTCCCTAGCTTGCAATGGCGCTCGAAGTTTAAACTCTTGCGCTCAAATATACTGCAGATATCCTATAATAAACTGTTTTTCTAATTGCCAACGTTAAAAAATGTCTATACGCCCTGAAACTACTTACCGTCTTGATTATCAAGCCTATCCATTCAGCATTGAGCAAGTTAATCTACACTTTGTCTTAGATCCCATATTGACCCAGGTAAGCAACACGATGAAGATCAGTGCCAAGCATGATCAGGCATATGACCTAGTCTTGGATGGCGAAGACATTCAACTGCAGCAAATCTATCTTAACGATGAGGTTTTTAACGATTATACATATGCGGATAATCAACTGATTTTAAAGAATTTACAAGGGCAGTTTGCGTTAAAAATCATTTCAACGTGTTCCCCTGTGGCTAATACCACCTTAATGGGGCTCTATGTTTCAGGGCAGAGCTTTTTTACCCAATGTGAGGCCGAAGGCTTCCGCCGCATCACGTTCTACCCTGATCGCCCCGATGTAATGAGCGAATATTTTGTTACGCTTGATGCAGATAAGGCGCAGTATCCTTACTTACTCTCGAATGGCAATTTGATTTCTAGTCAAGACCTTGGCCAGGGACGTCATCAGGCAGTCTGGCACGATCCCTTTTTAAAACCAAGCTATCTCTTTGCCTTAGTCGCTGGGGACTTCGATATTCGTGAGAAAACTAGCCGTACCCAAAGTGGGCGTGAGGTTCTTCTACAAGTGTACAGTGATAAGGGTTGCGGCGAACAGACACATTGGGCCTTAGATTGTCTAGAGCGCTCAATGCTCTGGGATGAGCAGCGCTTTGGTTTAGAGCTTGACTTAGATCGCTTTATGATTGTTGCCGTGCGCGATTTTAATATGGGCGCCATGGAAAATAAGGGTCTCAATATCTTTAATGCCGCTTATGTTCTAGCCGATCCCGAAACAGCTACCGACACTAACTTCCAAGATATTGAAGCCGTTATTGGGCATGAATACTTCCATAACTGGACCGGCAATCGCATCACTTGCCGTGATTGGTTCCAGCTCAGTTTGAAAGAAGGCCTAACCGTATTTCGTGATCAAGAATTTTCAGCAGATATGATGGCACTTGATTTACCTGAAGCAGCCGCACAAAGCGCCCGTGCCGTAAAACGTATTGAAGACGTCACACGCTTACGTGCTGCTCAATTTCCTGAAGATGCAGGTCCTATGGCGCATCCTATTAGACCTGAAAGCTACCAGGAGATTGCTAACTTTTATACTGCTACAATCTATGAAAAAGGCGCCGAAGTTATTCGCATGCAACACACCCTATTAGGCGAAGCTGGCTTTCGTGCTGGCATGGACGAGTACTTCCGTCGCCACGATGGTCAGGCTGTGACATGCGATGATTTTGTGAATGCGATGGAATCAGTGTATCGCCAACAAAATCCTGGTAAGGATCTGAGTACATTCCGCCGCTGGTATTCACAAGCAGGCACACCCATTGTCCGCGTACAAACAGAGTTTGACGCTACGGAACAGCGCTACACAGTTCACTTACGTCAAGAATGCGATAAAGTCGGTGTTGAAAAAACGGCTCAGGATTTTCACAAGCAGCCCTTCCATATCCCTTTTCATATTGGCTTAGTTGATGCACAAGGACAAGCCGTAGCTATTGACACCCGTGGTCTTGAAAATGCGACACCAAGCAGTCAAGGTGATGGAGTTATTTTAGAATTAAAAGAATCTACCGCAAGCTGGACCTTGCAAGGGATTCAAAGCGACTCCCCGATTCTTTCCGTCTTACGTGACTTCTCTGCTCCCGTGATTGTTGAGTATCAACGCCCGAACACTGAGCTCGCCATCTTAAGTCAGCACGATAGTAATCACTTTGCTCGTTGGGAAGCGGTACAAGAGCTGTGTAGTCGAGAAATTCTACGCTTAACACAAGCCATTATTGATAAACAAGCTCTGGCTTTAGATCCTATCATCACCCAAGTGTGGCAGAGCAATCTGACAGATGCTAAGCTTGATGCGGCATATCGCACATGCTTACTCAGCTTGCCTTCGGAAAAAGAACTCAAAGAACGTGTAAGTGGTCCCCTAGACCCCTTAGCTCTCTATCAAGCGCGTGAATTTGTTCGAACACAACTTGCACAACAGCACCGTGACCTTTGGTTGCAAACCTACCAAGATAATCATCAACAATCTGTATTTAGTGCAAATTATGAACCTAGCGACTATAGTCCAGATGCCATTAGTGTCGGTCATCGTAGCTTAAAGAATCTGGCTCTGGTCTATCTCTTAAGTATTGCAAATGCACGTGCGCTCGCTTGGGCACAACTACAGTATTCGCAAGCCCAGCAAATGACGGATCGTATGGGTGCTTTAAATGCACTCATGTTCGTTGAAGATAAGAAACTTAAGCAGCATCTCTTAGGACAGTTTTATCAGAAGTTTGCTGATAACCCTCTAGTTGTTGATAAATGGTTTGCTTTACAAGCAAGTTCACCTCACACAACGTTAGCTGATATCCAAGAGCTCATGCAGCACCCCGCATTTACCTTACGTAATCCGAATCGTGCGCGAGCCTTAGTCTTCCAATTTTGCCTGAATAATACTCAAGGATTCCATCAAGCGGATGGTGCTGCTTATGAGTTTTGGGCTGAGCAGGTACTTGCATTAGATGCATTAAACCCTGAAATTGCGGCACGCCTAGCACGCACCTTAGATAATTGGGCGCGCTATGCTGAGCCACATAAAGCCTTAATGCAAAATGCGCTTAATAAAGTTGCCAGCAGTAGTACACTATCGAAAAATTGCCGTGAAATTATTCAAAAAGCCTTGTCAATTTAATAGCAATTGATCTCGGTTTAGTGTTTAGACAGTATAAAATTACGTAAAAATTAATGTAATCCACGATTAACAAAATAAGGATTTATTGTGAAAAAAACTCTCACTCAATATTTGGTTGAACAACAACGCCAAAATAATCTGATTCCTTCCGAAGTACGCTTACTCATTGAAGTGATTGCTCGTGCATGTAAGACCATTGGTCATCACGTTGGCAAGGGCGCGCTTGGTGGTGTGCTTGGTAGCCTAGGAAGTGAAAACGTCCAAGGTGAAGTACAGAAGAAACTAGACGTTATCTCTAATGAAATTCTGTTAGAAGCCAATGAATGGGGCGGCCAATTAGCTGCTATCGCTTCGGAAGAGATGGAAACGATTCACCGTATTCCTAACCCGTATCCAAAAGGCGAATACTTACTCCTATTCGACCCATTAGATGGTTCTTCTAATATTGACGTTAACGTCTCTATTGGTACAATTTTCTCGATTCTTAAAGCACCTTCAGATATCACAGGTCGTGAAGCAACTGAACAAGACTTCTTACAAGCTGGCGCTAAACAAGTGGCCGCTGGTTATGCCGTGTATGGCCCACAAACCATCTTAGTTCTCACTGTTGGTGATGGTGTTGTAAGCTTCACCCTAGATCGTGAACTGGGTTCTAGGGTACTTACTCAAGAAAACATCCAAATCCCTGCTGATACCAAAGAGTTCGCCATCAATATGTCGAATATGCGTCACTGGGATGAACCGATTGTGAACTATGTACAAGATTGCTTAGCCGGCAAGACTGGTCCTCGCGAGAAAGACTTCAATATGCGTTGGGTTGCATCAATGGTAGCTGATGTGCATCGCATTCTATCGCGTGGCGGTGTCTTCCTCTATCCATGGGATAAACGCGAGCCGAATAAGCCAGGTAAATTACGCCTCATGTACGAAGCAAACCCAATGGGTATGATTGTTGAGCAAGCTGGTGGCGCTGCTGTTGATACCGTAAATCGTATCTTAGACATTCAACCAACCGAATTACATCAGCGTGTCAGTGTGATTCTCGGTTCGAAAAATGAAGTTGAAAAAATCATGTCGTACTTTAAAAAATAAATGTTCGACGCTTGAGGATATACCTCTTTTTGAGGACATGACTCTTTTTTCAGATATGCCTCTTTAATCAGGTTCTTGCCCTGTATTTACAGGGAAATCCTTGATAGCAAGACCCCCAGAATTTAATCATACTAGATTGACGTTTTGGGGGTATTTTTATGCTTAAGGAGTGTTGACGATGCAACGCAGAACCCTACTTCGCTCAATCGCCCTAAGCTCCATCGGCATTCCCCTATTCACTACGCTTAGCACTAATTCTTTGGCTCAGAATATCGATCAGCCTAAAATTCGTGATGCGAATAAAATTAACGATGCCGCTAAGATTCGCGATGATATTCAAGCTTTCGCCGCATTAGCCCCTAATACGGCGGTTAATATTTTCCACCATGATGGATCTACCCAGCAGCATTATGCTCACCAAGCCGATAAGCAATTATTCGTCGGTAGTGCGGTGAAGATCTTTATTCTTACGCAGTTCTTGCGTGATGTTGAGGCTGGTTTACTATCCGAAGACAGTCAGTTCGCTATCGGTCCCGATGTCTGGTCACCAGGTAGTCTTGTTTTCCAGCACTTACAGGGCAGCACAACGGGTAGAAGCATCTTAGAAGCCATGATTCAGCATAGTGATAATACAGCAACGGATATTGCTATCAATGCTGTCGGAGCGACGAAAGTTCGTCAACTTATCCAGCAAGCTGGCTTAAACCAAACTCAGATTCCCGACTCAACCCGTAAGTTTTTTTCTTATTTAGCTGGAGCCCCAAGTGGTACCGATATAGGCTGGAGCGGTATACAGGATTTGAGCAAAGACATCTATCCAGGAACAATCCAGCATGCGATTAATTCGGAACAATCCATGTTAAGTACAGCGCATGAAATGAGTCATTGGTATGAGCAAGTATTAAGTGGCAAGTTTTTCACTCAAGAGCAAACCTTAGCGGAGTTCAAGCGCATTTCATTTAATACCAATATGGTACCCATAGACACCTTAGCTTACGGCAAAGGCGGAAGCATAGACTGGGAGGGTTTTCATTGTTTTTGTCTTGCAGATCAGATAACAACTAAATCTGCTGACTCCTTAACGAGCTGATGGATAGAGCACGAATACCGTATTTATAGAGTTAGCACTGTTGAGCCAGTCGTCTTACCTGATGCTAAGTCAATATGTGCTTGAGCAACATTATCGAGTGGGTAGCGTTGGTCAATCTGAATCTTAAT
Organism: uncultured Pelistega sp.; assembly: GCA_964346715.1. GTDB lineage: Bacteria > Pseudomonadota > Gammaproteobacteria > Burkholderiales > Burkholderiaceae_B > Taylorella. The sequence continues at coordinate 2,766 of CAYFVY010000091.1, read as the reverse complement.
CTTATTGGCCAAGACCAAATCAAATAATTCAGTTGCCGCTGCTTGCATCTTCTCAGCAGTATCCACATGAGTCGCTAAGACAGGACGAGTAACGTATAAGGAGCCCTTACTTGCCAAGATACCCAAATTCACACCGGTCACTGCACCTGAGGCATTACCATAGCTCACCATTAAACCACGTGGGCGCAAACAGTCGAGGGAAGTTTCCCAAGTGTCCTTACCCACACCATCATAAACCACAGGGACTTTCTTGCCATCGGTCAAGGCTAGTACACGCTCGACGACATTCTCTGTTTTGTAATTGATGGTTTCCCAAGCACCCATCTGTTTTGCAAGTGCCGCTTTCTCTGGGCTAGAAACCGTCCCAATCAAGTTTACGCCTAAGGCTTTGGCCCACTGGCAGGCAATTAAACCAACCCCACCAGCAGCCGCATGTAGAAGAATCGTTTCACCTTCTTGTAAACAATAAGATTGACGGAATAAGTATTGCACGGTGAGGCCTTTTAGCATCATTGCAGCACCCTCTTCAAAGCTGATGCCCTCAGGTAATTTCACCACTTGATGAGCGGGTACATTACGCACTTGCGCATATGCTCCGAGTGGACTTTGGCCATAAGCAACACGATCACCTACCGATAAATGAGTCACTTCGCTACCGACTGCACTAACGACACCAGCTCCCTCGAAACCAAGACCATGTGGTAGCGGAGCACTATATAAACCGGTACGGAAATAGGTATCAATAAAATTTAAGCCGATAGCTTTCTGCTCAATTTGCACTTCATTCGCTGCGGGTGCTGAAACCTCAATCTCACGCAACTGCATCTTCTCAGGACCACCATGTTCCTCAATTAAAATTACTTTTGACTTTGTCATTATTACCTCATCTCATCGGATTAACGCATTCAAACTTTTTGCAATCAAGTTAAATGTATTTCGATAGTGTATCTGAATTACGACCAAAAACAACAAGATTACACATACAAGCCAAGGTGATTACACATACAAGCTATAAGGATTAATACAACAAAAACACGAAAAATCACCTATAATAAAGCTTTGGCAGATATTGCCTAAGCAATGTTTTTAAATGAAGTCATTCTTTAAACTTGCCCATCATCAATTTACGCCTCCTTATATTCCTTATGAGCTATTACGATTACGAGAAAAATCCAGTCATGCTAGAACGTGGTATTGATAATATCGGCTATATGATTAAGATTTTGCACGAAAATATAGTCAATCTTATAGACGAACAGATGAAAGAATTTGACTTAACGGCTGCACAATGGTATCCGATAGTCACAATTGGGCTGGGCCAAGGCGATACCCCTGCAGAGCTTGCGCGCATTATCGAAGTAGATACGGGTGCCATGACGCGTATGCTAGACCGCTTAGAGGCGAAAAACTTCCTCTATCGTACACGCTCCGAGACGGATCGCCGCGTCGTCAAATTATGCTTAACAGAAAAAGGCCAGCAAGTAACTGATAAGCTACTGCCTGCCGCTTCGAACGCCCTGAACGCTATGCTTAAGGGAATTAGTTATGAAGAGTTTAAATTGTTTCAGAGCTTGCTCGTACGTATGCTGCTGAATATCCGTCCAGATTTATTGGATATGTTGCACGCTCAGCGTGGCGATAAGAAAGGCAGCTTAGAGTAGAGTACCCCAAGTCTAGAATCACTGAATTAAACACTGAATTAACCACGAAATTTACTAGAGTCACTCCATTCATTAGGCCATATATTCATTTAGGGTCATAGATGCTAAAGCTCATCAACAAACAGTAGATTGTTGATGAGCTTTAATCGTTATAGGGCTGGCGAATTATATTTGCTAAGAATTACTTACGACCAATCAGCGAGCCCAAGACACCTCGAATTAATTGACGGGTAGTACTACGCACTTGACTCTTGACCATCTGCTGCAAGATACCATCACGCTTACCACCACGTGGCCCTGTAGAGCCAATCATCATATCTTTCACCGCGCCCCATACTCCATCATCTTGTGGTTGTGCAGCCGCAGCTTGTTGAGCATTTTTCTGCTCTGCACGCTTTTGTAAAACTTCAAACGCTGACTCTCTATCAATCTGGCGGTCATATTTACCCGTAAACATAGAGCTATTACGGATCGCTTGACGCTCCGCTTCAGTCGCAGGACCAATACGACTCCCAGGTGCGGCAACCCAAGCACGCTCAGTAATGCTTGGACTCCCCTTAACATCTAAGAATGAAATCAAGGCCTCACCCACCCCTAGCTCAGTGATGGCATCAGACGTTTTAAAGTTAGGATTCGGTCGCATGGTATCTGCCGCAGTTTTAACCGCTTTTTGATCACGCGGTGTAAATGCACGTAAAGCATGCTGAATACGATTACCTAATTGGCCAAGAACTTTTTCAGGGATATCCAATGGGTTTTGCGTCACGAAGTAAACACCAACACCTTTTGAACGAATTAAGCGCACAATCTGTTCAATACGCTCAACCAGAACTGCTGGTGCACCATCAAATAATAGATGCGCCTCATCAAAGAAGAAAACAAATTTTGGTTGGTCTGGATCACCCACTTCAGGCAAACTCTCATAAAGTTCGGCAAGTAACCACAAGAGAAAGACTGCGTATAATTTAGGGGCTTGCATTAATTTATCTGCGGCAAGAATATTAACAACGCCCTTACCTTGACTATTCGTACGAATCAAGTCAAAGATATCTAACATTGGTTCACCGAAGAATTTATCAGCACCTTGGCTTTCAAGAGCGAGGAT
>CAYFVY010000090.1:386-8459 GCA_964346715.1 uncultured Pelistega sp. | reverse complement strand
TCAATGGAAATCGATCTTGAACTGGACGACGCTTATACGGGTAAAGCCGCAACGAGAAGTCTTGAACTAATGAAGCGTAGAGATGTTCCTCGACCAGTAGTCAGGAACAATAGCACAGCAAGCAAAGGGAGCAACACTAGCCGAAATTTTACTCACCCAGTGATTTTTCTAAGCTTAAAAAGGCTGTATCCTATCGCTGATCGCGACTATACAATTCAGGACTATGAATATCTGAAAAAGCATGAGAAAGATTTTATTAACTTGACCAATGAATTATTGAATCGTAGTTCTACACGTTCAGTAGGGACAAGCGGCACAATTAAATCGGCTGTAGCGCATGGAGATCATTATGATCAAGACTCTGTCTCTGCTGGAGAGGATAATGCAGGGCAGATTATTCTTGCCCTTATGTCATTTAGAAAATTAAAAGAAGAGTATCCAGATTATAAAGGTGGTTTACTTTTAATTGATGAGGCTGATGCCGGCTTATTTCCTACGGCTCAGCTTAATTTGTTAAAAATTTTAGACCGTGAAAGCAAGGAGTTAAATCTCCAAGTAATAATGACATCGCACTCTCCTACATTAATTGAGCGTACATTTGAGCTGAGTCAACAGTATAGAAAAAAATATAAAACAATTTATTTAAGCAATACTTTTGGTGATGTGCAAGTGATGGACGACTTGTCTTGGCAAGACATTAATGCAGATATTCACACTAGAACTATTAGTGCTAAGTCTGGAGAAACACTGCCAAAGCTTAATGTTTACTTTGAGGATAAAGAAGCTGAGGATTTTTTCGCTGCGTTACTTTATCGGCAAGCAATTCGTAAATTTACGGTACCCATGGCAAGGATTTCCTTAGGAGCATCAAATTATTGGCAACTAATCGAAAAGAAGATTACTGAGTTTTCTGAAAAAAGTATTATATGTCTTGATGCCGATCAGGTTAGCCTAGCGACTAAGAAGAAATCTAAGACTGTAGCTTTGTTACCAGGACATTTACCTCCAGACCAATTGATTTTTGAACACTTGTATAATTTACCTGCTGATAATGATTTCTGGAAAAATGATATCCGATTCACAAGAGAAGTTTTTACGAATTCAGCACGTGAAATAATTAATACTTTTTCCTTTGATGATGAATTCATCGACGTTGAACAAGCCGTTGCTAACTATCATGGTCCGAAAGTTAGTCGTGAAGTTTTTAAGCGGTTTTATAAAGATGAGGAATTCCAAAAATTAATTACATCTGGCAATAAGCCGTATAACCCATGGAATCATTGGGTTGAATGTAATCCCAAAGCAAGTAATGTGTTTCTACAAAGTTTTCTTGAGGCTATGAAATACGCAATGCAAAAAGGTTATAGTGTAGATAGCTCTAAGTTGACCAATTTAGCTGTCAACTTAAAAAAGGTATAACAATGTTCTCAAAAAGTTTATTTAGCCCACTGCGTTACCCAGGAGGTAAGGCTTCATTTGCTCCCTTTATCGCTCAGATAATGGAAGAGAATGGCGTGGCTGGTGGACATTACTTAGAGCCTTATGCGGGTGGCGCAGGAGTGGCTTTAGGCTTATTGATGAATGGGCAAGCCAGCCATATCCACATTAATGATGCTGATCCTGCTGTTTATTCCTTCTGGTTATCCGTCACTCAACATTCCGATGAGCTTCTACAATTACTTGAGGAAACTCCAATTACTATTGAAGAATGGTATAAGTGGCGTAGTATTCTTAGAGATGAGTGTCAAGCAAGTTTGATTGAAAAAGGCTTTGCTACGCTATTTATGAATAGAACGAATCGTTCAGGCATCTTGAAAGCTGGGGTGATTGGCGGAAAAAATCAGGATGGTAACTATAAATTAGATGCTAGATTTAAGAAGGATGTTATCGCATCCCGTATTCACAATATTGCTACTAGAGCGAGTGATATATCAGTATATTGCGAAGATTCATTAAGTCTTTTAAAACGAAGCGCAGAGTTTTTACCTAAGAAATCTCTTATTTATCTAGATCCTCCTTATTATGTGAAGGGGCGTGGTCTATATCGTAACTATTATGAGCATGATGATCATATAGCAATTGCCAAGACTATCCAGAAGAAAAGCTTTAAGTGGCCCTGGGTTGTTTCTTATGATAATACTCAAGAAATCTGCGATATGTACCAGATGAGTCAATCATTAAACTACGGTCTTAATTATTCAGCTCAGAGACGTTATGTGGGTAATGAAGTCATGTTCTTTAGCCAAAATCTACAAATACCAGAAGAGACAATACCTACGATGAAAGCGATTGCTTAAATATATAAACCGCTTGACTTAACATCAGGCGGTTTTTTTTAAACTAAGAACTAAGCCCCCTTAATACGACTTCGGCAATCCCAAGACCTTCTCTGCAATAAAGCACATAATCAGCTGTGGGCTGACTGGTGCGATGCGTGGGATGAAGGATTCACGTAAATATCGCTCAACATGATATTCCTTAGCATAGCCCATACCGCCCAGAGTTTGAATGGCTGTTTGGCAGGCGTTGAAGGCGGCTTCAGCGGCTAAGTATTTGGCTGAGTTGGCATAAGCACCACATGGTAGGTCTTTATCGTAGGATACGGCGGCTTTCATCACCATAAGTTCAGCTGCTTCTAACTGCATCCAGCATTGAGCAAGTGGGTGTTGGATACCTTGGTTCATGCCAATAGGGCGATCGAAGACCACGCGCTCTTTGGCATACTGAGTGGCTTTTTGTAGGGCAATCTTGCCTAGGCCTACGGCTTCAGCAGCGATTAGAATACGTTCTGGATTTAAACCATGTAGTAAATACTCGAAACCTTTGCCTTCTTCACCGACGCGGTCGCACTCAGGTACCTCTAACTCATCGATAAACAGCATGTTTGAGTCAACGGCTTTGCGGCCAAGCTTTTCGATTTCTCGGACCTCAACTTTGCTGCGGTCTAAGTCGGTGTAGAACAAAGATAGGCCATCGGTAGGTTTCTTCACTTGATCAAGTGGGGTAGTTCGCGCTAATAATAAGATTTTATCCGCGACTTGTGCTGTAGAGATCCAGATTTTACGACCACTAACAGAATATCCATTGGGAGTTTTCTTGGCAAAAGTCGATAATTTCGTGGTGTCCAATCCTGCATTAGGCTCGGTCACACCGAAGCAGGCTTTTTGCTCACCATTCACAAGGGGGGGTAAGGCACGTTGTTTGAGTTCTTCAGAGCCGAAGCGAACCACAGGATTTAAACCAAAGATATTCATATGGACGGCGGATGCGCCAGTGAAGCCAGCACCTGATTGTGAAATGGCTTGCATCATTAAGGCTGCTTCAGTAATCCCCATACCTGCACCACCGTATTCCGTAGGCATCGCAATGCCTAACCAGCCGCTACCAGAGAGTTTCTTAAAAAACTCTTCTGGAAATTCGCCATCATGGTCTCTGGCATGCCAATACTCATCGTCAAACTCTTGGCAGAGTTTTTCGATGGTGGAAACAATCATTGATTGATCTTCGGTAAGTGTAAAATCCATGTTTAGTCCTTCGTCGTTTCTTGTGTTTGAATAATTTTTAGCTTATATTCTTCGCTTATCGATAAGTGTTGAATAATTTCTTGTGTATGCTCACCTAAACTAGGCGCATGCTGATAGATGCTGAGTGGTGTTTTGGAGAATTTTCCTAAGGGAGCAGTGGTCTGAATCAGTCCTTCGCTTGGGTGCTGCATCTTGACGACTTGTCCCGTTGCCACGATATGTTCATCTTGAATTAAATCATCAACAGAGTAGAGCGGTGCGCATGGAATATCGCACTGATCGAAGATGCTCTGCCACTCTGCACTGGACTTTGTTAAGACAATCTCACTGACGAAGTTATAGACTTCATTAATATTGTCGGCTCGCTTGGTATGCGTTTCAAAAATCGAATCCTGTAATAGATCGGGTCGATTAATGACGTTAAGGAAATTCACCCAATGTTTGTCGTTGTAAATTAGTAAACTGATATAGCCATCTTGTGTTTGGTAAGGGCGACGATAGGTCGTCATTAAGCGTTGATAGCCAGTTTCGCCATTATCAAAGTCAAAAGTCTTTTCCGCTAGATGATCGCCTAGTACAAATTGCGTCATGCCTTCGAACATAGGAATTTCAATTTCTTGGCCGACACCTGTTTCGCGAGCATTCAATACGCCTGCTAGACAAGCAATCGCCGCTTGTAGACCGATGACTCTGTCGGCTAGGGTTAGGGGAGTATAGCGTGGCTCATGTTGGGTGTTTTTTTCATAGAGCTTGCCAATACCCACCATCCCTTGGATTAAATCATCATAGGCAGGACGCCCAGCATATGGACCATCTTCACCGAAGCCATAAACCCCAGCATAGACAATCTTAGGATTGACCTTTTTAATATCCTCATACGCGAGGCCCAGTTTGCGCATAGAAGCCGGACGGATGTTATATAAAAGAACGTCCGACTCCTTAGCCAATTCCAAACAGGCAGCACGACCTTCTTCCGACTTTAGGTTTAATACGATAGATCGCTTATTACGGTTGAGATGTAAATAAATTGAGCCCATCTTGGGACTGCGCATGGGACCTACCATACGCATAGAGTCACCAATAGTGGATTCGACCTTAATCACATCGGCACCTAAATCAGCAAGCATTTGGGTGGAGAAGGGACCCATAACAACCGCTGTTAGATCTAAGATTCGTAAGCCAGCTAAAGGGCCTGTTTGGTTTTGTTGCATACTATTACCTATGATGCTTAATTTTTCGTATTGCCTGGGTATATATTAATTCGCCGCAATACCCGCTTCTTTAATTAATTTGCCCCATAGCTCGTATTGCTCAAGAACAAACTTAGCGAACTCTTCTTGCGTGCCACTGAAGGCATCAAAACCAAGTTTGGCAAGTTCAGCTTTTACATCAGGGTTTTTAACGATATCGTTAATTGTGGCGTTAAGCTTATCAACTACATCTTGTGGCATATCGGCAGGGCCTAAGAAACCATTCCATGAGTTAATATCAAAATCATCCACACCTGCTTGTTGCATAGAAGGAAGATCAGGCATAAGCACACTCTGTGCTGCGGTTGATACCGCTAATGCGTTGACGTTTTTGTTCTCAACAAATGGCAGACCTGAGGTTAAATCCGTAAACATAAAATCTACCTGACCACCAATTAAGTCGGTGATAGCTTGTGGCGTGCCTTTGTAAGGAACGTGAAGAATATCAATTCCTGCACGGTTGGCTAAGGTTGCGCCACTGACAATACCTGTACTATTACCAGAAGCGTAGGTGAGTTTGCCAGGATTCGCTTTGGCATAATCAATCAGCTCCTTAACGGATTTAAATGGCTGCTTACTATTAACGATTAAAATAAAGGGTAAGTTACCGCCACGTGCAATGGGGGTAAAGTCCTTAGTCACATCGTAAGGAATACTCTTAGTGAGCCAAGGTGCTGCAGATAAGGGAGTATTGGTAGAGATTAGAATCGTGTATCCGTCTGGTTTTGAGCGAACCACATGTTGAGCAGCAATGGCACCATTCGCACCAGGTTTATTATCAACGACAACGTTAGTGTCTAAACGCGTACCCATCTCACGGGCAAAGATACGCGCGACTGAATCAGTACCAGAACCCGCAGGGAAAGGTACGATCATCGTAATGGGTTTCTTATCAGGCCAGGTAGATGCAATAGCACTGGCAGCACAGAGAGAAAAAGTAAGCGCAGTTACTGTTAGCTTTTTGAGTAATTTCATGAGGTATGTCTCCTAGTAATAGTTTTATAACTTTATTTTTAGGTGTATTTATCGAATAACCCTCTCTGGGTTCTCTTCGTAAGGGGGTGAGTAAATCACGATAATTCGTGCAGGTTCTTTGCTCGTTACTGTGAAGATATGCTTTTTATCTGGTGGAAAAAAGCAGCAGTCACCAGCTTGCATAGACCCTTTTTCTCCATCAAGTTCTACATCGGCAGTACCTGAAATCATATATACCACTTGTTCGATACCTGGATGGGCGTGAGGTAGGGCACCTTGTTGGCTTTCAATCGTGCCTAAAAGCACTTCTAAGTGTTTAGAACCAACTGTTTCAGGACTAATTAATCGCTTATTGACAGTCCCTTCATGATTAGCAGGGCTATATCCCTGTACATCGGATTCTCTAATAATCCACTTTGGCATAATGCCTCCTATAATTCATGCTTGTGAATTAATTTTCTCACCTGTGAATAATTGAGAGAATAAGGGTATATACTAGTTTGTCTTTTTTGCGGTATAAAAAAGACTAAATTTGACGGCGATTTTTGGACTTGTCGTATTTACGATAGAATGAGCTGTATTGTTCAATCTTACGGATTAAGCGGCATTGATATGTCTGAGCCTCAAGTTACCCCTGATACACATCGCGTAAAAACTGCGTTACGGATTATTGAAATCATTGAAATTTTTGCTAAGGAACAAAAGCCGCTGTCGCTTTCTGAATTAGCCAAAGAGCTGAAGGCACCAAATTCCAGTTGCTTGGCTTTAATACGTACCTTAATGAGCTTGGGCTATCTGTATGAAACCAATCGACGCCAGGGGTATTACCCAACAGGACGTCTATTAGCCATGGCCTTAAAAATTAACCAAGCAGACCCTATTCTTGAGCGGGTGCAACCGAGCTTGCAGGAATTGTCGAGAATTACAGGGGAGACGACGGTGATTGGCAAGCTCACAGCCGATAACCATGTGCTCTATCTAGATGTGGTGCCTTCAGTAAACCCGATTCGTTATGTTGCTATGGCGGGTGAGCTAAAAGAAATTCATTCTAATTCAATCGGTAAGGCACTATTTTCAGCCATATCTGAAGAAGAACAAGAAACCTTACTAAAACAAATTAACTTAAAAAAATGGAATGAAAAAACCATTACGACTGCAGAAGATTTTATCCAGCATATCCAAGAAGAAAAAGCCCTAGGACGATTCTTAAATCGTGGTGAGTCTATCCCAGACGTAGGTGCGATCGCTTGGCCAGTCCATATCTCAGGGATGCTATTCGCGATCTCGATTGCAGGACCGCTATATCGGATTGAAGCGAATATGCAGGAATTTGCAGAGAAGTTACGGGTGATTTGTACGTTTATTGAGCAGGGGCAGTGAGGTTTTGGGAGTTAGAAAGGTTTTAAGAAGGGGGATAGGTTTGAGTAGGGACAATAGGGGACAGGGGCAGTAGAGTGCCGCCCCGATTTACATCAACCCAACTCCACCATAATCTTCTTAATGGTATGCCGTAAGGCTTGAACTTGCGGGCCATCTAAATTAGGTGTTATTTTCTCAGCAAGCCCAAGACATGTTATGACATAGATAATATTGCCTTGGGTATCAAGCACTGGTGCACTTAATGCATTAATCCCTGAGACAAAGTCCCCCTTAACAATGCACATTTTATCTTTAAGAATTTTTTCTTTGATGGGTGCAAACTCATCCCAAGAGCTTGGTTTTAATGCTGCATTATTATTCTTAGCGGTTTCCCATTCCTGTTCCATCATCGGTCGAACTATGTTTTCTGGTAGAAAGCTTGCAAAAACTCGTCCTGTCGCAGAGTTTACCATGGGCATGATGGCGCCCACTTTAGCGGAAAGAGAAATGGGTGAAATAGGCTCAAAGAAGTGAGTAATCAGTGGTCCCAGTGCTGACCAGCGAGAAATCTGTACGCATTCCTTAAGCTCTTGGTATAAAGACAAGACATGGGGCAAGCCGCTCTGAACCTGATCGTAGTCACGAATAGCGTGCAGGATCATACCTAATGCATGGCTACTTAAAACGTAATGACCGTTTTGGTTTTGGATGGCGAATTGTGCTCTTATTAAGCTGACTAAATAGCGATGAACCTTAGCAGGGTGCATCTGGGCAGCTTCAGATATCTCTTTCAGCATCATGGGTTGATTCGATTGAAGCAAGATCTCCAAAATCTTCAAACCAGTTTCAAAAGATTGAACGCCTGCTGGTGTAGTAACGGCATTAGTCATGGTAATCAAAAATAATTAAAAAATATAATTTCTAGAAGATACGACATATTACACCTAACTCTGCTTAAAAACGAG
>CAYFVY010000090.1:0-376 GCA_964346715.1 uncultured Pelistega sp. | reverse complement strand
TATCTAAGCCTTAATCTCATAAATAAATTCTTTATAAGCAAATTAGTGTATTTACTAGTATTACGAAATAAATAAACCATTTACTTATTGCGTAATTTTGTATTATAATTCCACATAATTCATGTGGTTTTGATTTACATCATTTATTTATAACATCGTCATCGATGTTCATCAGTTAATTTGGAGGAGGGTGACTCGATGTCGCTGCTTAAGTCATTTATTAATGTTGCTGAAAATTCAGATTTTCCCATTCAAAATTTACCGTACGGGATCTTCAGCACGAACACACAATCTGCACTACGAGCTGGTGTGGCTATTGGTGAGCTCGTTATTGATTTGTCAGTATTAGAGCAAGAAGGTTTATTGCCAACACAAG
>CAYFVY010000089.1:0-8656 GCA_964346715.1 uncultured Pelistega sp. | reverse complement strand
GCAAAAATTACCGCCTCATTAGCTAGGCTTGCTTGCTGTAATTGCTGAGAAAAGCCAGCGCCGAAAAAGATATTATCCCCTAAGATCAAAGCAACCGACTGGTCCCGCATAAAAGACTCAGCGATAATCAAGGCCTGGGCAATACCCTCAGGCTGCGTTTGTTCGGCATACGTAAGCTGCAAGCCCCAAGCAGAACCATCGCCTAATAAGCGTTGAAATAATGGCGCATCATGTGGGGTGGTAATAATTAATATTTCACGGATACCCGCTTGCATTAATGTGCATAGAGGGTAATAGATCATCGGCTTGTCAAAGACTGGCAATAGCTGCTTAGAGACCACCTGGGTCATTGGATAGAGACGTGATCCTAGCCCACCCGCCAGAATAATCCCCTTGCGTGAATCTGTAGGTAATGTGCGTTGCTGAGTAGTTCCCTGCTGCAGGGCTGAGCCTTGTCGCGTCAAAGCACCCTCAATCATGCCTTCTTACTCAGCTTAGTCACCGTCTTGCCACAATATTGCTGCCAATAAGCTTCTAAGGTTTCTTGCATACCCTGCTCAAAACTATATTTCGCTTGCCATCCCAAAGCATTTAATTTATTCACATCTAAAGCATATCGCCTATCATGACCCGGACGATCTGCGACAGATTGCAATAAGTCATGGTAAGAACTATGCACCAAACCCATCGCTAAGCCACAGACAGAGCTTGCTATCAAGCCTTGCGATAGACCCTGAGTTAGGCTCTGCTTACGATCTAAAAAATCACAGATTTGACGAGCAATTTGCTTATTCGTTACTTCTTGCTGAGCTCCAATATTGTAGACCTCACCGACAGCACCATGTTGCAACAAGAACCAAAGCGCTGCGCAATGGTCCTTAACATAGATCCAATCGCGCACTTGTTTACCATCACCATAAATTGGCATGGGCTGCTGGTGTAAAGCCTGTTTAAATAGTTTAGGAATTAATTTCTCAGGATATTGATGGGGGCCATAATTGTTCCCACATCGACTAATCATCACGGGCAATTGATACGTATTATGCCAAGCCATAACAAACTGCTCGGCGGCTGCCTTACTCGCCGAGTACGGGTTTCGCGCTTGCAATGGGTCGCTTTCGCTAAAAGGCGCTGCCTCAGGAGCTAAGCTGCCATAGACTTCATCGGTCGAGACGTAGAGGAAACGAAACTTGCTTTGCTTAGCATTAGGCAGACTTTCATAATACACTTGGGCTTGCTTCAGTAAAGCCACCGTCCCCTGCACATTATTCTCAACGAAAGGCATAGCCTCATCAATTGAACGGTCAACATGAGTATGTGCAGCGAAGTGCACAAGGGCTGAGATATCATGCTGTGCGAACACAGCGGCTAAGGCTTTTTCATCCCGTACATCGGCTTGGATAAAATGATAATTTGGGTCTGCTTGCACGGACCGCAAGGCATCAGGGTTCGCCGCATATGTCAGCTTATCGAGGTTCACCATGGGGCTTTGGGCAAGGTAGTCTAGGATAAAATGACTGCCGATAAAACCGCATCCACCCGTGACAAGGATACTCATCTTACTTCTCGTAGCTTAAGCCATGGTATTTCTCACCAAAGGCAATATTGGCACGGAAGAAGCCTTCTTTGCTACCGCAGTCAAAGCGCTCACCTTCATAGGCATAGCCAAAGACCTTGCGGCTTTGCATGAGTGCGGCGATGCCATCAGTCAGCTGAATTTCTCCACCTGCGCCTTGACCAATATGGCGTAAATGCTCAAAAATCTCAGGCTCTAAGATATAACGACCCACCACAGCCTTATCTGATGGTGCATGTTCTGGATCAGGTTTCTCAACAATATTGTCCACTAAAATCGTGCCAGGCGCATAGTCCGTGCCCGCAATAATACCGTATTTCTTGGTGTCTTCCTTAGCCACAGTCTGAATCCCAAGGACACTGCCCTCATTCGCATGAGCCGCTTGGATAAGTTGCAAGGTAACCGAGGTCTGAGCATCAATTAAGTCATCAGCCAGCAACACAGCAAAGGGCTCATTACCTACCACTGGCTCAGCACAAAGTACCGCATGACCTAGGCCTAAGGGAGCATGTTGACGAATATAGATACAATTCACATTATCTGGCAGAATCCCGCGTAAGATTTCCAAGAGCTCTGTCTTGCCCTTAGCCGCTAACTCAGCCTCCATCTCGGGTTGCGAATCGAAGTGATCTTCAATCGCGCGCTTATTTCGCCCCGTGATAAAAATCAAATCAGTGATACCGGCGGCGATGGCCTCTTCGACCGCATATTGAATAAGCGGCTTATCAACAATCGGCAACATCTCTTTAGGCATAGCCTTAGTGGCGGGTAGGAAACGAGTACCCAGTCCTGCCACAGGAAATACAGCTTTACGAATTGGATTCATTGGTATGATGGTTCCACTAAGAAAATTAAGTAATTACCTATTTTAACGCAGCTCCTCATGTTGCGTGGCTTTTTAGGAGTACTGAAGATTTTACCTTAGCGCCACACTGAGCCCAGCGCCTGAATTGCTCCTCTCATTACGATAATTCATCCTTAAGCCTGACACGAAAAGCCTATAATGCCTTAATTGTGCAATTTAGCTGTTAAAATTACAAGCATTAACGATTTTTGGCCGCGCTTTCTCTTATGTCTACAACGCTCGATTTAACTACGCTCCCTGCTTGGCAAGCATTTGACCAAGCAGTAAAAAAAGCGCAAGCTGGTAACGACACACCGCGCATCATAGAAGCAGCGGGTTTGCGTCTGGACTTAAGTGCCCAGCGTAACTCTAGTGCTATGCAAGCGGCCATTGAAGAGCTCTTAGCGGCACGACAATTTACCCAGCAACGCGAGGCGCTGTTTCAAGGGCAGATCTGCAACTCCACTGAACAACGCCCTGCTTGGCATACTATGTTACGTGCCCCTCAACCGATTCCCGAGGTAGCACACGAGCGTCAACGAGTCTTAGAGTTTGTGCGTCGCGCTGATAGTGAGCGTCGCTATCGCAATATTGTCCATATCGGTATTGGCGGCAGTGACTGGGGCGTACGCTTAGCCGTGGCGGCTTTTGGCTACGCAGGGATGTGGCGTAACATTCGCTATGTCTCAAATATTGATGGTCATGCGATTGAAGCGGGCTTAGCGGGGCTTGACCCCCATGAAACCTTAATTGTGGTGGCGACCAAATCCTTTAAAACCGCTGAGACCCTAGAGAACGCCGCGCGTGCCTTAGAGTGGCTAAAGTCCGCGAATATCAAAGACCCCATGAACCAAATTATTGGTATCACTGCCAACCCTGAAGCAGCACGAGCATGGGGCTTACACGATGCCTTAATCTTTCGCTTCTGGGACTGGGTCGGCGGACGCTTTTCCATCTGGTCAGCAGTTGGTGTCGCTGCGGGTTTAGCCGTCGGCACAAATGTCATGGCAGGCTTACAGAACGGTGCCACGGCTATGGATCAGCACTTCCTGAATGCTCCCATCGCGAATAATGCGCCAATTCAGATGGCGCTTAGTGGTATTGCCAATCGTAGTATCTTGGAATATGGCTCGCTTAATATCGCTGCCTATGACTCACGCCTCGCCAATTTAATTCCCTATCTACAACAGCTAGAGATGGAATCATTGGGTAAGTCAGTCGATGTGCAAGGCAATCCAATTAAGGTGGCAACAGGTCCTGCTGTCTGGGGTATGCCTGGCACGGATGCACAACACACCTTCTTCCAATGGTTACACCAAAGCAGTCGAGGAGCACCGGTTGATTTTATTATTTGCCAACATGAAGACCATCGCTGGAGGGAGCACCATCGTCAACTCTTAGCGCATTGCTTAGCTCAACGAGAAGCCCTTTTTAAAGGCAAATCCTTAGCGCAAGCCACTGCTGAAGGCATTGCCAGCGGTTTAACACCGGAGCGTGCGCAAGAACTCGCCAAGCATCAAACCTTGCCAGGAGGGCGTCCGTCTAATTTAATCGTCTTACCGCGTTTAACCCCTTTCGCTCTAGGTGCTTTATTAGCATTGTACGAACATAAGATTTTCGTCCAGGGCGTGATCTGGGGCTTGAACCCATTCGACCAATGGGGCGTAGAATATGGCAAGCAATTAGCATTAGATATTAATGCTGAATTGGCGGGCACAGGCACTAGCGCTATCGAACATGATGCCTCAACCAGCTATTGGATTGAGCAGTTTAAGGTTTAAGGTTTAAGGTTTAAGCATACCTTAGCTGCTCATATCGCTCATAACTGAATAGCTTACGTCTTAAACGCGCTCCACCGGCACACGCCGACGATTTGCAAAAGCACCCGCAATCAATACGTACAAACACGCCAAGACACCACCTAGCACACCGCCAAGCACCGCTAATTGTGCACGCTTAGGCGCGATACGCTGAGTAGGCAAGGTTGGACGCATCTGGTAGTTAAAGGTTTGAAATTTGGGCTGTATTTTAGGGGGTGGTTACCCAATAGCCCTCCTCATCCATCACCGCAAGATCTCCAGTATGCATCCAGCCGGCACGGTCAATGACCTCGGCAGTTTGCTCCGGCTCACCCCAATAGCCTAACATCACGGAATACCCACGCGTGCATAACTCACCCGAAGTGCCACGAGGAACGATACGACCAAAGTCATCGATAATCTTGACTTCTAAGTGTGGGTGAATGCGACCCACCGTACTCACTCGTTTATCCAAGGGGTCATCAACATCTGACTGCAAACTCACGGGCGAAGTTTCAGTCATGCCATAGCAAATGGTGACTTCAGCCATGTTCATCTCTTTGACTACACGGCGCATCACCTCCATCGGGCAAACTGAACCCGCCATCACCCCGGTACGTAAGGTACTCAGATCAAAAGACTTAAACTCTGGATGCTCCAACATAGCAA
The DNA here is from genome assembly GCA_964346715.1 of uncultured Pelistega sp. Lineage (GTDB taxonomy): Bacteria > Pseudomonadota > Gammaproteobacteria > Burkholderiales > Burkholderiaceae_B > Taylorella. Next base: position 3,768 of record CAYFVY010000089.1, on the reverse strand, counting down.
TAAACATGGTTGGCACACCATAAGCTGCGGTACATTTTTCCTCTACAATAACCTTTAGATTATCCGTGGGATTAAAGACTGGACCGTGATACACCATAGCCGAACCGTGAGTCACGCAAGCCAGATTACCAATCACCATACCAAAGCAATGAAATAATGGCACCGCAATCGACACGCGATCCTCAGGGCTTAATTTGATTTTTTCACCAATAAAAAAGCCATTATTTAAAATATTATTATGCGTTAAGGTCGTGCCCTTAGGTGAGCCAGTCGTCCCAGAGGTAAACTGAATATTAATCGGCTCATCAAACTGTAACTCCTGACCCAGCGTTTGCAAATCCGCCAACTCCTCAGCGGTCGGCTCAACCAGTAAGTCACGGTAATTCAACATACCTTCGCTAGCCTCTTCTTCTAGCTTGATCACATAACGCAAACTCGGTACCTTTTCTGAACGTAGCTCGCCAATGGTCGATGTTTTAAGCTCAGGAACCACATCGTAAACCATCTCCTCATAATCACTGTCTTTAAAAGACGAGATGATCACCAAACCAGAACAACCGACTTTATTTAAGGAGTACTCAAGCTCGGTGCGGCGATAAGATGGATTCAAGGTCACCAGCACAATACCGGCTTTAGCCGTGGCATATTGAATCACTGTCCACTCGGCGCAGTTAGTGGCCCAAAGCCCCAAGCGGTCCCCCTTGCGAAAACCCAAGCGGCGTAAGCTGCAAGCCACACGATCGACTTGCTCACGCAATTCACGGTAACTATAGCGTAGCCCCTGCTTACGTGAAACCAGGGCCAAATTGTCTGCATATTTTTCTGTGGCCTGGTCAAAACTCTGCCCAATGGTCTGACCTAATAATGGTGTATCGACTGCACCATGTACGTAACTTGATAAAGTCATTTGTCTCCCTCGAAAATTCATTCTTTGTAAATTTCAATTGGTATAGGCATCCTTGTTTTTAACAAGAGTGCGTCCTTATCATAATCGATAAACAAGTCTTATATCAGTCTTTTTTTATGGATCCAGATCAAGCTTTGAGAAATCTGACAGCCGCTTACCTCCTTGACGCCACGTCAACTAAAGTAAAAACCACCCCTTCAATTCGTGCTAGTATTGAAGACAATAAATTAGACTAAACCACCTAGTTTCATGAGCATAAAATGTAGGATACAGGTGGTACGTTTTCATTCTTTTTTAAGCGAGTTTTATCATGTCGAACATTACTATCTACCATAATCCTCGTTGCGGCACCTCACGCAACACACTGGAATTAATTAACAACACTGGCCAGGAAGTTGAGGTGATCGAATACCTCAAAACCCCACCAAGCAAAAAAACGCTACAGCAATTAGTTAAGGACTCTGGCCTAGCGATTCGCGATTTTATGCGTCAAAAAGAGGCGATTTATCAGGAAAATGATTTAGACAATCCCAAATGGAGCGATGATGAGCTCGTTGACTGGATGGTGAAAGAGCCGATTCTGATGAACCGACCAGTGGTTGTGACACCTAAGGGCACCCGCTTATGCCGTCCTAAAGAGATACTTTTTGAGATTTTACCGGAAGCACAGGTAGAGTAATCTGGCTTAGGCCTTTAGAGAAAGCCTGTCGAGTCTAGACGCTAGGCAGGTTGTTTTAGTCACTCATTTCCATAAAGTACACCATGACCCGAATCAATTGCATTCCAGTCGAAGAGCTCAGTGGCTCCCATCTAGTGGCCGAATATCGCGAGCTCCCTAGAGTATTTGCTCTCGCAGAAAAAGCCGCACAACGTAAAAGTTTTGAGCAACCTGAAAGCTATACCTTAGGCAAAGGTCATCTGTTATTTTTCTATACTCGCCTTGGTTATTTGGTTAAACGCCACGCGGAACTCATTGAAGAAATGAAAAGGCGTAATTACAACCCTTCCTTTAGTGGCGTACGCCGTGAAGACTTTCCGAATATCCCAGAAAGCTTTTGGAACAGTTGGGAGCCGACCGCAGAGGCTCAAGCCATCAATCGCCAACGCATCAAGGAACGCAGTAAGTAGTTAAAAAATAGCAGTTCCTTGCGCCATCGGCTGCCATTTTTCACCTCCCATCCCGAGATGCAAGGTGGCGCATTTATAGGCTTCTTGGAAGAAGCTTCTTCGATCGCTTTCCTTTAATCCCGTCTGTAACATCAACGTTTCTCTCAGTGGGTGATGACTAGTAATTAAATACTCATTACGACGATGCAGCCTTTCTAGTAGTTTCGTCGAAGGTAAGCGGTCAAACTTACCACTTTCACCCCGATTACATCGAGTACAGGATAAAACTAAATTAGCAACTCCATCAATGGGCTTTTGATCATCACAATGACGCAACTTGTGCGGGAAGAAGTGGTCAACATCTGCCGAGTGTTCATGCAGCTGCTCAATGGTAATGGGCGCATAACAATAAAAACAGCGACTCTTCTGATAACCGTTTAAAGCGGGTTTCACCGGTGTCACGTTAACCCGTCTGATTTTATTATCCGCTGTCAAAAGCCCCTGACCATCATGTTCAATCTGCACCAGTTGACGGGGTAAATTCATATCCCACGCCGTCTCAACCAAACGCCACCTAGCCTCAGTTTCTTCATATAAATTACTAGAGTCAGGCTGTTCAAACAACTCAAAAACCTCATCCCTCAGGATAATACCTTTTTACGTTTTACGTGCATCCTCAAAAAAGCGTCTGGGTACCTCACTTCCATGCACATTATGAAAAGCATCGATCACGTTCACAAAACCAAATTGAACCGTCTTTTCAATTAGCTCTTCCTGTGAAATTTTGCCTGCGTTAAAAGCGCGACAAAAGTCTAAAAACTTACTCGAAGCAGATGTTGCTTGTTTATTAACCGTTTTTAAATGTTCACAAATATGCCGACTAAATGGTTCAGCTAACTGATCTAGCCTAATTAGGGTCTGACCTTTATCTTTAAGCTCATAGAGGGACTTAGCTAAGGCAAATTTATAAGAGGCCACATTACGACCAAATAAAATAATCGAACGCCAGTAATTTTCAAGGCTTGGTTCAATCTCATAAAATACAGACATACGGCACCTTTCTTTTAAGAAATTATTGCTTCTGAATTAGCAGGTTTAACCATTTTTCTTGGCGGTCTGGACGCTGGTCTACAGTAAGCCATTGCTTTAATAACGTATGTGGAGCGACTTGCTTCAGTAACTCTGCCGCCTGCTGCTCATTCAAATCAGTAAAATAACGTCCCTCTTTTTCACGGTCACTATCACCATATTTAAATGACATATAAATCACGCCACTCGGTTTAAGCGCTCTAAGCATCCGCCCTATTACTTCAGGCAATCGCTCTCTTTCACAATGGAGCAGAGAAGCACAAGCCCAGATTCCATCGTAAATCTCGACCCCCTCAAGTTCATAAAAACTTTGATGTCGGACCGGAATGCCCGTCAGCTCTGTGGCCTTCTTGACCAAAGCCTCTGAATAATCCATCGCATCTACTTGATAGCCTTTATTTTTAAAAACCAAGCTATCTCGTCCCGAACCACAACCTAAATCCAATATTCGAGCACTAGGGCTTAAGCTCTCCAGAAAAGGCTGATAAAGACTTTCCATAGCCTCTGTAAAAGTAGAAGCCGCGCAAAAGAAATACTGGAACAGCTCAACCGGAAAGACACATAACTCTTCTTGCCGATACTACAACAACTGCAAAGGGTATTGGAGTAATACGCCCAGCGGCGTGAACTGCTCGAAGATCTCCTCGCGAGCGCGGGTGCGTGCC
>CAYFVY010000088.1:0-8856 GCA_964346715.1 uncultured Pelistega sp. | reverse complement strand
AAGATATGTATATTTTCCTTAGAACGGAATATCGTCATCGAAATCATCATTTGAATCAGGTGTTGATTTTACCGTTGATCTTGATACAGAAGGTGCTTTAGCCTGATTTGTCACGACATTTTCATCGTCCATCCAATCCGGAATACCCTCGGTTTTTTCGTTTTCCTGACGCCCACCCAACATCTGCATCTGTTCAGCGATAATCTCGGTGGTATAACGGTCTTGCCCGTCTTTATCGGTCCATTTACGGGTTTTGATACGACCTTCGACGTAGACGGAGCTGCCTTTTCTCAGGAACTGCTCCACCACTTCAGCTTGGCGACCATAGAAGACGACTCGGTGCCATTCGGTTTCTTCGCGACGATCACCGGTATTCTTATCATTCCAGGTAGAGCTTGTCGCAATCGTCACATTGGCAATAGCCAAATTACTATTAGGAGCATAACGAACCTCAGGATCACGTCCTAAGTTGCCGATTAAAATCACTTTATTCACTGAGGCCATAGTACTTCCTAATAGGTAAATTGCTTACAAATAAGCTTGAGGAACATACCCCAAGCTTAAACTCTTTTTACAATACTACACAAAACAAGAGACGAGGTAATACAATGCGTCACTCTATGCGGCCACCTTCAATTAGAAGGGGATATCATCATCCATATCATCAAAGCTTTCAACATTGCTACTCGGCGCTGCAGGACGTGGAGCTGGGGTTGCCGCTTTACTCGGTGCAGCTTGACCATAAGATGCCGCCTGACGTGGAGGCGAAGAGAAATCATCGCTACCACCTTGTGCACCATAACTACTACCACCGCTACGTGCACCGCCACCGAAATTACCGCCGGCTGGCTGATATTGTGTATCATCGAATGGGCCTGAGCCGCCTTGACCACCCTGGCCACCACGGCCGCCAAGCATTTGCATCTGATCGGCAATAACTTCTGTCGTATAGCGGTCAATTCCGTCTTTATCGGTCCATTTGCGGGTTTTTAGCTTACCTTCTACATAGATGGAGCTGCCTTTTTTCAAATATTGTCCAACCACTTCGGCTTGACGACCAAAAAAAGCGACACGATGCCACTCGGTATCTTCACGGCGATCACCCGTATTCTTATCTTTCCACACACTGCTAGTCGCAAGTGAAACATTCGCCATAGCACGACCATCAGGCGAATATCGCACCTCAGGATCATTACCCAAATTACCCACTAAAATTACTTTATTAACTGACATATTTTTTCCTAATTCACTGATTCAATGCGCTAATCTACAGGTATAACGTCAAATTTACGCCACCTCTTCCACCATAAACTAACCATGCATCGATAAAATATTCCTAACTATTATAGCCATTCGTTTTTCTAAGTGAGGGCTTTCATGCCTCGCGAAATAAAGAACCATAAAGCCGCGACTGCTGCGCCTAATAAAAACACTAAAGAGGACTCCCCGTAGTGAGCAATCGTTCCGCCTAATGCGCCGCCTGCAGCCACACCTAGAGCCTGGCACATATTGTAAAGCCCCATTGCTAGACCCTTATGCTGAGGCGGTGAAACACGTGAAACCATTGACGGCTGCAGAGCTTCCAACATATTAAATGACCAAAAAAATACGATTAAAGCCACCACAATCGAAGCTAAGGAATAGCTCGCCAGAGGGAAAAGAGCCATCACTACAGCCAGAACCGCCACACTCGTGTCTAAACCTAGGCGGTGCATCTTACGCGTTTCAACGAAAAAAACACCTGGCACCATCAGCACGAAGGCCACCAGAATAACAGGCAAATAGACAATCCAAAGCTGCCCAATATCGTAGCCACCAACCTGCACAATTAAGGACGGTAGAACTACAAATAAAGCCATTAAGATAAAGTGCAGGCAAAAGACACCGAAATTTAAGCGTAGCAAGCTATCATTTTTCATGACCTCTTTGATTGACACGTCAGGAATCGCTTGGTCATGCATAGGCACCACAGGCACCATAAATGTTGCTAATAATAAGCAGATAAAACCTAATACACTAATCGTCCAGAACAATCCACTCAAGCCTACAAGCTTAACTAAGAGAGGAGAAAGCACTAAAGATACTGCAAATGAGATGGCAATTGAGCCTCCCACCATAGCCATTGCGCGTGTACGCACTTCAGGACGCGTGGCATCCGCCACCCAAGCAGTAATCGCCGCTGAAACTGCCCCAAATCCTTGGATCGCACGACCAATAATGACGCCAGTCACTGAATCACTCATGGCACATACGATGCCACCGATAATAAATAAGGCCATCCCAGCAATAATCACCGGACGGCGACCGAACTTATCCGAAATCATGCCAAACGGAATCTGCATAATCGCTTGAGTTAAGCCATACGCGCCAATCGCTAAGCCTACTAGTGCAATATTGTCGCCCTCAATCAAGGTCTTAGCGGCATCCGCAAATACTGGCGTCAATAAGAACAAGCCAAGCATACGCACAGCAAAAAGCAAGGCCAGGCTGCTGCTCGCACGGCGCTCTTGTGAGGTCAGTTTCAGTTTTTCTTTCTTGCCAGTAGGTGGCGGACAATTAGGATTCGGTTGGCAATTCGGTGTCGGAGAGACCATCAGATAAACCTTTATTATGAAATATGTCGGCTAGAGGTTTTACCTTTGTACCCTAGCTGCGTTATAGTAACGGATTAACCATTAAAAAGTGGCCTAATCGCCGAGGCATCTATAAATCCCATGCAGCAATCTCGTTATTTGTCAGAATCTGCATCAGAATCTGGCCCCTCTTTGCAGGACCTTATCCGCATTCGCGGGGCTCGTACGCATAATCTGAAAAACATCTCGCTTGATATTCCTCGTCACCAACTGGTCGTCTTGACCGGTTTGTCTGGCTCTGGGAAGTCGTCCTTGGCTTTCGATACGCTATATGCCGAAGGTCAGCGCCGCTATGTAGAAAGCCTCTCTGCCTATGCTCGCCAGTTCTTGCAACTGATGGATAAGCCTGATGTCGATCTGATCGAGGGACTCTCTCCAGCGATTGCTATTGAACAAAAGTCAGCAGGTAGCAACCCACGCTCAACCGTGGGGACGATTACGGAAATTCATGATTACCTACGCCTATTATACGCCCGAGTTGGTACGCCTTACTGCCCGACTCATGGAGAGCCACTTCAGGCCCAAAGCGTAGCACAAATTGTCGATGCTATTTTGGCTCTGGCCGAGGAAACCCGCATCAGTATTCTGGCCCCTATTGCACGAGGCAATAAGGGGAGTTTTGAAGACAGTTTTGCGCAATTTCAAGCACAAGGCTTTATCCGCGTACGTATTAATCAGACCATGTATGAGATTGATGCGGCACCTGTTCTACATAAGAACGATAAGCACGATATTGACGTGGTGATTGACCGCCTCAAGGTGCGTCCTGAAAACAAACAACGCCTGGCTGAGAGCGTGGAAACGGCACTTAAGTTGGCGAATGGTCGTGTGCTTATCCTGAATATGGATACACAAGAAGAAAAGCCCTTCTCGAGCCGTTATGCTTGCCCGATTTGTAGTCATAGCTTAACCGAGCTAGAGCCACGTCTATTTAGTTTCAATAATCCAGTTGGTGCCTGTACCCGCTGCGATGGCCTAGGTCAAGTCGCTGTTTTTGATCCACAACGCGTGGTTGCTCTACCCGATCTAAGCTTAGCGAATGGGGCCATTCGCGGTTGGGACACGCGTAATGCCTTCACCCATACCTTACTGAATAGCTTAGCCCTGCATTACAATTTTGAATTGGATACGCCATTTCAAGAGCTCAGCGAGCAAGTACAACAGATTATTCTCTACGGCTCAGGCACTGAGGAAATCGACTTTTTATACTTAAATGAACAGGGTCGTACAACCATTAAGCGCCATAGCTTTGAAGGTGTTTTACCCAACTTAGAGCGACGCTGGCGTGAGACTGACTCAGCTCCACTGCGTGAGGAGTTGAGTAAACTACGCAGCACGGTATGTTGCCCTGAATGTCATGGCTCTCGTCTAAAAGCCGATGCACGTAATGTCTTTATCGGTGATGACCTACGCTCTGCTACAGAATTCGCCCAAGGCTCTACGCTCAACACGACATTATCCCCTGGCACTCTGTCACCCCTTGCCCCAGCACAAGACGATAAACGCCGTGGTTTGGGTATTTACGAAGTTGAAGCACTTTCTTTAATCGAATGCTTAAACTGGTTTGAAGACTTATCCCTAAGCGGTGCGAAGCAAGAAGTTGCCGAGCGTATTATCCGTGAGATTCAATCACGCCTGCAATTCTTAAACGATGTCGGTCTAAGTTATTTATCACTTGATCGTAGTGCAGATACGATTTCAGGGGGTGAGGCTCAACGTATTCGTCTAGCCTCGCAAATTGGCTCGGGTCTCACAGGAGTGATGTATGTCCTGGATGAACCCTCTATCGGTCTGCATCAACGTGATAACGATCGTCTTATCAAAACTCTGCAACACTTGCGCAACCTAGGTAATAGCGTGATTGTAGTGGAGCATGATGAAGATATGATTCGTGCGGCTGACTGGGTCATTGATATGGGGCCAGGCGCAGGTGAGCATGGTGGTCAAGTCATTGCTCAAGGCACAGCCACCGAGCTCTTAGTGCATCCTGATTCCTTAACGGGTGCTTACCTAAGTGGTCGTAAAACACTGAGCGAATACCCACTACGTCCTATAAACGAAGATACATCATGGCTTACTCTTTCAGGTTGCCATGGTCATAATTTAAAACACGTTGAGCTTAAATTACCCTTATCGAAGCTCGTCTGTATCACGGGGGTTTCTGGTTCAGGTAAATCTACCTTAATCAATGACACGCTTGCAGCGATTCTCATGCGTGATTTAAATCGCGCCCATACTGAGCCTGCTCCGTATGAACAGATTGAAGGAGTAGAGTCCTTAGATAAGATTATCAATGTGGACCAAAGTCCTATTGGACGCACCCCACGCAGCAACCCCGCTACGTATACGGGCTTATTCACACCTATTCGCGAGCTATTTGCAGGCACACCTGAAGCTCGTGCTCGTGGTTATGATGCCGGACGCTTCTCCTTTAATGTAAAAGGCGGTCGTTGCGAATCTTGCCAAGGCGATGGTGTGATTAAAGTAGAGATGCACTTCTTGCCGGATATGTACGTACCTTGTGATACCTGCCAAGGTAAACGCTATAACCGTGAAACCTTAGATATTCGTTATCGTGGCAAAAACATTAGTGATGTCTTAGACCTGACTGTCGAACAAGCCCTAGAGTATTTTTCAGCAGTCCCCGCTATCGCCCGTCGCTTAAGTACCTTAATGGATGTGGGCTTGAGCTATATTCGTTTAGGACAAAGCGCAACAACCCTCTCAGGAGGTGAAGCGCAACGTATTAAGCTCTCCCTTGAACTCTCAAAACGCAGTACGGGTAAAACCTTCTACGTACTCGATGAGCCGACCACGGGCTTGCACTTCGCCGATATTGATTTACTCTTAAACGTGTTAAATAAATTGGTGGATGCGGGTAACTCAGTGGTGATTATTGAGCATAATCTGGATGTGATTAAAGCCGCTGATTGGATTGTTGACTTGGGTCCAGAGGGTGGTCAAGGTGGTGGACAAATTATTGCCACAGGAACGCCGGCACAGATTAGTCAGCACCCACAAAGCCTTACAGGACGTTATTTAAAAGAGCATATATCACGTCACCTGGCGGCCTAAGTAAGGAATACCCTTCACTTCAGTCGCCAAGCAATCAGGTTTCATTGTCGCGTCTACTACTTACGCTTTCGATGCCGCCCATTAATGGGTAGCGGCCTAAATTTTAAATAAGCGTCTATGCTCTTTAATCGCGTAGCGGTCTGTCATACCCGCAATATAGTCGGCGATTGAGCGCACGAGTTTATCCTCATCTTTCTTCTGATAATCATTCGGCAATAGACGAGGATTGTCTAAGAAAGCAGCGAAGAGCTCGGTAATAATCAGGCTCGCCTTAGACGACATACGCATCACCTTATAGTGACGGTAGAGATTTTTCATCAGGAAGCTTTTTAACTCATCTTCCTTAGCGCGAATCTCAGGCGAGAAAGCCACCAACATCGGTGCCTTATAGACATCGTGGATTGTTTTAACCTGGTGCTTAGCAATATTATTCGCGGTCGTTTCTGAGAGGTCGACAATCAAGGTATTAATCATGCGACGAATGGTCTCAGAGATCACGCGACGACCCTTGATCTTAGGGTAGCGGGCGATTACCGCTTCATAATGCTCATTAAAAATCGCCACCTCACGAATCTGCTCAAGTGTAATTAAGCCTGAACGCAAGCCATCATCAATATCATGATTATTATAGGCAATTTCATCAGCCAGATTGGCCAATTGAGCTTCCAAACAAGGCTGCTCTTTATCAATAAAGCGTTGGCCAACATCACCGAGTTGGCGCGCATTTTTAAGGGAGCAATGTTTTAAAATTCCAGAACGTGTCTCAAAACTTAAATTTAAACCATTAAATTCTGCATAACGCTCTTCAAGCTCATCAACTATGCGTAGGCTCTGGAGATTATGCTCAAAGCCACCCGATTTCGGCGCATTCTTTTTCATAAACTCATTCAAGGCATCTTGCCCAGCATGACCAAACGGCGTATGCCCCAAGTCATGTGCCAGCGAGATGGCTTCCACCAGGTCCTCGTTCAGCTGCAAATTACGCGCTAAGGCACGAGCAATTTGCACTACCTCTAGGCTATGGGTTAAGCGAGTACGGAATAAATCACCCTCGTGATTCACAAAGACCTGAGTTTTATACTCTAAGCGACGAAAGGCACCACAGTGAATAATACGATCGCGGTCGCGTTGAAACACACCACGGTTCTTATCTTCCGGCTCTTCATAACGACGCCCTCGGCTGTCTTTTTCATGACTGGCATAAGAAGCTAAGCTACGCATCATAGAGGATTCCTTTTACTTTCTAACTTAAGTGGTTTAAGCAACGGTTTTCTTTAAAGCAATTCCTAGGTCTTCATTCGGCACGCTACGCACCACGGCCTCACCGATACGCTTGAGGAGCACAAATTTAATCTTGCCGCCAACCGCTTTCTTATCCACTTGCATCAGCTCTAACCACTTGCTAGTGCCAAGATTAGGTGCAACCACTGGGCAACCGATCGCATCCACTAAGCGACGCACTCGCTCCACATCCTCGCGTGGGAAGCCAAGCACTTGGGCTGATAATTCAGCTGCCTGCACCATACCGCAACCAACGGCTTCACCATGCAACCACTTACCATAGCCCATTGCATTCTCAATGGCATGACCAAAAGTATGTCCTAGATTTAAGATGGCGCGCAGACCCGTTTCTTTCTCATCCTCGCCCACAACATAGGCCTTAAGTTCACAAGAACGGTGAATCGCATAGGTAATCGCTTCTTCATCAAGTTCACGTAGTTTCGTGACGTTCTGCTCACACCAGCTAAAGAAATCAGCATCCAGAATTAAGCCATACTTAATTATTTCCGCTAGGCCTGCGGAGATCTCACGGGCAGGTAAGCTCTTCAGCACATCAATATCAATATCCACAGCAATCGGCTGGTAAAACGCCCCAATCATATTCTTGCCGAGTGGATGGTTGACCGCAGTCTTACCGCCCACAGAGGAATCGACTTGAGCCAATAATGTGGTTGGCACTTGGATAAAACGGATACCTCGCATATAGCTCGCCGCCGCATAACCTGCCATATCGCCCACTACACCGCCACCAAAGGCGACAATCACCGCCTTACGGTCAATCTGACGCTCAAGTAAGAAGGTATAGATATCGTTCAGGCTTTCGATGTTTTTATAGGCTTCGCCGTCGGGAACTTCACAGACAAAGACTTTTTTCCCCGTAACCGCTAAGGATTTATTAACGGCCTCACCATATATAGCCAAGATAGATGGATTGCTGATTAAAACAATCGCACTTGCATCTTCAGGGACTGAAGTGGCCAGCTGATGAATGAGCTTGGGCGCGATATGAATGCAGTATTTGGTGTTGTCTGTTTTAACGTGAACAATGCTCATTCAGGTTTCCTTTAACGTAAAAAGTTCTTTAATTGCTTGAGGACGCTTTGAACTGAACCGGCACCTGTTTCGATAGTGACCGTTGCCAGACTCTCATAAATAGCCGATCGTGCTTCCAATAGCTCACGTAAGCGCTCGCGTGGGTTATCGGTCTGTAATAGCGGACGGTTAGGATCACGTGCGACACGACGGAACAACTCATCAACAGTGGCTTTTAAGTAGATAACGATGCCATTCTGACGCAGAATCTCTTGATTCTCAGGCCTCAGAACAGCACCACCACCTGTGGCCAAGACCAAATTGTGTTGTTTTGATACCTCTTTTAGAGTAGCAGTTTCACGCTTACGAAACCCCTCTTCACCCTCAATATCAAAAATTGTCGGAATAGCAACACCACATCGGCGCACAATTTCATGGTCTAAATCAATAAACTCTCGTCCAATTTCACGGGCGAGTGCTTTACCAATAGTTGTCTTGCCTGCTCCCATCATACCGATAAAAATAATGGCCTGTTCTGGTTTTATTTGAGTAAATTCTGCCGCTTTTTGTGTCATGTATCTATTTGCAATGATTGCACTGGTTTTTCTCTTATTAAATATTAACATTTAGATTAGGATTATGTACTGTAAATGTATAAGAACGGTTACAAGATAATCTTGTTTTTTCGGTGCATTTTTTGTGCTAACAGATTAAAATCTCGCTTATGAATACTCAAGCTTCCCCCAAAGAAAATACTTCTCGCGGCTCTTTCTTTAGCCGCTTTATTCTAAAGCCACTGTTCTTTATGATCGGTATTGGCGTGTGTCTCGTTTTG
>CAYFVY010000087.1:0-8890 GCA_964346715.1 uncultured Pelistega sp. | reverse complement strand
GTAACGCGATAGACGTCTTGAAAAAATTCATCTTCAGTATAGGCATCGGTTAAGACATCGGTTGGTGCATTATGCATACAACGTAAGTTACGCGTATGACTACTATTACCACCGCGCCAGACCTTAGGTGCGCTTTCAATCAGTACGACAGAGGCTCCTTGTTCGCGTGCCGAGAGTGCAGAGCAAAGGGCGGCATTGCCACCGCCAATCACTAAAACATCGCAATTAATGGTTTGCCCAGACATAATTACATCCTTAAATATACAGTTGTATTCAATTGTACACATAAATTTATCCTTGTCCATAAAATGGGTATTATTTTTTCCAAAACTGTGGTTTTCGAGTAGACTATGGGCTACGTTTAAAAAGGAAAAATTATGGCTGTCAGCAAACGTAAGCCTCTGAAAGCAGGGGAAGAAGAGGGTGTGGATTTGGATAATGCACGTGGCGTTACGCTGAGTGAACAGGCCTATGCCTATATCGTTGAGGCCTTAGAGACGGGGGCGATGGCACCTGGTACACGTTTGCGAGAAACTGATTTAGCTAAAGAAATTGGACTGAGTCGTACGCCCATACGTGAAGCCTTAAATCGTCTTTTATCAGAAGGTTTGGTGGAGAATGATCCTAAGCGTGGTTTGATTATTACTGAGCTAGATCAGAATATGGTGGGTGAGTTATACGAGATGCGTCGTGTCTTAGAAGGTACGGCAGCTGCTTTAGCCGCGCGCCATGCTACTGATGTAGAAATTGAAGTCTTAAGACAGATTGCTGATCGTGATAAAGATGAACGTGATGCGAATCAGCTCGCTCAGAATAATCGCTTATTTCATCAGACTTTATACCAATGTGCACATAACCGTTATTTGCTGAAAACTTTGCAGGCTTTACAGAATGCTATGTTGCTATTGGGCCGGAGTACACTGGCAGAAGCGGGACGCTCGACGACCGCGCGTGATGAACACCATGAAATTATTAATGCCTTAGAGAGTCGCGATCCAGAACTTGCTCGATCGGTGGCTAATCGTCATATCTTAGAAGCGTATAAGCTACGCTTAAGCCGCTTTTTAATTGAGAGAGGCCAGCAGTCTTAAGTGCTGTTGGAATAATTGACTCGCTTTCATTGAGAGTGTAATTGAGCCACTATTGGGTGCGGTCTTCAGACCTTGTGTTTCATCTTAATTCTCCGTTTTAGCTGCCGGTTCAACTTTAATCAGTTGACCATTATTTGAGTCAGTGAGTACATAGACATAGCCGTCAGGGCCAACGCGTACATCACGTATGCGTTGGCCAAGCTCAGTTAAAAGATTTTCTTCGGCCAGAATAGATTGGCCTTTTTTGTCTAAGCTTAAACGAATTAAGCGCTTGCCAACTAAGGAGCCAATAAACAATGAGTGCTGCCATTCTGGAAAGCGCTTATCATCGTAAAAAGCCATGCCACTAATGGCGGGTGACTTGGGCCAGTAATACAATGGGTCTTGCATATTGGGTGCGCTTTCGCCAATCGCTTCGGGAATTTTCTCACCGCTATAGTTGATACCATGGGTGACGATTGGCCAGCCGTAATTCAACCCTGCTTGAATAATATTAATCTCATCACCCCCGCGAGGACCATGTTCATGGGTCCATAATTGGTGAGTCCATGGATTGATAGCTGCGCCTTGTTGATTACGATGGCCATAAGACCAAATCTCTGGTTTGGCATTCGGCGTGTTTAAAAATGGATTATCAACAGGAAGTCGTTCGGCATCTTGTAGTCGTACAATCTTGCCTTGGTGTTTGTCTAAGTCTTGTGCTGTGGAGCGTTGATTATTATCGCCAAGTGCCAAGAAGAGAAAGCCCTTAGGCCCAAACACAATACGATTACCGTAGTGTAGGCCGCTTGAGAGCTTGGGTTGTTGTTCAAAAATCTCGGTAAAGTTATCTAAGCGTTGGTGGTCTTCGCTCAGACGTCCATAGCCTAATGCGGTGCTAGAGCGACCGGACTCATCGGCTTTAGCGTAACTTAAATAGACAAAGCGATTCTTTAGGAAAGAAGGGGAGAGCGCAATATCGAGTAACCCCCCTTGGCCGCGCGCAAATATCTCGGGGACGCCTTGAATAGGCTCTGAAAGCTGCTGATTGTGCCAGCGTCGTAATTGACCACTACGCTCAGTAATTAAGATACCTTGGTTTTGTGGTAAAAAGGCCATGCCCCAAGGATGATTCAGTTGCTCAAGCAAGACCTCGTAGTGCACAGCGGCACTCGGTACGCTGTCAGGGGAGACATGCAGAGTTTGGGGTTCTTGAGCAATACTAATAGGTGCTAGGCCAAGTGAGCAAGCTACCATAAAAGCCGCCAAATAAGAAACCTTACGCCACATGATCTACCCCCATAAAAACAATCGCTGACAGACTTATAGCTTATGCTGAACTGAGCTTGAGGTCAATCATGGAGCAGAGAAAGTAGGGGAAAAATAAAACCCTAAAACAAAGCATGATTTTGTTTTAGGGTTCAATCTGATTATCAGAACATAATATTTGTAGGTATTTCGTAAGTAGATATGTTGATAATGATTTTTAAAGTTTCTCTGTCTCGCCAGAACTCGGTTGCCATGTGAGGAACTGTTTCTCAATAAAACTGACGATACCGTCAAGTAAGAGAGCGCATACAGTCAAGACAAAAATTCCAGCGACTACAGTATTTACATCGAATGTGCCTTCAGCTTGTAAAATTAAATAACCTACCCCACTAGCTGAACCAAGATACTCACCAACCACAGCACCCACAAAGGCTAAGCCGACTGAGGCATGCAAGCTTGAGAAAACCCAACTCATGGCAGAGGGTAAATAAACATGACGCAACAATTGTTTTTTGTTGGCGCCAAGCATGCGCGCATTATCTAATAAGGTCGGACTGACCTCTCGAATACCTTGATAGACGTTGAAAAATACAATAAAGAAAACCAAGGTGACAGCAAGGGCAACTTTAGACCAGATACCTAGACCAAACCACATCGCAAAGATTGGCGCCAAAATTACCCGTGGCATAGAGTTTAGAGCGGTTAAATAGGGATCTAAAACCATGCTAGCTGTTTTAGATAGGCCAAGCCACAGGCCAAAGCCCATACCGAATACTGTTCCTATAATAAAGGCTAGAATAGTTTCAGTTAAGGTTACACCAAGATGTTTATAGATATTCGCATCACCGACAAACCAGTCCCAGAGTGACTCAGCAACACCTACGGGAGTACCAAAGAAAAAGGCGATATCATCATTCTGAGAAGCAATATACCAAGTGGCTAATACAATCACAAGAATGAGAATTTGCCATACGCGGTAGTTTTGTTGATTAGGTTTTATGGTCTTCCACATATTAAGCTCGCTTTTGTTGATCATAGCCCTTGAGGACTTCTTCACGTAAAACATCCCAAATCGCTTTATGTAATTCAACAAAGCGCGGATGGGAGCGAACTTCAGCCACGTCACGAGGTCGCGGTAAGTCAATGATAAACTCACCAATAATGCGAGTTCCAGGCCCTGCTGATAAGACGAGTACGCGATCACTCATGGCAATCGCCTCATCAAGATCATGAGTAATAAATAAGACGGCCTTACGCTTAGTCATCCAAATTTCTAGAACTTCATTCTCCATGAGTTGGCGTGTTTGAATATCTAGGGCGGAAAAAGGCTCATCCATTAGGATAATGTCAGGATCTCGAATTAAGGTTTGTGCCAGCATAGCGCGTTTACGCATACCACCAGACATCTGATGGGGAAATTTATTGGCAGCATGAGAAAGACCCACACGATTTAACCATTCAAGCCCTTGCTGACGTGCTTGTTCAGCAGGTACATGAGCAAATTCTAAACCAGTAATGACATTATCTAAAGCATTGCGCCAGGGCAATAAAGCTTCGCCCTGGAACATATAGCCTGCTTTGCGATTAATGCCTTGTAGTTGTTTACCAAAAACCTGGACTTCCCCACTAGAAGGTTCTAATAAGCCGGCGGCTACATTCAGCAAGGTGGACTTTCCACAACCGGTTGGACCGACGACAGACACAAACTCACCAGGGGCAATATCTAAACTGGCGTCCTTGACCGCCGTATAGCGGCCATTTTTGTTATCACGTGACACGAAGGTACACGTGATGTTTTTTAACGATAAGGCGTAATCAGACATAACGAGTTATTAGGCTCCTGCTTTTTTTACAAAGTCATTCGTCCAGGTTTTGCTTAGATCGATACCTTCAGCATTAAATTTCGGTACGTAAGACTGTAGCGATTTTAAGGCGGTGGCTGGACCTGCTTCATCAATTAAACCATCTGGTGAGAGACCTTCAAAGCTCTTAGTTAAGGCGAGTTTATAGACTTCAGGATTACCCAATAAGTAATTTTCAGGAACCACTTTGATTACTTCATCAGCACCAGCTTCTTGAATCCACTTATTTGCTTTAATAATTGCATTCGTTAATGCTTGAACGGTATTTGGGTTCTTCTCAATAAATGATTCAGCTGCATACAGACAACCAGCAGGCATTGGGCCACCAAAAATATCAAGCGTATCTTTCAGTGTACGTGTATCAACAATGGTCTGAATTTCTCCAGCATGATCAAGCAAGCTGATAACCGGGTCAACGTTACACATGGCATCAATTTCGCCAGAGCGAAGTGCGGTAACAGCACCAGAACCCGAACCTACACCAATCACAGAAATATCACTTTCTTTGAGGCCATTTTGTGTGAGGAAAAAACTGAGTAACATATTGGTTGAAGAACCTGGAGCGGTCACGCCGATTTTCTTGCCTTTTAAATCAGCTGGGGTGCTGTAATTAGGCATGTTTTTCTTAGAGACACCCAAGGCAATCATAGGGGCACGACCTTGGATCACAAATGAGCGATAGAATTGACGCTTGGATTGTAGATTAATCGTATGCTCATAAGCACCAGAGCAGACATCAGCACTGCCACCAACTACGGCTTGTAAGGCTTTTGAGCCACCAGCAAAGTCAGCAATGCTAACATTTAAACCCTCATCTTTGAAATAGCCATTAATTTCGGCAATAGATAAGGGTAGATAGTAAATTAAGGCTTTGCCGCCAACCGCGATAGAAACATCAGTTTTTTCGAGTTTGCCTGTTTGGGCGTGTAAAATGCCAGGAAACATACTCAACATGCCAGTGGCGCCAGCAGCCTTAATTAGATCACGACGTGTAAAGCTCATCTGTTTTCTCCTAAATATAATATTTTTGTATCTTGCGCTTAATGCATATACGATAAAAGCACGAATTTATTGTATCAGAAAGAAGCCTTAGAGCGATGAAGGTATTTCTGTAATTTTTTGTCTTAATGATTTGGATTGTTAAGTAAAAGTAAAAAGCGTCATTCAAAAGAAAATTAGTGGAAATAAGCATAACTGCTCAAAAAATGATCCCAAACTCTACTCAGATTTTCTTGGTGTGGAAATAGGGCTGTGCGACAATAGCAAACATACTTAATAGTCAGATGTTGATCTAGGCAGGAGATCTATGTATAAGAACGTCAGCTTAATTGGTGTGCCCACTGATGTGGGCGCTGCGCAAAGAGGGGCAAGTATGGGGCCTGAGGCCTTACGTGTCGCCGGTCTTGCCCAAGTTTTAGAACAACTTGGTTTGCAGGTGCATGATCGTGGTAATTTGCATGGTCCAACGAATCCTTCGGCAGGCAAAATTGATGGTTATCGTCATCTTACTGAGGTGATTGAGTGGAATCAATTAGCGCATGATGCAATTTATGCTGAACTTAAACAAGGGCATCTGCCGATTATGCTGGGTGGAGATCACTGCTTAGGTGTGGGTTCAATTTCTGCTGTGGCGCGCTATTGCCGTGAACAAGGCAAGCAATTACGTATTATCTGGCTTGATGCGCATACAGACTTTAATACGGCCGAGATTACGCCCTCAGGCAATATGCATGGTATGCCAGTGGCCTGTTTATTCGGCTATGGTCCGCAGGAACTCACGCATTTATCAGGTGCTTGTCCTGCCTTAGAGTCATCGATGATTCGACAAATTGGTATTCGCAGCGTGGACCCAGGTGAAAAGCAATTTATTTTTGAAGCGGGTATTACCATCTACGATATGCGTCATATTGATGAAGTAGGAATGCGACATACTATGGAGGCCGCGCTCTTAGGCTTGAATGAGGATGTGCATCTGCATGTGAGTTTTGATGTGGATTTTTTAGATCCAGAAATTGCGCCTGGAGTTGGGACCACGGTACGCGGTGGGCCAAATTATCGTGAAGCGCAACTCTGTATGGAGATGATTGCGGATACAGGACTAATGGCTTCTTTAGATATTGTTGAGTTAAATCCCGCTTTGGACGTGCGTAATGCGACGGCTGAAATGGCCTTAGATTTAGTAGAAAGTTTATTTGGCAAAAGCACCTTGCTGCGTCGTTAATTTTTTGAGGATATATGAGTTCTTCTGTTTCACAGGTTTATCATAAGAGTGCTAAAGAACGCTTGTTTTATGCGTTTTTATTTGAAGTACTGGCTATCGGGATTTCGTCCCCTTTAGCAGCTTGGGTGTTTAATCACAAATTGAGTGAGATGGGGGTGGTCTCCATTGTGATTGCAATTATGGCCTTATTACTGAATATGGCCTATAACATTTTATTTGATTACCTACTGAAAAAATACCATGCCTCTAAGAATACGCGAGTACGTATTCTTCATGCCATTGGTTTCGAATTTACTTTACTTCTGCTCTCCATTCCTTTTATCGCCTGGTATTTGGAGATTGGAATATGGGAAGCCTTAGTCTTAGATTTGGGCTTTATTCTGTTTTACTTGCCGTATACCTATGTGTTTAACCTGGCGTATGATGTGCTGCGCGCCAAGTATTGGCGACCTGCTAAGGAGGTCTAAAGCGTGAAAGTGTATACCTCACAACAGATGCGTGAACGTGAGCAGGCCGCTGTAGACGCAGGAAGTAGCTTTGAGCAATTAATGGAGAATGCTGGTCAAGCAGCAGCCCAAGATATTTTAAAGCACTTTGAAGCACCACAGTCGGTGCTGATTTTATGTGGCAAGGGTAATAATGGTGGGGATGGTTTGGTCATTGCGCGGATACTCACGCAATATGGCTATACCGTGACGGTTAGCTTGATTTGTGGTGAGAATTTATCCACATTATCTCAGTTGAACTATCAACGCTTACAGGGTTTGCCTATTCGTTTTCTTGCTCCTGAACACTGCTTAAGTCTGGTGCCACAAGTGATTATTGATGGTATATTTGGCACGGGCTTTCAGGGCAATTTACCGATAAGCGTTCAGACAGTGTTAAGACAAGCGAATCAGGCGAAAGCATGCCGTATTGCCTTAGATATGCCAACGGGACTGAATGGTGATACCGGAGAGTACGACCCAGATACCTTCAAAGCGGATATTTGTTATGCTTTTGCTGCGCATAAACCTGCCCACTTATTACCTGAAACTCAAGAGTTCTGTGGTGAGATTATTTGCCTTGATATTGGGATTGATTGATATTCAATCTACACTAATATAACAGTATCGCTATAAGCGGCGACTTTCTTATCCGCACTTATAAGAGCAATCCCTTCAGATAAGGATTGTGCTACTAACATGCGATCAAAAGGATCTTTATGAATGTCGGCTAAAGTGTGGGTCATCGTAGCGTGAGCACCTGTAACGGCTAATTCACTATATCCATTATCAAGCAAGCCTCTCCTGAATAACGCCGGATTAAGCGAAAAGTCTTCACGTCCAAGACTGGATTTTATAGCAATTTCCCAGATGCTTGCCGCACTGAAAAGTAACTCATTACCCTCATTTTGAATAATTTCTCTAGCGACTTGACTTAACTTCGAATCATCATAAGCCGCCCATAATAAGATATGGGTATCGAGTAAGTATTTCATCATTTATTGCCCATAAATAATTCTGAAATTTCTTTCGCATTCATTTCATCAAAGTCATCAGGAATGGTTTGTTTGGAATCCATAAAACCGATTCGTTTGATTGGTTTTTGTTTTGTCTGGTATGGAGTGACAGTAGCCATAGGTTTACCTGACTTGGCAATTACGAAAGAGTCACCGCTATTAACGGCACTATCTAATAATCGGGAAAGATGAGTTTTAGCATCATGGATATTAAAGATTTGCATGATAGATTCTCCTATGTGCAGAGAAATAAACTAAGTCTTATTAGTCTAGTTTAATGTATTAATGGTGTATATGCAAGTAATAGTGCTTAGTAATTATTAAATGGCTACCCTTTAGTAAGGAGTTTTGCGGTACATTGGATAAAGTGCTTAATCAATAGTAGAAATTTATTAACAATGCAAATCGGTCCCTTTCTATTTCCCCCTATGGTGTTTGCCGTTCTTGTCGGTATCATTGTCTTAATGGTCTTGACGCATTTACTAACTCGTCGTGTGGGCAAGCAGTTTGATCATTGGCTGACAGTAGCTTTGCTGAGTATGGGTGCGGCAGCTCGCTTAGGTTTTGTCATGCCTCATTGGTCTTCGTTTTCACAAGAACCATGGCGTATTTTTTATATCTGGCAAGGTGGTTTTGAGTGGGCCTGGGGCTTGGCTGCAGGTCTGGTAAGTCTGTTGTTTTTAAAAGGCTGGTCCGCTCGTGGTTTAGGCCTGGGTGCCTTAACAATTTCACTGGCTGTCGCCTACGTGGCTTTCTCTTTTACCCCGAAAACCCCAGCACATCCGCTACCAGAGATGCATCTCGCTACATTAGATGGCGGTACAAAGAATTTAGTCGATTACAGTCATGAAGCAGTGGTGCTTAATATCTGGGCAACATGGTGTGGACCCTGTCGACGCGAGATGCCGATGCTTGAACAAGCGATTAAGGATTATCCTCAAATTCGCTTCTTATTTATTAATCAGGG
>CAYFVY010000086.1:0-8891 GCA_964346715.1 uncultured Pelistega sp. | reverse complement strand
CGGTACTGACGGTAATATGCACCTCCTCACCGACCTCATCTTGTGCGCTAGCAATTGAATATAAGCGTGGAGTTAAGGGTCTAAACAGATCATGTAATTGCTGTGCGCTTAAGACAAAAGGATACTGCGCCAGAATAATAATCGGTGGGCGATTCACAATATATTCGTTTAAGGCTGCCTTATTCTCTACCACATCCAATAACTCATCGAATTGTGAAAGTTGAGCATATTGTTGAACAAACTGTGGTGTGGTCTGGGTAATGTCGAGATGCTCTTTAAGTGCAGTATAGATACTTGTTTGTGCACCATTATGATTTTTCACAGTGGCTTGAGCATCTACCTGAGTGAGCTTTAAGATTTCCTCAATTAATGCGTCTGAGTTTTTATAGTAGACGCCAAGAGCATCACCCGCTTGGTAGTGAATACCTGAGTCACTCAGATCTATCTCATAATGCACGACTTCTTTAGCCAAGTCGGTAGTAATGCGCTGACGAACCAGTAATTCTGCTGTGTAAGGCGTATCTTTGGTAAATACATGCTGTGTTGTGCTTGCACTACTGGTGCTACTGCTTATTTGAGCCTTAGTCTGTCCTGCGCCATTGTTTTGCTCTAAGAGTGGTTTAAGCGTCTGGCTAATGGACTGATTCCACTGATCTGCGGCTGCCTGAAAATCAAGATCGCATTCGTGTAAGGCCAATAAGCGCTGTGCACCAAGCTTAAGCATCTGTGCGTCGATGTCTTTACCAGCCTGGCAAAAATCTGGGTAACTGCTATCGCCCAGTGCTAATACAGCAAAGCTGACTTTACTGAGATCAGCTGGTTTTTTATTATAGAGAAACTTATACAAAGGTACCGCTTCTTCAGGTGGCTCTCCATCACCTTGAGTTGAGGTAACAATCAGGACAATATCTTCTTCAGTTAAGTTCTTACTCTTATAATCAGAAGCCGCTACTAAACGCACATTGGCGGAGAGACTTTCAAGTTTGACTAAGAGTTGTTCAGCTACGCGTCGTGCATTTCCCGTTTGTGAGCAAGATAGGATTAAAAGACGTCGTGCTGGAGCACTTGCGGCGGCGACATTCGCAAGTGGGGCTAACAAAGTATTGCCGACAGCAGTAAGTCCATTGAGCTCATGCGTTGGAATCGCGGGGAGAGGGGTACCTAGTAGACCTGATGGCTGTGTAATCTGGCTCAATGCCCATGTATAACCAGAGATCCAAGCTAATTGACTGTTGTTCAGCTGATGGATTTGCGCGGTTAGTTCAGGCGGTAAAGCATGTGTCATATAAAAATCTCTATTATTTAACTTTAAATAGTTTTAATCTCAGGGTATGAATGTGTTGGCTTATATAATCCAAGACCCGCTGTCATCAGCTTGGGCAATCATACCTGCAGCTACGGTGTGGTTAGTCGCTTCATCAATCAAGATGAAAGCGCCACTAGCTTGATTTTCTTGATAGGACGTAGCGGTAATGGGCTTATTTAGGCTGATATGCACTCGGCCAATATCATTCATTTTTAAAGTATCAGCGTTCTCAGTCTGACCTAAACTACTGACTTCCCATAAATAGTCAAGGGACTTAATTTTGGCGTAAGTGGTTTGATTGCCGTGTTTTAACCAATAACGGCGTGCCATATTTAAGGGCTTTTCATCCATCCAGGCCACTGAAGCGCTAATAAATTGACTTGATTGCACCGGATTTTCTGCGTCAACAATGGTATCGCCACGTGATATATCAATATCATCGTTTAGGGTGATGGTTAGTACCTCACCTGTGGATGCGTGATCTTGCTCTTGTGAGGGGCCATAAATGGCTTTGATGGTGCTGCTCTTACCACTTGGCTCAATACGTACTGCTTGACCTACGCTTAAGCGGCCAGCATCAAGGCGTCCTTGGTAGCCACGAAAATCATCACTTGAACTGCCGTCTTGTCGGGCCACACGTTGTACAGGGAAGATGGCTTTTACTGACTGCTCAGTGTCATCACTACTTTGTGTAGGTAAGCTTTCTAAAAGAGGTAGTAAGGCAGGGCCTTGATACCAAGGAGTCTGCTCACTATTGCTCACCATATTCACACCATGAAGAGCGGAAATTGGGATGAAATAGACATTTTTTAAGCTTAGGCGTTCTGTGAGATGTTGGTAAGCTTGAACAATGCGCTGGAATACAGCTTCATCATAATCAAGTAAATCCAGTTTATTCACCGCAACAATAATATGCGGAGTACCAAGCATACTGAGTAAGGCGCTATGACGCTTAGTTTGATTCAACAAGCCAGCTGGCTCTACCGTTAGATCTACACGGGTAGCATCAATGAGGATAATCGCAGCATCTGCGGTTGAGGCGCCAGTGACCATATTGCGTGTGTATTGCTCATGGCCCGGTGTGTCAGCAATAATAAATTTACGCTTAGGTGTTGCAAAATAACGGTAGGCCACATCAATCGTAATGCCTTGCTCGCGTTCCGCAGCGAGGCCATCAGTAAGCTGGGCGAAGTCAGGGGCGCCATTAAGACTGCGTTGGCTTTTATACAGGCTCTCAATTTGGTCGGCTAATAAGGTCTGGCTATCAAATAATAGGCGGCCAATTAAGGTGGATTTACCATCGTCCACGCTTCCGGCGGTAATAAAACGAAGTAGGGTATCGGTACTCATAAATATAGGCTCAATGAAATTCTGTCGTTAATAAAGTGCAATTAGTCTGCAGATTTATGTTTGTATGGTTTTGGTCGTAAGCGAATCGCCGCTTAGAAATAGCCGGCTTTTTTGCGCTCTTCCATGGCAGCTTCTGACACTTGATCATCCATACGTGTCGCACGTCGTTCAGAGATTGTGCTGGTTGCTGTTTCAGCGATAATTTCGCGTGGGTTATTGGCTTGGCTAGCGACAGGGCAGGTGCATGAAATATCGCCTACAGTACGGAAACGTACCGAGCGTAATTCGCTGAACTCACCGTCTTTCTTAGGCGTGAGTGGTGTGACAGGGACAAGTAGACCATTGCGCTCCACGACTTCACGTTCATGAGCAAAGTAAATTGATGGTAGGTTTAATTGCTCGCGTTCAATGTATTGCCAAATATCCAATTCAGTCCAATTCGATATTGGAAAGACACGCATATTCTCACCAGTATGTAGGCGTGTGTTATAGATGCTCCAGAGTTCAGGGCGTTGAGCTTTAGGATCCCACTGACCAAATTCATCACGGAATGAGAAAATGCGTTCCTTGGCTCGCGCTTTTTCTTCATCACGTCGTGCTCCACCCATCAGTGCATCAAAGCCATGAGCTTCAATGGTCTCGAGTAAGGTAACCGCTTGAGCAGCATTGCGTGAATCGGTTTCACGGCGTAAAACAACGGTGCCCTTGGCAATAGAGTCTTCGACATGACCAATAACGAGTTTGGCTCCAGTGCGAGCAGCCGTCTGATCACGGAATTCAATCACCTCAGGGTAGTTATGCCCTGTATCAACGTGTACCAAGGTAAAGGGTAGCTGTAGTTGACGTCCTGGAATCTGGAAAGCCTTAATGGCTAAGGCAAAAAGTACGACAGAGTCCTTACCACCCGAGAAAAGTAGGGCAGGATTTTGTGCTTCTGCAATAACCTCACGAATAATATAAATCGACTCAGCTTCTAAGTCATTAAGATGTTTGTTTTGGATGCTCATAATTCACTACTTATTTAAATTTAAAATTCTTTAATGCACTTGGGTTTGCCTCACCTTAATCAGCGCGGCGTGGATAGACTGGTATTGCCGCTTATTTATGCAAACCACATTCTTTGCTTTGACTATTTTCCCACCACCATCGGCCAGCACGAATGTCCTCACCGAGCTTGATGGGGCGTGTACAAGGCTCGCAGCCTATGCTGGGATAGCCATGCTCATATAAATTATTTAAAGGTAGCTCGTGTTCAATGGCGTAGGCCCAGACTTGCGCTTCTGTCCAGTCATATAAGGGGTTAAATTTACGTATATGATGAGCGGCATCATGCTCTTGGTAGGCTAAGTCAGCACGGGTGCTTGATTGTTCTCGACGCTGTCCACTTAACCAAGCGGGTGCGTCAGCCAGTGCACGATTTAGGGGCTCAATTTTACGTATATGGCAGCATTGACGACGCAACTCTAAGCTCTTGTACATGGCATCTAAGCCGTGCTCGTCGTCGAAAGCTTTCGCATTGTCGTCAAGCGGAGTGTAGGTATGTACGGTGAGTGCTGGATAGCGTTCTTGCAGCGCAGGTATGAGTGCTAGGGTTTCTGCGTTTAATTTACCTGTATCTAATGTGAAGATCTCAATCGGCAAAGCAAGACGTGCAATCACATCGGTAATAACCATATCTTCTACCGCTAAACTTGAGGCAAACTTCGCCAGCGGAAATTGCGCAGCAATTTGGCTTATACGGCGCTCTAACTCGAGGCGTAATTTTTCCACCTCAAGCAAGTCTTGTTCGCTCGGTATTGGCTTTTGCCATAATTCAGGTTTAAACATTTTGGCACTTTTATGGTTAAGATAAGGGCCATCATAGCAAGTGCCACTCATACCTCGAACGATTAGTTTTTTCTTTTTATATTACAAATATTTATATGTGATTTGGATCTCCTGCGTTATTACTTTAAGTGCTAAGAATAGAATAAAGCGTTGTAATCTATAGGTTCATAATCCCGTAGAATAAACCATTCGTTTTTTATTTCTATTTGTTATGAGTCACTTTGCTTTATTTGCTGATTTACAGCAACGTCCAGTATTACTCGTTGGAGCAGGTCATGTCGCTGAGCGTAAGGCCCAGGCCTTATTGAAGGCCGGCGCCCTAGTCCATATTGTGGCCGCTGAGTTATCGCATTGTTTTCAGGAGTGGCTTGAACAGGGTGTTGTGACTTTTGTTGCTAAGCAATTTAAACCAGAGCAGCTACAGTCTATGTTCTTGGTGGTTGCTGCTACCGATGATGAGCAGTTGAATCAGCGTGTTTATGCGGCTGCGCAGGAGCAGGCTAAGCTTTGTAATGTGGTGGATAATCCCGCACTCTGTTCTTATATTGTGCCGGCTGTGATAGACCGAGCTCCCCTACAAATTGCTATTTCAAGTGGTGGTAAAGCGCCTGTGCTTGCTCGTCTATGGCGCGAGCGAATTGAAGCGCTTGTGCCGCAGCATATTGGTCGCGTGGCAACACTTGCGGGTCAGTGGCGTACTCAAGTAAAGCAGTCCTTAGCTAACTTAACTGAGCGCCGTCGTTTTTGGGAAGGCTTATTTTCAGGCACGTTTGCGAGTTTAGTAGAGCAGGGTGATGAAAAAGGGGCTGAAGATTTTTTACAGTCTGCTCTACGAAACCATACTCCCTTACAGAAGGGCGAGGTGATTTTGGTGGGTGCTGGACCAGGAGATGCAGGTCTTTTAAGCTTAAAAGCCTTGCAAGCTATGCAGGCTGCTGATGTGGTGCTTTATGATGCATTAGTCTCAGATGCTATCTTAGAACTGGTGCGTCGTGATGCGGATAAGATTTGTGTTGGTAAGCGTGCTGGTGCGCATCAAGTGATTCAAGAGCGCACGAATCAATTAATGATTGAATTAGCCAGTCAAGGCAAGCGAGTGCTACGTCTGAAAGGCGGCGATCCTTTTGTCTTTGGTCGTGGTGGCGAAGAAGCGCAAGAGTTAGCGCAGGCAGGTATTGCGTATAAAGTTATACCGGCAGTTACGGCTGCACTTGGTGCTACGGCCTACGCGGGCATACCATTAACCCACCGTGATTATGCACAATCCGCTATGTTCATTACAGGACATCGCCGTGAGGAGGAGGGAGCATTAAATTGGTCTGCTTTAGCAAGCGCTAATCAGACCTTAGTGATCTATATGGGTAGCTTAAAGTCAGCACAGATTCAAGCGCAATTGATAGCCCATGGGCGAGCGGCCCAGACACCGGTTGCTGTTATTTCTAATGGCACATGTGAAGATCAAGAAGTGCGAGTAGGGCGATTAGACCAATTAGTGGACTTAGCTCAGCAAGCGCCTAAACCAGCGCTTATCGTGATTGGTGAAGTGGTGCAGCTACACCATGAACTTGCTTGGTTTACAGGTCGTGTCCAGCCTGAGCGAAATAGTCCGGTACTAGGGCAAGAATTTGATGAGCGCTCATTGCACTTAACCAAATCCTTGCGCTTTAAGAAGGCAGCCTAAAAAATACTTAGCCTAAATCAATAGTAGCTTAGCGTTCAAACTTCTCAGCTAAAGCGTAGGCGCGTTGTGTAGCTGGGCGCGCAGAAATCGCCTCAAACCAACGCTTTAGATTGGGGAAGTCATTTAAGTCTTGGCTCTGGCGCTCATGTGAGTGGACCCATGGATAGCTAGCCATATCAGCAATGGAATACTCTCCTGCAAGATAATCCTGCTGAGCTAGTTGCTTATCCATGACTCCATATAAGCGAGCGGTTTCTTTAATATATCGCTCTTGCGCATAGGGTAATTTCACCGGAGCATAGATATTAAAGTGGTGGTTTTGACCTGCCATAGGTCCTAAGCCCCCCATTTGCCAAAATAACCACTGCATTGTCGCTGTTCGTGTACGTAAATCCTTAGACAAAAATTGCCCAGTTTTCTCTGCGAGGTATTGTAGGATGGCGCCAGACTCAAAGATTGAAATCGCTTCACCACCGTCAGCGGGTGCGTGGTCTACAATGGCTGGAATGCGATTATTCGGTGCGATTTTTAAAAAATCAGGCGCGAATTGCTCGTCCTTAGAAATATTAATGGTGTGAATCGTATAGTCTAGACCTGTTTCTTCAAGAAATAGGGTGATTTTATGGCCGTTGGGTGTCATCCAATAATACAGATCAATCATATCGATTCCTTTTAATTGATTAATGTCGCTTGCTCTTCTTTACGAATTAACCAGATTTTATACGTAAAGAGAACAAAAATAATTAAGGCGATAGCGGTAAAAATACCACCTATATAGCCAATCATACTTAATCCTAGCTGATTAATGGTCTGACTGCCGACTAATGCACCACCGCCGATGCCAATATTAAAAACTCCTGAATACATGGAGGTTGCAATATCGGCCGCGTCAGGAGCAGCTTCTAGCACCTTGCTTTGTAAAGCAAGACCTACCATCGTAATCGCTATACCCCATACTAAGGCTAAAACTAGAATTAAAAGTGCACTTACACTGAACAGCTGCAAGCTCAGTAAGCAAACAAGCATTAGCGTCATGGATAGGGCAAAGGTGCGAATGGGTCGGGCTGGCGCTAAACGAGCATAAATAATGCTACCTAAGATACCTGAACCACCCATAACAAATAATACCGCAATAATAAAGCGTGGGTTAAACGCACCAATATCATTTAAAAATGGTGTGATATAGGTATAGGCAGTAAAGTATCCCGTCATGATTAAAGCGGTTAGGAGATAGGTGTGTAGCAGTGTTTTGCGCTTTAAGAGTAGTGGTAAGGACTTAATCGAGCCGGAGTTACGACTAGGTAAGGCGGGTAGCATGCGCATTAATAAGACGATCAGAATAACCGTGATGGCAGCGATGACATAGAACGTTGTGCGCCAACCGAGTTCCTGTCCGATGGCCGTACCTAAGGGCACTCCTAAAACCGTAGCCAGTGAAGAACCCGTAACGATAAAACCCAAAGCCTTCAAGCGATTACCTTTTGGAGCTAAGCGTACGGTTAATGGAATTGTAATGGCCCAGAATACTGCGTGTGAGCATGCCACCCCTAGGCGGCTTATCATCAGAGAATTAAAGTTCCAAGCCAGCCCCGATAGAATATGAAAACCAATAAATAGACTAAACAAGAGAATCAATAAGTGCTTGCGATCCATACTTGCGGTTAACAAGGTAAAAGGCAAGGACAATAAAGTTACCGCCCAGGCATAAATCGTAATCAGCAAACCCGTATGAGCGACATCAATATCAAAACTGCGAGCGATATCGGGTAATAAGCCAATGGGAATAAATTCTGTCGTATTAAAAATAAAAGCAGCAAAGGCAAAGAGAGCGATAACTAACCAGGAGTTATTTTCACTATCGGGTGTTCGGGGCATAGGAGGATATTCTTTAAAGTTGGCTAATTGTTATTAATTTCTGTTATTTTGATATTAATTTTTGCTTATGTTGTGGAACCAATGAGTGGAGCATAAATAGACTCTTGTGTAGTGTCCTTCTATAATCAAGCGCATCATCGGCACGGATGATAATTACTCTAAGCGCTTATTAAAATAAAATATTATGAACAGATTCATGAATACGACGATAGACCACTTACTTGCTATAGATAGAGAGCATATTTGGCATCCCTATGCCTCAATCACTGAACCAGCAGTCGTTTATCCAGTCAATAAGGCAGAGTCGGTTTATCTCGATTTGGCTGATGGTCGACGTCTATTGGATGGAATGTCATCTTGGTGGGCAGCGATTCATGGCTATAATCACCCCCGCCTCAATCAAGCGGTGAAAGTACAATTAGAAAAAATGAGCCATGTCATGTTTGGTGGCTTAACCCATGAGCCGGCGATTCGTCTAACCACACAACTACTGGCTATTTTACCTGAAGGCCTGAACAAAATCTTCTATGTTGATTCCGGTTCAGTAGCGGTTGAGGTCGCCATGAAAATGGCCTTGCAGTACCAACATGCTCTGGGTTTAGAACAGTGCTTTAAATTTGCCACTATTCGCTCTGGCTATCATGAGGATACCTGGCATGCTATGTCAGTTTGTGATCCTGTCACTGGAATGCATAGCTTATTTAATAAAGGCTTAGCGACGCAATATTTCTTGCCACAGCCGAGTAGCCGTTTTAATGCAGAATTTAATCATAGCGATATACAGCCCTTAAAAGACTTGCTTGCATCTAAGGGAGATGAAATTGCAGCCCTAATTCTTGAGCCTATTGTCCA
>CAYFVY010000085.1:0-8986 GCA_964346715.1 uncultured Pelistega sp. | reverse complement strand
GACAGAACAATGTTCAAGGCTCATGTGATATGGGTTCCTTCCCACACGAGTTACCTGGCTATCGTCATGTATCCGATACAGCAACACGCCAGCAATTTGAAGAGGCGTGGGGAGTTACGCTCAAAGCGACTCCTGGCCTACGTATTCCAAATATGTTTAATGCCGCAGTCGCTGGTAGTTTTAAGGGGCTCTATTGCCAAGGGGAAGATATTCTACAATCCGACCCCAACACCCAACATGTCAAAGCTGCCTTATCCTCCTTAGAGTGCTTGATTGTGCAAGACTTATTCTTAAACGAAACCGCAAAATATGCGCATGTCTTCTTACCCGGCGCCTCTTTCTTAGAAAAAGACGGCACCTTCACGAATGCTGAGCGACGTATTTCACGCATCCGTAAAGTCATGCGCCCTCAATCGGGTAAAGCCGATTGGGAAATCACGCAAGCCTTATCAACAGCACTTGGCTACCCTATGAATTACAACCATCCGAGTGAAATTATGGATGAAATTGCTCGCCTCACCCCCACGTTTGCTTCTGTTAGCTATGAGCGAATTGAGGAATTAGGGGGTAGTGTGCAATGGCCGTGTAATCTGGATAATCCTGAAGGTACACAGATTATGCATACCGAAAGTTTCCCGCATGGACTGGGTCGATTTATCATTAGCCAATATATACCAACTGAGGAGCGCACCAACCAACGCTTCCCACTCATCCTCACGACGGGTCGTATCTTAACTCAGTACAATGTGGGCGCCCAAACTCGTCGTACACAAAATACTGCTTGGCATGCGGAAGATTTGCTCGAGATCCACCCTCATGATGCCTCAGACCGCGGTATTGAAGACGGCGATATCGTTCAGATTACTAGCCGTGTTGGACAAGTCGCTATGCGAGCAGACGTTACAGAACGCATTCAGCCCGGTGTGGTGTATACCACATTCCACCACCCGCTATCAGGTGCGAATGTCATCACCACAGACAATGCCGATTGGGCCACCAGTTGCCCTGAATATAAAGTTACCGCCGTACAAGTCAGTAAAGTAGAAAACCTCACTTCAGCCTGGCAAGAATCTAGGACTGTATTAATTACAGCTAAGCACACAGCCCTAGAACTTTAGTAAAGCCTTATACAATTAAAGTAAACTTGTGGCATTAATCAAGGGAAATATTTTCTTTCTTAATAAGTTCGGCTAATTGTTCGGTTTCTCTCGCGATACGCTCGGTAAAGTCCTTTGGATTTGTCAGAGCTACAGTTCCTTGTGCACTCAATAATGTGTGAGCTGCAGGCAAAGACAAAGCCTCTTTAGAATGTTCATACAGCTTATCAATAATATTCGATGGAGTTCCAGCAGGAGCCAGGAAACCTAGCCAAAACGTCACATCAATATCAGGAAAGCCTGCTTCCGTCATAGTGGGGACCTCTGGTATTTGAGGCAAACGCTCTTTAGAAGTAACCGCTAGAGCTTTAAGTTTTCCTGCTTGAATTTGTGGAACACTGGTCAAGGTGTCAAACGAAGATTTCACCTCCCCCGCTAATACAGCCATGCTAGCCTGTGAGCTAGACTTGTATGGAATATGTAATGGTTTAATATCAGCCTCATTGCTCAACATTACATACGCCAAGTGCGCTAGATTACCCACACCAGCAGAACCATAACTAAGTTCTGACGGATGGCTTTTCGCATAAGCAACTAAATCTTTTACTGAGTTAATGGAGTGTTTATTTGCCCATTCAGGGTTTACATTTAGAACAAATGGCGCGTCTAGCGCTAATATAATTGGGGAAAAATCCGTTGATTTATAAGATAAATTTTTATAGATAATAGGGTTACCAGTGATACTACTACTATTGGTAACCATTAAGTT
Source organism: uncultured Pelistega sp. (assembly GCA_964346715.1). Lineage (GTDB taxonomy): Bacteria > Pseudomonadota > Gammaproteobacteria > Burkholderiales > Burkholderiaceae_B > Taylorella. Next base: position 7,120 of record CAYFVY010000085.1, on the reverse strand, counting down.
ATAACCATCTGGTGCCGAACGAGCTACTGCAGTTGCTCCGATTGAACCATTAGCTCCTCCTTTATTTTCAACAATAACAGACTGACCCAGTGATTTGGAAAGATTTTCAGAGAGCAGCCTAGCCAGCGAATCTGTAATAGAGCCTGCTGGGAATGGAACGGTAATTTTAATCATCTTAGTAGGCCATTGCTGATCTTGAGCGAGTGCCAAATTAGCATTCATTCCCAAAACTGAAATGCCCACCATACTTGCGGCAGTAACGAGAAAATTTCTACGCGATTTAAATATTTTCATATTATGTCTCCAATAAAGTTAAGTAATTTTTTTAAGTACCACCATCATAAATATTAGTTTTTAGAGATACACTCAACCAAACGCTACGTATTTACTATATAACTTCACTACTAGGAATTACTACAAACTTTTCTAACAACGAAACAACTAAATTACTTTTTTGTTGCTTCGTTACCAGTAATTCCACTTTCTTTGAGTGCTTGGTATTGTTCCTCGTTCATACCAAGAACCCGAAAAAAAACTTCTTGAGAGTGTTCACCCAATGTTGGCGCTGGACGCACTATTGGCATTGGAAAGGTTTTCTCCCTGAACCAAGGGGTCGTAGCAATATACTCCCCAATAAAATCACGAGGTATTGTTTTGAAAAATCCACGACTCTTTAAATGTGGATCATCTAACACATTCCATATTGGCTTCACAACACCAGCACTAACACCCGCCATTTGCAATTCCTGCATTACGCTGTCAGATGACATTGTTTGAGTCCATTCAATTATCTTTCTATCAATTTCTTCTCGCTGCTTACGGCGCCCTTCAACATGATTCAATGATAAATCAGTACCCAGTTGATGAGCTCCAATAGCATTAACTAAGGCTTTCCACTGTGTTTCGTTTTGCACGCTTAAGGTCACCCACTCATCATTACCTGCACATGGGTAAACACCATGTGGTGAAAAAATGGGATGCGCATTACCATTTCTCAAATTAGTTTTGCCACAAAGCGATTGCTCAACAAGGTATGGAGCAACCATAGATAACATGAATTCAACCTGCGAGAGATTAAGGTGCCTGCCCTTGCCTGTTCGTTCACGTACAAATAAGGCTAAAAGAGCTGCTGCCCCACCATTCCATCCCCCGACTGGATCACCATAGGCGTAGGAAGTCAGTGTAGGCAGATTCTGTGGAAACCCAGTGTAATGTGGTAATCCACTCGCTTGCTCTAGCGTACCCCCATAAGCACGGATGCTGCTCCACTTGTTCCCTGCGCCAAATGCAGGCATCGACACCATTATTAACCTTTCATTCACTTTCGATAAGGCTGTGTAATCTAGACCTAATTTAGGAAGCACTTCAGTTGAATAATTTTCAATGACGATATCGGCAGTTTTAACTAAATCAAGCAAAATTTCACGGCCTTCTTGACAAGTCAAATCTAGGGTAATTCCAAGTTTATTGCGATTCATTAACGCAAAATTAGAGTTTTTCTCATATAACCGTTCTTTATAAAACTCTTCTGTGAAATGAGCCCCTCTCCACCAATCTGGATAGTGTGTCCCTTCTACTTTGATGACCTCAGCACCAAAATCTGCAAGTGTTCGTGTAGCCAATGGCCCCGCCCACCCCATACTCAAATCGATCACTCGAAACTTACGAAGCGGCGGCAAATTGGTTTGTGCAGAACTACGATGTACTCTTGGTGCCAGCGCTTCATCAGTACGATAAAATTGATTGTCTCCACCTAGATATGGCGCGGCACCACCTGATAATGGCCCTTGCTCTCCTAAGGGATACGGAACAACTACACCTTCGAACTCGATATCCCCAGACCTCACGGGAACAAAAGCCCCTCGTTCACGATGTACTTGCTGTTGCAGCAACTCATCCATAGTTGGGACAAATACAACGGGAAACTTAAGCTTGCCCAGTTCCTCAAACCATTGCCTTGCTGTCTTGGTAAGCAACGCTGGAATTAAGAACTCATCGATTTCATCCGCATGTTTTATCCGTGTTGCTCCATTAATATACCGGGGATCTTGAGCATACTCTGGATAACCTATAGCTGAACACAAGCCTGTCCATTGCGGACCAGTATGGGCAAATATGCCAATCCATCCTTCTTTCGTTTGGTAAATACCACCAGGGTGGGTCGTACAAAAACGGTTAACTCCCAATCGAGCTTTAGGGTGACGACCATCTTGCACCATGCCTGCTTCCATCTCTACAACTGAGAAAGCAATCTCATGAATACTAAGTACATAACGGCGACTTCCGTCTGATTCACCCAGTAAAGCCGAAATAGCACTTGAGAATGCAGCAATACCAGCAAGAATTTCTGTTTGCAAATCGTGTGGTAGATGAGGAGGCCCCGAAACAGCACCACTGCCATACACAGCACCAGCTAAAGAACGACAAACAGCAGTAGTACCAATAAGTTTACTGTAAGGACCTTGCTCCCCAAACCATGTTAAATATACTGAAATTGGAACGTTTTCTCCATCAGCTGATTCACTTCCTTCATAGACTGGGTGTTTTAGTATTTCTACACCATCACGTAATGCTCGGGCATCAAGCACGACATCACAAGTTTTTGCCAATCTCGACAGCCAGGTTTCTTCATTATGTTTATCCTCCACGGTTACGCTACACTTATTAGTATTTAACCAAGCATTTAACGCACTTTGTGGCTCTTCAGCGGAATCAACCAACAATGGGGGAACGCTTCGTAGCATATCGCCAGCAGCATCTTCTACTTTGATGACTTCAGCACCGAAATCAGCAAAAAGCTTACCTGCATATGCCAATGCAGCCCCACTACCTATTTCCAAGATACGCAATCCAGCAAGGGCAAGCTGGCTGTTTAGTTCATGCTTTTTCACAGTCTAATTTCCTTTATGCATGCACTATGTGCTTACCATGTATCGATAAACGAGCGACGAGCACGACTTGCACGTAACGATGCTGTCGCAATACCTTGACGAATCCATGTCCGAGTTTCAGCAGGATCGATAACTGCATCGATTTCTGTCTTTGAGGCAACGTTCATTGCATGACCACGTTCATAAGCACGAGCCACTAGCTGATCGTAAAGTGCTTTTCGCTCTGGACCATCAGGAACACTCTCAAGCTCCTTTTTAAAGCCTAATTGAATCGAACCTTCCAAGCCCATTGGACCAAACTCCCCAGTTGGCCAAGATACTGCACAGCTTGCGGAACGGAAGCTTCCACCAGCCATTGCCATAGCCCCTAAACCATAGCCCTTTCTTAGTGCAATAGCTAATATTGCCACTCGTAATTTTGCGGCAGTGACAAACATACGAGATACGTGACGTACTTGAGCTTTCGCCTCTTCGTCTGGACCTACCATGAACCCAGGAGTGTCAATTAGTGAAATTATCGGTAAGCCATGAACATCGCAAAGATTCATAAATCGCGCCGCCTTATCTGCAGCATCAGCATCAATAGCCCCACCCAAATACTGTGGATTATTAGCGATGATTCCTACAGGCTGCCCCTCGACTCGAGCGAGTGCTGTATGTATACCAAGCCCGAATCCGGAACGTAACATTAAAACACTGCCCTCATCCGCAATACCTTCAATGACCTTGCGACTGTCATAGACACGTAAACGATTTTCTGGAACTACATGTCGAAGCGCAAATGGATTGGGTGCAGTCCAGTCTTTTGTTCGCCCCTGAAACATCGAAAGATAATGCTTTGCAACGCTAACAGCTTGTGCCTCATTATCTACAAGAACATCAATCACACCATTCGCGTATTGAACACTTGCAGGGCCGATGTCCTCTGGCCTGTATATGCCCAAGCCTCCACCCTCAACCATAGCAGGCCCTGCCATCCCAATATTCGAACTCTTGTCAGCAATAATCACATCGCATACACCGAGAAACGCAGCATTACCAGCAAAACATCGACCAGACACAATGCCTAAGAGTGGAACCTCACCGCTGAGCTCAGCTAATGCGGCAAATGTGGGTTGGTATAATCCAGACACGAATGGGAAATCTACATCACCAGGACGCCCACCACCACCTTCGGCAAACAGTACCAGCGGCAACTCATCGCTTCGTGCTCGCTCGACTAGACGATCTGACTTGATATGATTGCGCTTACCTTGTGTTCCTGCAAGAACGGTTGCATCATAAGCCATCACGGCACTTAAGGACTGCTCATAACCGAACTTATCACCATTAATATTAGCAATTCCAGTAATAATTCCATCAGCTGGTGTATTGACTATGAGGTCTTCTTTTGTTCGACGACTCTCTTGCGCTGCGACCACTAGTCCACCATATTCAACAAATGAACCCTCATCACATAGATCCGCAAGATTTTCACGCGCAGTCCTTTGCCCTCGTGAACGACGTTTTGCAACGGCTTCAGGACGAGCCTCATCATAAAGAACGGAATGGCGATCAAGAACAGCTTGTAAGTCAGATCGAATACTTGTTAAATCTATGGTTTCAACTGTTTGCTGTGTATCACTACCCTCTGAACTCTGCTCCAACACTACCAGAATTTCACCCTCAACTGCCTGGTTACCTTTCTGAGCACGTACTTGAACAACTCGTCCTTGGAATTCAGCAATTACTGAATGCTCCATTTTCATCGCTTCGATAACTGCTATAGACTGGCCTTTTAAGACCAAATCACCCTCCTGAACCGAGACTTCTACAATACGACCATTCAACGGTGAACGAGAGGCTTCATGTTTATCATCAAGTACTTCCTCGGTAGAGCTATTAGCAATACGAGACAATGACTGTGTACTAGTCGTTTGATTAATAAGCTCATCCTTGGCGATTTGCTCGCGTTCAACCTTAGATGCTGTGTTCACTAACTCTTCAAGGATGAATTCAATATGACGTGTATGGTTCTTTTGATAGAGAAAATCATCGCGATCTACTATTGCTTTTAACAAGAGAATATTTGTTGATACGCCTGTTACTCTGAACTCATCTAAACTGCGTCGCAAACGCCTTACAACATCAGAAAAGTCATCACTAGAGCTTGAAACAATCAGCTTAGCCAAAAGTGTATCGAAAGCTGGCGAAGGACAATAACCGCTATAAGCATGCGTATCCACACGTACATCTGGACCGGTTGGTGGATCAAAACGCTGCACACAACCATAAGCAGGACGTGCCAAACCATTAATATCCATCGACTCAGCGGATACTCGTACTTGAATAGAATAACCTTTCGCCTGTGGTGGATTTTCAGGATTCAGACCCAAAGCTTCTAGAGTTTTACCTTGAGCAATACCAATTTGCAATGCAACCAGATCTATTCCAAAAACTTGTTCGGTAATTGTATGTTCTACCTGAAGACGTGGATTAGCCTCGATGAAAACAAAATCGATTTGTTTACCATCTTCGTCTTCCTCAACGAGAAACTCAAATGTCCCTAAACTACGATAATTCACCTTGGATGCCAGTTTTTTGGCCGCAGCTATGATCTGTGTACGCAAATGATCATCCAAAACAGGACTAGGTGCAATTTCTACCACTTTCTGGAACCGACGTTGCAATGTACAATCACGCTCACCAAGTGCAACAACATGCAAACCATCACCAACTATTTGCACCTCAATATGACGAGCACGGTTAACCAAACGCTCTGCATATAGGGCATCTACACCAAACGCGGACTTTGCCTCAGATCGACAACGGGCATATAACTCAGGGATTTCAGCCTTTGACTTTACAACGCGCATACCGCGCCCACCGCCACCACCAACAGCCTTAATTACTATACCAACACCACCCTGCTCATCGAAGAATTGTTCAACTTCCTCAAGTGTCGCTCCACCATGAGTGGCAGGCATTACAGGTACGCCGCACTCACGCGCAAGCACCAATGCACTACCTTTGTCCCCAAAAAGAGCTAATTGGTCAGCCATAGGCCCAATAAAAGTAATTCCCGCCTCAGCACATGCTTGTGCGAAGTCTGGACGTTCGCTAAGAAAACCATAGCCAGGATGTATGGCGTCACATTGTTCTTGTTTTGCTGCAGCGATAATGGCATTAATGTCGATATAGATTGAAGGACCTTCCCCATCTAATGCAACAGATGAGTCAGCAAGGATTCGATGTTTTGAATTTGAATCATCCTTTGAATAAGCCGCTACACTGTACATACCTAGATCACGTATAGCGCGAAGAATACGAACTGCAATTTCACCACGATTAGCCACAAATATTTTCTTCATTCTTCCTACTTCCTTGAATTCTTAACCAAATACTATTCTTGCTACACAAGTCCCATCATTTAAAGCAAAGAGCTAATTTAAACTCGCGGCACCAACTTGAAAACAGCACGTGCGACGGCTAAAACCATCCCATTTTCGTCTTTGACCTCACCTTCGCAAAAGGCAATACTTTTACCTCGTCGTTTGCATGTAGCAAAAATTTTTACATTCGATTGAGCAGGCTCATAAAAATGAGTTGACATATCAATCGTTACGACCCCAACTTTAAGTAAGTCATGAGCACGTGCAGACACACTCAAGGTAAAATCCAATGCACTCATCAATGCGCCTCCATGAATATTGCCGCGACTATTGACGAGTTCAGGCTTTAATTGCAAATGAGTTTGACAGCAATCTCCTTCCAGACTGATGCTTTGAAGGCCTATATAGCGCATGAATGGAACATCAATTCCAAAATAATCTAATTGCAAATCTTCTACTAACATAAATAAACCCTGATTTCTAAATCACTCAAAATTGAAGTGACTGATTTTGTAATTACATGCTTGGAAAAAGAGATATGACTAAATTTTGACTCTTAATCTTCAGTGATATAATAGTAGGCCAGCTAAATCTGTGACACAATTCACTTTTTTTTCTAATAGCTATAGCAGTTCGGCATAGCTCTCAATTAATAAGAACTAACGATGGAATTAAGACAACTTCGAACTATTCTGGCAATTGCGGAGACAGGCAGCCTGACCAAAGCGGCTGAACTCCTACACGTTGTACAACCAGCCTTGTCACGCCAATTAAAGCAACTTGAAGATGAACTGGGCACTTCGTTATTTGAACGAAATCGTCATGGAATGGTTTTAACAACCCCTGGTCGCCTCTTCG
>CAYFVY010000084.1:0-9109 GCA_964346715.1 uncultured Pelistega sp. | reverse complement strand
TCAAATAGCGCATCAATTAAGACCTTATACTTCTCAGCAATAAAGTTACGACGCACTTTACGGGTACGTGTTAACTCGTCATCATCGGGATCAAGCTCTTTATGGAGAATCAAGAAGCGATGAATTTGTAGACCCTCAAGTTGCTTGTCTTCAGACACATCCTTATTAACTTGTTGAATACAATCGCCAATCAAGTCATAGACTTCAGGGCGGCTCGCTAAATCCGCATAACCGGCATACGCTAAACCACGGCGCTCAGCCCAGTTAGCTACTGCCTCTAAGTCGATATTAATGAATGCCGTAACGAAATCCTTATTAGCACCAAAAGCCACCGCTTCTTTAATGAAGGGGAAGAATTTCAATTTGTTCTCGACATACTTAGGTGCAAATAGACGGCCATCGACTAACTTACCGACGTCTTTTGCACGGTCAATAATTTTCAGCTCGCCATGGGTATCAAGGAAACCCGCGTCACCAGTGTGATACCAACCATCTGCCGTAAACGACTCAGCGGTATCTTCAGGCTTGTTGTGATATTCCTTAAATAAGCCAGGACTTTTCACCTGAATTTCACCATTTTCAGCAATACGAATTTCCACACCCTCAACAGGCGGTCCAACAGAGTCTGGATTGACTCGGCCGTCTTGTTGCACGCACACGAATACCGAAGTTTCAGTTGAACCGTACAATTGCTTTAAGTTAATACCAATTGATCGATAGAAGACGAATAAGTCCGGACCAATCGCCTCACCCGCAGTATACGCCACACGCACACGACTCATTCCCAGTGCATTCCGTAATGGGGCATAAATTAAAAAGTCGCCTAATTTGTATTTCATGCGGTCAAGCAGACCAACAGGCTCTTTGTCCAAGATTTTGGTACCAACACGCTTGGCCAAGTCCATACACTTACGATAGAGCCATTGCTTAAACTTACCCGCATCTTCCATACGAATAGTCACTTGGGTTAATAACTCTTCAAGGACTCGTGGTGGTGAGAAGTAATAAGTTGGACCAATATCGTGCATATCGATTGCCACGGTGCCTGGTGACTCTGGGTGGTTCACGGTAAAACCTGTGGTTAAGCACTGAGTGTAAGAGAACATATTTTGGCCGATCCATGCAGGTGGCAAATAGGCTAAAACATCCTCTTTATCCGTTAGACCTTCCATACGTTCAATGACTTTCGCACGGTCAATCAAGGCCTCGTGCGTTAAGACCACGCCTTTTGGTTTACCCGTTGTTCCTGAGGTATAGAACATAGCAGCAGTATCGCTTGGCTTAACAGCTTGCACGGCATTCATATAAGCGTCGGGATGCTTAGCACCGTATACCTTACCTTTTTCAGCCAAGCCATCAAATGAGATCAACATATCATCTTGGTAGTTACGTAGACCGCGTGGATCATCATAAATAACCAGCTGCAAGTGCGGAACCTGATCTCGCACCTCAATCATCTTATCGACTTGTTCTTGATTTTCTACCACGACAACGCGTAGATGGGCGTCTTGTAGTACGTGTACCATTTCTTGAGCGACAGCATCTTGGTACATCGGCACTGGAATCGCGCCGACAGCTTGTGCTGCCATCATGGACACATATAAACGTGGACGGTTTTCACCAACGATACCAATATGTTCGCCCTTGGCTACACCGTACTCTAATAAGGCATTCGCTACCGCTTGTACTTGTTCAGCTACTTGTGACCAAGTAAACTCTTGCCAAATGCCAAGATCTTTTTCCCTCATGGCCGCTTGATTTCCTCGCTCACGTGCATGTTTAAGCAGCAAGCCAGGGAACGTAAGTTGCTCTGATTGCATCACCATATTGTCTCCTTTTGGTGAATTCAATGATTACGCATTGTTTAATGGGCTGACTCGAAGTCAGTCGCTTTGTCTTAGTCTTTATACTAATTGAAAAAGTACTCCATAAAATGTAGTCTAAATGTCATTGCAGCGACATTTGCCTGCTTTTTGAGGGTAAGTCCTTATGAGTGTTTTTACTGATTACAAACCAAAATGGTTTAAAGAGCTCGCCCCAGAGCACCAAGAACGCGTGGAAAAAGACATTATTTTGTTTAACTATAAAACAGGCGCTATGATTGAACAAAAAGGCACAGGTTCCTTAAGTTGGATTGGTGTCATTACTGGTTTAATTAAAGTTTCTGTGGGCAATGCGGATGGACGCATCACCTCTCTGATTGGTGTACCTGCTGGGGGATGGATTGGCGAGGGCAGCTTATTGAAAGACGAAATTCGTCGTTATGATGTGTTTGCGCTGCGCGACTCGGTGATTGCCAAGATGCCACAAGCGACTTTTGAGTGGTTACTGAATAATAGCATCGCCTTTAACCGCTTCTTATTAGAACAACTCAATGAACGGCTCGCTCAATTTATTGGACGCACCGAGAACGATCGCTTATTGGATGCGGATGGACGGGTTGCTTCGTGTTTAGCCGAGCTATTTAACCCCCTACTCTATCCGAATGAGAATTACCGCCTCAACATTACTCAGGAAGAGATTGGTTATCTTGCTCGTGTCTCGCGTCAACGCACCAACCAAGCACTTAAGCGCTTGGCGGAGCTGAATTTAATTGAGTTAGAGTATGGGGCAGTGTGCGTCTTAGATATTGAGGCCTTACGCGAGTTTTATCGCAATTAAACCACGAGCACAGCTAAGTATTGCCTAAGCACTCAGCCCACGTCACGGTCATTATTCGGCTGACTTAACTGTACTCGTTAGGCTGGTTTAACTGTAGTCACGCGCACCAAAGATTGCCGAGCCAATACGCACCTCGGTCGAGCCCTCGGCAATCGCCAAATCATAATCGGCACTCATACCCATCGAAAGTGTCGCCAACTCCAAACCCGTTGCTTGGCGCGCTTGCTCGGCTAATTCAGCTAAGCGCCTAAAGCATTCTCGCACCACATTTGGATCCGGACTATTCTCAGCAATCGTCATAAATCCCTTAAGCTTTAAGGTATCGTACTGTTGAACCTGCTTAATAAACTCAAGTACCTGTGCTGGCTCCATGCCACTCTTACTCTCTTCGGTACTCGTTTTTACTTGGATTAAGGCCTCAATACTACGTCCCTCAAGTTGCAAGCGACGGTCGAGTGCCTGGGCTAAATCTAAGCGATCTAAGGACTGAATTTCGCTGGCATACTTCGCCACTTCCTTAGCCTTATTCGTCTGTAAATAACCGATTAGTACCCATTCAAGCGGTAGGTGCGTCAAGGCTTCGGCTTTTTGCTTTAATTCTTGTGCCTTATTTTCCCCAAAACGCATCAAACCTGCTTGCACAGCTTGCTCAATAATGTCACTGGGAAAGGTTTTACTGACGGGCAAAAGACGTACGCTTTCTGGGTCACGACCATGCCTAATACAACTGGTTTGAATATCGGCAAGAACCTGTTGAATGCGTTGCTGTAACATCTTTCCTTCCCTCGCTATGTAATTAGGGTTTAATAAATAGTGCTTAACCTATATATATTATAAACTCGCTATTAATAGCTAAGTGCTATTAATGATTGAATGTTTTACTCAAAATGACCTAAAATCAAGTTTTATGTTGATATCTGAGTAATATGATTCACGACAAACATCATCAAGCCACAATGACTATTTTAATGACCCCTGATATGGCCAACTTCTCTGGCAATGTTCACGGGGGTACAATTTTAAAATATCTTGACCAAGTGGCTTACGCTTGTGCAAGCCGATATGCAGGCTCATATGTCGTCACCTTATCGGTTGACCAAGTGATGTTTCGTCAACCCATTCACGTTGGTGAGTTGGTAACATTTTACGCCTCTGTTAACTACACCGGCACGACCTCAATGGAGGTGGGCATTAAAGTGGTTACTGAGAATATCTCTAAGCGCTTTGTGCGTCATGCAAATAGTTGTTATTTCACCATGATTGCGGTTGATGAGAATGGCAAGCCCACACCTGTACCAAGCTGGGAACCAACAACATGTGAAGAGAAAAAACGCTACGAATCCGCCAAGCTACGTCGTCAATTACGTCACGACATGGAGAAGCGTTATGCCGCTATTGGGCAAAACAATGACCAGAAACAAGATAATCTTTAGTTAAAGTGATTTACTCGTACTGTTATGAATGCAACGCTTAATCGTTTAATTAAACAGCTGTCCTTAGAGCCTGTCACAACTGATATCTTTTTAGGTGAAAGTACAGACATGCTTCACTCAGGCCGCATATTTGGTGGCCAGGTGCTGGGGCAAGCACTCATGGCGGCTTCATTAACTGTTGTCCCTGAGCGCCATGTTCACTCCATGCACTGTTATTTTATTCGTCCAGGCGATGTGAACCTTCCAATCCGCTATGAAGTTGAGCGCGTGCGTGACGGTGGTAGCTTCTCGATGCGTAGAGTAACTGCTTTTCAAGAGCAACAACATATTTTCACACTATCTGCAAGCTTCCAAATTGAAGAACCAGGTTTCTCTCATCAAGATATGATGCCACAGGTACCTGGGCCCGAACACTTTTTAAGCGAAGAAGAGTTAGTGCGGAAATTCGCCCACATATTACCTAAGGGTATTAGTCAACGATTTTTGGTTGATGGTAATCCCATTGAGATTCGCCTTAGCAATCCACAACAATATTTTATGCCTGGGAACTACGACCCGAATTGTTTTATGTGGTTCCGTGCGAATGGTGTCATGCCAGACAACCCTCTAGCCCATAAGGCAATGCTCGCTTATATGAGCGATTTCTATCTACTATTTACAAGTTTGCTACCACATGAGCAAGTGCCTTTTGATAAAACAATGCAAATGGCCAGCTTAGATCATGCTCTGTGGTTTCACCGCCCGATTGATATGGGGGAATGGAATTTGTTTTGTGTTGAGTCACCGAATGCCTCAAGCGCACGCGGTCTGGCTTTTGCGCGTGTCTTCAATCAGCAAGGTCAACTTATTGCCACTGCTGCTCAAGAAGGCCTAATTCGTAATACCACGCGCTTTCCGAGTGCATCGTGAATTTTTCAAAAAAACAATCCAACGACGGAGTTTACTAATACAACATCATGGTTGATTTACTCATTATTCTTGGCTTAATTTTAGTCAACGGCCTATTTGCCATGTCTGAAATTGCTGTAGTTTCCTCTAAGCGCTTACGTTTACAGAAACAAGCTGATGGCGGGAGCGCCTCTGCTGCTGCAGCGGTGAAACTGGTTGATAGCCCAAGCCGCTTCTTATCCACCGTGCAAATTGGTATTACACTCATCGGTATTTTTAACGGTGCATTTGGTGAGGCCTCATTAGTGCAACGTCTAGCACCGGCTCTAGAGCCGATGTTAGGCACTGCCTCTTATCAGGTTGCCTTAGCCATTGTGGTCATCGGGATCACCTTTGCCTCTTTGATTTTTGGCGAATTAGTACCGAAACGTATTGCCATGCAGTATCCTGAGCGAGTGGCGACTCTGATTGCGATTCCAATGTCTTTCTTATCGCGTATTGTGTCGCCTTTCGTCTTGGTCTTGTCGTTTACGACAGACTTAATTTTGCGCCTTTTGCGCCTACACGACGGTAAGGGTGATGCACTGACGGAAGAAGATATTAGCGGCATGTTAAGCGAAGGTGCGACTGCAGGTTTATTTGAAAAAACCGAACATGATATTGTGGCTCGTGCCCTACGTTTGGACGACCGTCATATTGCTTCGATTATGACGCCTCGCTCTGAAGTGGATTATTTGGACATTAACGATCCGATTGAAACCACCTTAATGACGATTGCTGATAGTCCTTATTCGCGCTTTCCTGTGTGTGAGAATGAGTTAGACAATATTATTGGTATCTTAGATGCAGGTACCTTATTCGAGCAGCAAATTCGTGGTCAAGAAATTAACCTGCGCGCTCTTGCAAAACCCGCCAAATTTGTGCCTGAGACCATTAGTGCCATGGACCTACTGGAAACCCTGCAAGAGAACCGCTCTGAAATCGCCGTCGTGATTAATGAGTACGGTGAAGTCGAAGGGGTTGTGACCTTACGTGATATTCTAAAAGTCCTTGTGGGTCATAGCATCCCAACCAATGAAAACCAACCTTCTGATGCGGTACGCCGTAAGGATGGCTCTTGGCTTATTGAAGGCAATATGACTTTAGACCGCTTCCGTGAAGTCTTTCAAACACATATTCAATTCCCCGATGAGGAAGATGAGAACTATCACACCATGGCTGGATTTGTACTGCACCAGCTAGGACGCATTCCGACCGAAGCCGAGAGTTTTGAATGGAATGAATACTATTTTGAAGTAATGGATATGGATAAGCACCGTATTGACCGTCTTTTGGTTAATGTCAAAGACCTCAATGAATCTGAGGAAGGCACGGACGCTTAATAGGCTTAGTAGCTCGGTAATAGATGGGATAACGCACTAATAGATAGGCGATGCACAGCACACTGTATCGACACCCATTTATTACTCGGCTACTTCACTGAAATCACTTAAATTATTCACCCGAGTCTCAAACTTACTACGGTGGATTGAGAAAAAAGTCCGCACATTACGTACATAATTCGTCGCTGTAAATAGACGTCCAACTAATTCATGATAGGCCGGCATATCACTGATCTGCAAAATTAAAACAAAATCAGGGCCACTAGAGACACGGTAACATTGTAAGACAGCATGCTCATCTGCAACCAAGCGCTCAAACTGCTCAAAAGTCTCAGCGGATTGTTGACTTAGGTTAATCTCCACAATCGCTGTTAAGCTCGGCGAAATCTTATCCGCATCAAGCAAGGCCACCTGCTTACGAATAATACCCAGCTCTTGCAGATGACGTACACGGCGCAGGCATGTCGGTGCCGACGCAAAGACGCGCTCAGCTAATTGCTGATTGGTCTGAGAGGCATCCTCTTGGAGTTGCAATAAAATTCGGCGATCTAAATCATCTAATTCAAGCATTCAATTCTCCTACTGGGAGCTTAGCTCTAAACTAGCACCAAAATACTCTATATAACCATTGTGCTTAAAAACACTGTTGTTTTTTACACGATAAAATTCAGTACTAAACAAGCTCTGAGGGTCGCGCAATTGTTTTTTAACATCAATCCTCACCAATACGTGAAATTAAATTTCAAACAAAAGCAATTAATTTATATAATATTCTACAAATTACTTTAATGCAATTTATTTACATTTTCTTAATAAAAAATGATATTTAATTTCTAAAAAATAATGGAAAATAGCGCCATACACTTTTATTTACGGAGTATGGATTTATGTGCGGAATTGTTGGTGCGGTAGCACAACGTGATATTACCCCTATTTTAGTTGAAGGCCTAAAACGCCTTGAATACCGCGGCTATGACTCTTGTGGCGTGGCTGTCTATAAAGACGGTAATTTAGTACGTACTCGTAGTACGCGTCGCGTTGCCGAATTGGACGCACAAATCCAGACCGATGAAGTCCATGGTTTTACGGGTATTGCCCATACACGTTGGGCGACCCATGGCGCGCCAGAGACATTTAATGCGCACCCACATTTCTCAGGCCAAAATAATGGCGAACCACACATTGCCTTAGTGCATAACGGGATTATCGAGAACTACGAAGAATTGCGTATCGAGCTTGAGGGCCAAGGCTTTGTTTTTGAAAGCCAAACCGACACCGAAGTCATTGCCCACTTAATCAACCACCTCTATAACGGTGATTTATTCGATGCAGTTCAGCAAGCCGTTACCCGCCTTACCGGTGCCTATGCCATTGCGGTGTTCTGTCGTGATGAACCACATCGTGTGGTCGGTGCTCGCCAAGGCTCACCCTTAGTGATTGGTCTGGGCGAAAATGAGAATTTCTTGGCCTCTGATGCCCTCGCTCTTGCTGGTAGCACCGACCAAATTATCTACTTAGAAGATGGCGATATTGCCGATTTGCAATTATCCAATGTATGGATTGTCGACCGCGATCTTAACGCTGTTGAACGTACCGTGCATACAGTCAATGCGTATACCGCAGCCGCTGAGTTAGGCCCCTATCGTCACTATATGCAAAAGGAAATTTTCGAGCAACCACGTGCGGTTGGTGACACCTTACAAGACATTGAAGTCATTACGCCTGAGCTTTTTGGGTCTGAAGCCGCCTCTGTATTCCAAGAAATTGATAATATTCTCGTGCTTGCTTGTGGTACCTCATATTATGCTGGCATGACTGCACGTTACTGGATTGAGTCGATCGCGAAGATCCCTGTCAATGTCGAAGTCGCCAGCGAGTATAGATACCGTGATACCGTGCCAAATCCTAAAACCTTAGTCGTGACGATTTCACAATCAGGTGAAACCGCCGACACCCTAGCCGCCTTAAAACATGCGCGTGAATTAGGTATGCAGCAGACCCTGACTATCTGTAATGTACAGAGCAGTGCCATGGTACGTGAATGCAAGCTGCACTATATCACTCGTGCTGGCGTAGAGATTGGCGTGGCCTCAACCAAAGCATTCACCACCCAATTAGTCGGTCTATTCCTCTTAACCTTAAGCTTGGCTAAAGTAAAAGGCCAACTTAGTGAGGAACGAGAGGCATCCTATATTAAGCAATTACGCCATTTACCGACAGCCCTAAGTGCGACCTTAGCCCTTGAACCGCAAGTCATGGACTGGGCCGATCGCTTTGTGCCGAAAGAGAACGCCCTCTTCCTCGGACGTGGCATGCATTATCCCATCGCCCTAGAAGGTGCTTTAAAGTTAAAAGAAATTAGCTATATCCATGCTGAAGCATATCCAGCTGGCGAACTAAAACACGGCCCACTCGCCCTAGTGACCGATGCAATGCCTGTAGTGGTAATTGCCCCGAAAGACGAATTACTAGAAAAACTCAAATCAAATATGCAAGAAGTTCGCGCCCGTGGTGGCGAGCTGTACGTCTTCGCCGATGCCGATACACAGATCAAAGGCAGTGAAGGTATTCATGTAATTCGTATGCCTGAGAACTACGGTAAATTATCACCGATTCTGCATACCGTGACCTTGCAGTTATTGGCCTATCACACCTCAGTGCAGCGTGGTACGGATGTAGATAAGCCAAGGAACCTGGCTAAGAGTGTGACGGTGGAGTAGTTGAGCCTGCGCTGAAGCACTGAAC
>CAYFVY010000083.1:2509-9283 GCA_964346715.1 uncultured Pelistega sp. | reverse complement strand
GTCATACCTGCAGGTAAAGTAATAGCTGCTAGCACGATAACAACTTGCCAACCCCAGAATGTAAATGCTGCCAAACCACTTGCGAACAAGCGTGTATGACAGGTACGTTGTACGACATAGTACGAAGTACCCATTAGCGCACTACCACCGAATGCAAAAATTACCGCATTAGTATGGAGTGGGCGTAAACGACCATAGCCCAAAAAATCAACGATATTTAGACTTGGCCAAACCAGCTGAGCAGCGATAATCACGCCAACCAGCATCCCCACAATTCCCCAGATCACTGACATGATCGCGAATTGTCGAACCACCTTATAATTAAAGGTTTCGGTTTCACTAGCGTTTAAAGTACGCATAAGACCTTCCTCTTATTGAAAAAAACTACTTATTCCCTGTTTAAATCTAAGCCGATAAACTCGGTGAGATCACTGATCTACATCAATTAGCTCATGTGAGTTTACTAGATTAAATTAACAACCACTCTAAAAAACTGCTTCACTTTACTTTTATTGCCACACCTTGACTTCCCTTATGGCTTAGCTATGCAATTTTTAAGAATTCTTTGTGTCATCATCCTCTAATATGGCGTTAGCATGTTTCTCGGTGTCATCGAATTGACCCGCAAAAACCGCCCAGAAGAGAAAGCCACCAATCATTATTACAAACACGACCGAGATAGCGATTAAAAGAAAGAAAACATCCATTCTCTATACCGCCGACGGACTCGAAACACCTGAACCAACTAATTGTGCTTCTTTGAGATACTTTTTATAAAAACGATATGAATTCCAAGCCACTGCTAATGAAGACAGCAACATAGTAATCGCAGCCAACCATGGGGCCACAATCCCTGCCATTGCCAAAGGCGTCATTAACAAATGCCAAATCAAGGAACCATATAAATTTTGGTTCGCTGTTGTAATAGTTTGCTGTAGGATACGCTGCCTTGTGTGCTGAGATACATGAGGCAGGTTGAGAAGAGCTGCACGAGCAGCTGATGATGCCGTTGGGACAGCCATCGCCATCGCACAAGGGCAACTCATAACAAATAAAGAGACTAACACTGGTACTGCATGGGCAGCATCAATGTATAAATACCAGACTAAGGCTGTCACAATAGCTAAGGCAATTTGCAACAGCACAAAAATAAATGCGACACGGTCAGCACGTAGAGAAATTCGTCCAACAACTGACTCAAGTTCAGGATCTACCGCTCCAACATTAAATTTCGCCGATTGTTGAGCAGCAAACTCCAGATAACGGGCGGTTAAGAGAAAAGCCACAAACATCGAAATTGATTCAAAATACACTTCACCTGTCTGCGTAATCGTATTCATGGCACTAGGGATAAATGCAACGAGAATACCTAAAGCAACAGGCCAGTCCATATTTACAATCGCCGCATTCCCCTGCTGACGAAAAAGGCCCTTCCAGACAGGAGCAGCACAATACAGCATGACTGGTATCGCTAAAGCAAAGTTAATCCAGTTCATAACAATAATGGCAGTATCTAAGGTTGCCAGACTCTCAGAATGCAAATATTCATTGCGCATATAGCCAGGGAAAGCGAACATCATTGCCTGCATCATAATCAACCACGCCAAGCCTAAGCGCGCCAACATGTGGCGGCGCTTTAGACGCTCGGACTCAGGTAGGTTCGCAGGAACCGCAAAGATGGAAACAGATTTCATATCGCCATACTACATAAAGACCCTACTTATAGCATTGATATTTATCAACGAGGATCTGAAACATTCTGAAACTAAATTAGGTCTATTATAATGCAGCCACCAAGATTTGCTAAGCTTTGTTTCAATCTTTGAGTTTTTAATTGATCTTATAGTTGAAAACTATTGAAAATTCATGAATTTTGCTGCAAAACCTTGGTAAATCAAGCTTTCGAGGCTTTCTAGAGTGACTAATTAAAGACACCTTGAGATAAATAGCGGTCACCACGATCACAAACAATGAAGACAATCGTTGCATTCTGCACTCTTTCGGCACAGCGTAAGGCGGCAACTAAAGCACCTGCCGATGAAATACCTGCAAAAATACCCTCTTGCTTAGCCAGTTGACGCGCCATCTCTTCCGCCTCATCTTGACCGATTAATTCAAAACCATCAACTAGGCTAGGTTCGTAAATTTCTGGTAAATAATCATCTGACCATTTACGAATACCCGGAATCGAGGCGCCTTCAGCGGGTTGTGCACCGATGACTTGAATCTGTGAATTCTGTGACTTTAAATATCGACTGTTTCCCATAATCGTGCCAGTCGTTCCCATTGCTGAGACAAAATGCGTAATCGTTCCTTGAGTTTGTTGCCAAATTTCAGGACCCGTACTCTGCAAATGTGCCAGTGGATTAGCTTTATTGGCAAATTGATTAAGTACTAAACCCTTACCTTCGGCTTGCATTTTTAAGGCTAAATCGCGCGCATATTCCATCCCACCTGCACTAGCCGGCGTCAGAATCAATTCAGCACCATACACCTTCATGGATGCACGACGTTCCACGGATAGATTATCCGGCATAATGAGGATCATTTTATAACCACGAATGGCTGCTGCCATCGCTAAGGCGATTCCTGTATTACCGCTCGTTGCTTCAATTAAGGTATCACCTGGCTTAATTAAACCAGCGTCTTCCGCAACACGGATCATTGACATCGCTGGTCGATCCTTAACCGATCCAGCAGGATTATTGCCTTCAAGTTTAGCCAAGAGGACATTGCCACGCGCAGCAAGCATGTCGGCAGCAATACGTTGCAGTCTTACTAGAGGTGTATTACCAATAGTCTGCTCAATAGTAGGATAGTTTACGGTATTCATAGTGCTTGAGATTATAACCAAAACAGCTAGATTTACGCTATTGATTTATCCTACAGTGGTGTATATGCTGCCTCACAGCCACTTTCACCCACTAAGGCTTAGGCGGCAATGCAAGTTTTGGGGGCTTAATAAGTTTCGGTTCAGCAATTTCTATATGGCCAATATTGCTCTTAAGCTGTTTGGTGCGTGAACGATTTATGGAGGAAGACGCCTGTATGGTCGCAGGCATTGCGGACGCTGGGGAGCGAGAACTCACCCCCCTACTTTGCTCTACTTTACTCGCACTTATCTCAATTCCGCTTACGGCCTTTCCTACACTACTTGACGCAGAAGTGGGTAAATTTGCCGACTGAATATGTAAGCCTTGAGTAACGAGTTTCTCTAAACGCTTTTTACCGACTCCTTTAACCCGAATGGAAAAGTCTTCCAATGAGACAAAAGGTCCTGCTCTTTGTCGTTCTTGCAAAATTGCTTGCGCGGTCTTCTCTCCAATGCCTTTTAAACCCATTAGTTGCTGGGCACTCGCAGAGTTAAGTTCTACCGCATAGCTTGGATTCATAATGCATAAGAACACTGCAGCACAGAAGCGATAGAAGCGTTGCTTTAATATCTTCATGAGTTGATTTCCACCCTACTTTCAAGTCAATTATCACAATCAAGAATTGATAATAGCAAGATGGCAAGCCTAGATATTTACTTTTTCTACCGCTTATCCATGCGCAGAACTACGTATAAACTATTTTAACCCTAATATTTTAATATAACGTCCAATACCTGTATGCACATCGAGAAACTCTTCTTGATAACCTGCTGCACGCAAAGCGGTTAAATCAGCTTGGGTAAAGCTTTGGTAGCGTCCCTTAAGATCCTCAGGGAAAGGAATATAACGTAATAAATTACGCTCGACCATTGTTTCTAGGCTGATGTCTTCATCCATTAAGTGTGATACCACTGCTCGCGCTACATCATTAAAGGGTTGTGCACGACCGCTACCACAGTTAAAAATACCCGATTTATCAGGATTATCCAGGAAAAACAGATTCACCTTGACGACATCTTCCACACTGACAAAGTCTCGGCTTTGCTCACCATCGCCCCAACCATCATAGCCACCAAATAATTGCAGATAACCATTCTGTTTGAATTGCCCCATATTATGGAAAGCCACCGATGCCATACGTCCCTTATGTTGTTCACGAGGACCATAGACATTAAAATAACGTAGACCAACAACCTGCGCTGTTAATTGCTCAAAGCGGCGACGCACTACCTGATCAAATAAGAATTTGGAATAACCATAGACATTCAATGGGCGCTCATTCGCTAGATCTTCAATATAATGCGGACCTGCGCCATATACTGCGGCACTGGACGCATAAATAAAAGGAATTGCCTTAGCTTGGCAGTACTCGAACAATTCCAAAGTTACTTGATAGTTATTATCCATCATAAAGCGACCGTCGCTTTCTGTTGTATCAGAGCATGCTCCCTGGTGGATAATTGCACGAATGGCGGGTAATTTATCCTCGCGCACACTGCGACGAAAATCATCCTTATCCATATAATGATAAATCTGACAGTCACTTAAGTTCACAAACTTGTGACCATCACTTAATTCATCAACGCAAATGATATCCGTAATACCACGTTGGTTTAAGCCCTTAACAATATTGCTGCCAATAAAACCAGCTGCTCCCGTGACAACGATCATAATAATTCCTCTGCTGTAACAATAGATGTTCCAAGTTTGCCCACGACGATACCTCCTGCTTTATTCGCCCATAACATGGCTTCATCCCAGGCCAAGCCTGCTGCTCGGGTACTGGCCAAGGTTGCTAAAACCGTATCTCCAGCACCTGAAACATCATATACTTCTTGCGCTTGCGCATCGACGTGATGACGACCGACTTGGTCAAACAAGGTCATGCCTTGTTCAGAACGCGTAATTAATAAGGCTTCTAGATCTAACTCTTGGCGTAAGCGTTGAGACTTTAGAGCCAATTCTGCTTCATTATGCCAAGCACCTACAGCCTGCTGCATTTCCGAGCGGTTCGGCGTCAATAAAGAAGCACCCGTGTAACGACTATAGTCAGTACCTTTGGGGTCTACCAAGACGGGAATTGCATACCGTTTGGCTAAAGCAATAATCGCTTGCACCCTACTTAACACGCCCTTGTTGTAGTCGGATAAGACAATAGCATCATGACCGTCAATCAGACTACGTAATTTTTCATCTAGATGGTTTAAGGCCATCTCACTGGGCGGATACTCAAAATCAATACGCAATAACTGTTGCTGGCGACCTAAAACACGCATCTTTAAGGTGGTATTAATCGTCTGATCGGCAATCAACTGCGTATCGATGCCAGCTTCATCGGCAAGAAATTGAATCTGTTCGCCAGCCTCATCTTGGCCAACAATCCCCATCAAAGTCGCCTTAGCGCCCAAGGCACGAATATTACGCGCTACGTTAGCGGCACCCCCTAGGCGATCTTCACGACGAACCACGCGCACCACAGGAACTGGCGCTTCAGGTGACACTCGATCGACTTCGCCAAACCAATAACGGTCAAGCATAAGGTCACCAACGACTAAGATTTTTTTGGTTTGGATTAAGTCTAGTGGAAATGCTTTCATGACAACTCTTCCAAGCGTTTCGGAGCGTAAGTCTCCCACGCATTACAACCCGGACATTGCCAGTAGAAAGCACGCGCCTGAAAGCCACATTGGCGACATGCGTAGCGATCTAAACGTTGTGAGTGTTTATTGATCATTTTGCGTAATAAATCAAGCTGCAAATCAGGTAATAATGAAGGCGTGATTTCCTGCTCAGCCTTAAGCTCAACATCGAGTAATTTATCTAAACCCAAGAGCGAAGGCGAAACTGACAAGGACTCACGAGCAAATGTCCAGGCTTGCTTAGCTTGTTCATGCGTACGTAGATATTTAAAAATGACATTAAACAAGTCTAATGAAGGGTATTCACGATAATGTGTTTGCAATATCGAGATACCCTCTTGCCCCTGCTCTTGTCGCTCATAATTATCAATAAAATTTTGCGCAATTAAGCCAGCAAATTCAGGATTGTTTTGTAAAATCTGATGGAGATACTCGCGTTCTTGTTGCCACTGTTCTTGCATGCGTGCAATTTGCGCATAAATCATCGCAATCCTAGCCTGCGAACCTTGTTTAACTGCAAGCTCCTGAGCGGCTTGCTCGGCACGTTTCAGTTCCTGTAGGGCCTGCTGAACATTGGCTGGCTTACTGCTTAACGCTTGAACTGCTAATTCACAGTAATAATGCACAATCTGGGGCACCGGTTCGGCCAGTATTTTTTGCAAGCTCTCAACCGCCTCAATTGCTTTAGGCCAATTATGTTCCGCCTCATAAATTCGAATCAGAGCACGTGTAGCAGCGATTGCATGAGGTTCATCTTGGCTTGCTTGTAAAAAGCCAGTCTCGGCTCGGTCAAACATCCCGGCTTTAAAAAAGTCTTGTGCTAATTCATAACGTGCTTGCGCCTGATCTTTCTCAGATAGATCAGCACGGTTTAATAAGCTTTGATGCACGCGAATAGCGCGCTCAATTTCACCACGACGACGAAACAAACTACCTAAAGCAAAGTGTAATTCAGTTGTCTCCGTGTCTAATTTGGCAACCTCAACAAAGGCATCAATTGCCTGATCATGATCTTCGTTCAATAAGAAATTTAAGCCCTTAAAGTACGAGTCCGGCAAATGACGAGTCTCTGATAAGATTTGGCGCATATCAAAGCGCCCAGCAATCCATCCCAAGCCAAATAAAATGGGAATGATTACTAGCCACCAACTCTCAAAATCCAAGATTAGCTCCTATAATGTTCTTCTTATGGGTATATCGAATTAATCGTTTTTGATAGCGATATAGCCACTTGTTGAAGCTGAAGCCGAAGCTGTGGCGCT
>CAYFVY010000083.1:0-2409 GCA_964346715.1 uncultured Pelistega sp. | reverse complement strand
GCAACCGTCAAATCACTTTGCAAGTGCTTAACTTCGCTCTTAAGACGACTTACTTCGCGATTTTGGCGATAACGTGTCGGCAAATTCAGTAAATACATATAGAGAGCACCTGCGACAAAGGCTATTAATAAGACAACCACAAGGGGCACAGCCGGCAGGGTTACATCACCATATAAATTAACAGCGATTGGCGCTGTGTTCTTCACCGCAAACAATAAGACCAATACAAAAATG
Organism: uncultured Pelistega sp.; assembly: GCA_964346715.1. Lineage (GTDB taxonomy): Bacteria > Pseudomonadota > Gammaproteobacteria > Burkholderiales > Burkholderiaceae_B > Taylorella. The sequence continues at coordinate 2,175 of CAYFVY010000083.1, read as the reverse complement.
ATTAAGCGTAAAGCCCAAATGAGGTAGCGCATAATGAAACATTCCTTCTTTGACTATTTTCACCATTGTAATAGATTTCACTCGCTCTGGCGCAAGAATCCATAAAAAAATCCTGATGCCTAAGACACCAGGATTTTTACCGTCTGCTAAGTGAAGCAACAACTAAGCGGCGCGATGAACGCCTTTGGGAGCTAACTTCTCTTGCTCTTCGGTTTGAAAGACCAAGTCCACTCTTTCGCGTAACTCTTTACCAGCTTTAAAATGCGGTACCCGCTTGCCAGGTACTTGCACTTGCTCACCAGTTTTAGGGTTACGGCCAAGGCGAGGGGCTCGTTGTGATAGAGAAAAGCTGCCGAAACCACGAATTTCAATGCGTTGACCGTTAGCCAATGCATCGGTCATCGCATCTAGCATGGTTTTTACAGCAAAATCCATATCACGCACAGCGAGCTGTGGATAGCTCGCTGCTAGGGCCTCAATCAACTCTGATTTCGTCACAGTTTAATCGTCTTTAGCTTGATCTAATTTAGCTTTCAACAAGGCACCTAAGTTAGTTGTACCTGAAGAAGCGCTAGCGTCTTGCAAGCTTTCTAGCTTATCCGCTGTTTCAGCATTATCACGTGCTTTAACAGATAATTGGATAGAACGTGCTTTACGATCGATGTTCAAAATCATCGCTTCAACGTTATCACCTTCTTTCAATACAGTTGTCGCGTCTTCAACACGGCCGCTTGAAATTTCAGATGCACGTAGGTAGCCTTCAACGTCTAGTGATAGAGTAACTACTGCGCCTTTTGGCTCAACAGATTTAACTACACCAGATACAATCGCGCCCTTGTCGTTAGCTGAAGCGAAGTTATTGAATGGGTCGCCTTCTAGTTGTTTAACACCTAGAGAAATACGCTCTTTCTCAGTATCAATCGCTAGAACAACTGCTTCAATCTCGTCACCTTTTTTGTAGTTGCGAACAACTTCTTCACCTGGCTCGTTCCAAGACAAGTCAGATAAGTGAACTAGACCATCAATACCACCAGCTAGACCAATAAACACGCCAAAGTCAGTGATAGACTTGATTGCGCCTTTGATCTTGTCGCCACGTTTGAAGTTTGTTGCAAACTCTTCCCATGGGTTAGTGCGAGTTTGTTTCATGCCTAAAGAGATACGACGACGATCTTCGTCGATTTCTAGAACAGCAACTTCAACTTCTTCACCTAAGTTAACAACTTTACGTGGGTCAACGTTCTTGTTAGTCCAGTCCATTTCAGAAACGTGAACTAAACCTTCGATACCTGTTTCTACTTCAACGAATGCACCGTAGTCAGTTAAGTTAGTTACTTTACCGAACAAACGAGTACCTTTCGGATAGCGACGAGCTAGGCCAACCCATGGGTCTTCGCCTAATTGCTTCACGCCTAAAGAAACACGGTTCTTATCTTGGTCAAACTTAAGAACTTTCGCTTCAACTTCTTGACCAACACTTAACACCTCAGATGGGTGACGTACACGACGCCATGCCATATCTGTGATGTGTAATAGACCGTCGATACCGCCTAAGTCAACGAATGCACCGTAGTCAGTGATGTTCTTAACAACGCCAGTAACCACTGCACCTTCTTGTAGGTTCTCAAGTAGTTTTTGACGCTCTTCGCCCATGCTCTCTTCAAGCACTGAACGACGTGATAGAACAACGTTATTACGCTTACGATCAAGCTTAATAACTTTAAATTCCATAGTTTTACCTTCGTATGGTGTGGTGTCTTTAACAGGACGCACATCAACCAATGAACCAGGTAGGAAGGCACGGATACCGTTAGTCATAACAGTAAGGCCACCTTTTACTTTGCCAGTAATAGTACCAGTAATCATCTCGCCAGACTCTAGAGCTTGCTCTAAAGATAACCAGGCAGATAGACGTTTTGCACGATCACGTGATAGGATGGTGTCGCCGTAGCCGTTCTCTAGAGAGTCAATTGCTACAGAAACGAAGTCACCCGCTTCAACTTCGATTTCACCTTGATCGTTTAAGAATTCTTCACGAGGAATGTAAGACTCAGATTTTAAACCTGCGTTTACAACAACAAAGTTATGCTCAACACGCACAACTTCGGCTGAAATCACCTCACCTGATTTCATATCTTGGTTTTTAACGCTATCTGCAAAAAGGTCTGCAAAGCT
>CAYFVY010000082.1:2924-9308 GCA_964346715.1 uncultured Pelistega sp. | reverse complement strand
GGTGGTGGCCTAGGAATCCGTTATGTGGACGAAACCCCAGCCCTACCTAAAGACCTAGTGGCCGCTGTTTTAGCTAAGCTACAAGAGCGTGGCTATGGCAAATTACAATTGGTGATGGAGCCTGGTCGCTCACTCGTAGGTAACTCAGGTCTACTACTCACGCAAATTCAGTTCGTTAAACCCACTGAAGCACGCAATTTCGCAATTGTGGATGCTGCGATGAATGACCTTATTCGCCCTACTCTCTATGATGCCTATCATGGAGTACTAGCGGTTGAAGCGAAAGAAGGCCAAGCTGCTACTTACGATATCGTTGGTCCAATCTGCGAAAGCGGTGACTGGTTAGCTAAGCAACGTGAACTTGTCATTGAAGCGGGTGACTACTTAGTGGTTGAATCTGCGGGTGCCTATGGCTTTACCATGGCCAGCCAATACAATACCCGCCCACGTGCTGCAGAAGTATTGGTGGACGGCGATAAGCATTACCTGATTCGCGAGCGCGAGACCTTAGAGCAGATTTATGCTTTAGATCGACTATTACCTTAAGTTAGGCTTAGGATATAAAAACGGCATCCTATTTCTAGAATGCCGTCTTTTGCTATCACGCTTTTCTCGTTAAATCGAGCCCGTCAATCACCCGCTTAACCCTCACCCACCTACAACTCACCGTACGAGTGTAAGCCTGATAAGAAGATATTCACCCCAATAAAGGCAAAGGTCGTAATCACTAAACCCACTAATGCCCAGTATGCGGCAATCGTGCCACGCATACCCTTCATCAAGCGTAGGTGTAACCAGGCAGCATAGTTCAACCATACGACCAGTGCCCATGTTTCTTTCGGGTCCCATTGCCAATAAGTCCCCCAAGCATCCGCGGCCCAGAGCGCACCTAATACCGTGGCTACGGTAAAAAAAGCAAAGCCAATTGAAATCGCGCGATACATCACATCATCTAAGACTTCGAATGATGGCAAGCTCGCAGCAATGCGCTTACGCATCATCAGTATGAGCGCGACGATAATTACACTAATACCAAAATACACCACCCAGAAAATCGATGCTTCACCACGGTCACTGAAGATAAATGCTTCTGCAATTAAGGCCGCACCCACTAAGAGTAGAGGAATCATTGGGCGCCATGAGGTCGTTTCGCCATGATGCTTAACCATATAGGCAAAGCCCACCATCGCTGCTAGCGCAAAGGTACCGTAGCCAATAAAGTTAGCAGGCACATGAAGCTTCATCCACCAGCTATTGAGCGCATTATTCAGTGGTGTAATGGTCGCAGCATCACGCTCGAAGGTGTACCACAAGAGGAAAATCACTGCAGATGAAATCACTAAGAGCACAAAACCACCTAGTGCACGAGTGTTATAACGCTTCTCGTAGTAGAGATAGAATACAGCCGTAATTAAACAGAATAAGACAAATACTTCATATAGATTACTGACTGGAATATGCCCCATATCTGCCGCAATCAAGTGGCCTTCACGCCAGCGCACTAAGAGCCCAACAAAGCCCATCACCACGCCAGACCAGGTAAACACGGTTCCCATCCAAGCGAAACGCGGAACGAAGTAAGAAATCCAGTACACCACTGTTGCCATAAAGAACATGGCGCACATCCACAATACGGCAGATTGTGAAGAGATTAGGTACTTCAGCAAGAACTTGCTATTGGCATGCTCTAAGTTACCGTCATACAGCCAAATCGCCAACAATGCAGTCAAGCCAATGCCAATCATGGCTGTACGTAATGGACGCCATAACCAACCTAACCAGACAATAAAGAATACCGTACCACCAAGGATATATTTTTCATAAATATCCATCGCGTCAGGCCAAGTCGTAAGTGCATAGTAGGCACCCGCAGCTAAGGCTAGAAAGAAAACAATATCAGTCCAGTCAAAGCGACCTCGTAAAGAGTGCTTATCGACAGCTTGCTCTTGCCACTTCGCTGAAGGAGCTTGGCGAGCACCACCATGATTGATTACATTTTCAGACATCTTTACTTCCTTTCTAACTCAGCAAAGTCTTGTTTAAACTGCTCATACTCATTTTTAAAATCCATCGTACGCTTCTGCGAGGTCATCGCTGCACGAATTTGACTACCCTGCTCACCATCCGGATTTACCCATAACCAAATACGGCGCTCGCGAATATAGAACATCGCAAATACCCCTAGGATCAATAATAAGCTACCTAGATAAACGATGTACTTACCAGGTGAACGTGTGGCTTGCAAGACACTCGCTTGCACATGTTCGTAAGAGCGCATTTGGAACATTAGTGGTGCCTGGTAATGCGGCAGATCCGAGAGTGCTCGTAAAGCCGAATCAAACCAACGAGCTTGTTGCTCCATCTGCGCTGGTGTACCTTGAGAGAAATCCAGTGCCGGCATCCCCAACTCTTGACGCACCATACCGCGTAGTTCTATAGCAGAGAATACCAGATAATCGCGCAAAATTTGTTTCATTGGTTCACGTAAATTCTCTGGTACACGCTGTTCCGTTGGCGCATTCACACCATCCACATGATCATCGATGCCTTTGAACCCGCTATGTGCAAAAATTTCTAAAGCACGCTCTGCCAAGACAATAGCATTGGCCTTATCGATACGGCTATCTTGAACCTTATCAGCATAGGCTTGCGCTGCCGCTTTACGCTTAATAGGATCATTAAATGCGGCACGTAAAGCTAAAAACTCATCTAATTTACCCGTTTCATCAGCAGGCATACGAACATAACTAAAACCATCTTGTCCTGGTAGACGAATACCGACTAAGAATACGAGGCGCTCATCCAAGAGCATTGGCAGCATATAGTTACGGTATTCGATGCTTTGGTTACGGCTATCGGTTAAGGTATAACTCACCAAAGGCCCAACATTACGTACTTTTTCATTATTTTTAGCAGCTGCACTACCCGTTACCGCGAGAATTTGCTTCTCAAAGTCTTTAGGAGCAGAGAGATCTTCAGGTGAACTTAAGTCCTCAACGTTAATTGGACGCAGTTCATTCACCGTTAATTGATATTGCTCTTCACGACCGCGCACAGTCAACGGTGGTAAAGCAACAGGCTGATTAACTTGGGTTTTAACCTCAAATGTCGCTGTACTTGCGCCTTGTACTGGGTGGGCAATTAAATCAACTTTAGAGCCTCCATCATCAAAACTTGATTGATAGAGCATCACTCCATGAATCGAATAAGGATGATTAACCTCAATTATCTTGTCCTCAACCTTGCCGGTTTCATGGTCGGTAATCGTCACATCACTGGCAAAGCGCTTAGGCATGCCATTTAACTCATAGTATTCGACGATAAATTTATTCAGTTTGACGGTAAAAGGCAGAGCTTGTAAAAAAGAATCACCGCCCAATAAAAGCATGGCATGCTGGGCTGAATCCCCTTCGCTCACTAAGATATTGCCACGGAAGCTTGGGTTGTCTGGGGCAAAACGCGAACTGTCTGGCACATCCGACATAAAACGCGCATCCATAGGAATCGGCTTCTTAGCCCCCGTCCAGGTCTGCATACGATTAAGTAATTCACTGTCTAATAAGCCGCCGATACAAACCACCACAATTGCCAAGTGAGCAAAAATATAACCGAGACGATTCGAGCTGCCCTTTTTCGAGGCTAATAAAACCGTATCACCATCGATTTTTTCTCGGAAGGCGTAACCATGGCGCTTCAACCACACCTTGGCCATATCGACTGATTGTTGTTGTGGGTAATCGGTATGCACATCAATCTTGTGGGGAAAGGCGCGCAGGCTCGTAATCCGCACATAGTCACGGAATGAGCGCATATCCTTGACCATCTTAGGCACATTGCGAATCAAGCAAATGCTGGTCGATATCACCAAGAAGGCCATAATCACCAAGAACCACCAGGTGTTATAGATCTGAGCAACATCAAATTTAGAGAAGACTTGATACCAGTAGGTACCAAACATGTCCACGTAGGTGATTTCCGTCTGATTCTGCTGCAAAATAGTGCCGATAGCACTGGCCACGCAGACAATCATCAGTAAGCTAATCGCAAAACGCATTGAGCCTAGCAGCTCAAATAGCTCAGATCCCCAGCGGCGACTTTGTTTTTTCTGTTCCACAACCAATATAACTTATAAAAACAAGGATTTAAAAAGGCGAAATACGCCTAAGAAAGAATAACAGTACTTAACGACAAAAAAGGGGACACCACGTGCCCCCTTGTTGTGCATCACTACTTATAATTTATTATTTCGTAGAGATTGAATAACGACTGCCTGCTAAAACGATTAGCGAATACCAGCGGCATAGTCTGCAACCGCTTTAATATCGGCATTCGTCATACGGTCAGAGATTGAACCCATCTGGTTGTCTACACCACCGTGTTGACGATGACCATTAGCGAAGGCTTGCAATTGTTGTTCGATGTACTCAGGATGTTGGCCTGATAAGAATGGATATAGCTCTGGCATACCCTTACCTTCGGCACCGTGACATGATGCACAGGCAGGTACATTACGCTCAGGGATACCGGCACGATAGATTTCACGGCCACGTTGAACTACGTCAATATTACCTGCATTCTTAGCAAAAGCCGGATTGGTCAATTTCAAACCAGCGATATAAGCCGCAAGATCACGCATGTCCTGATCGTTCATCTTCAATACTGTTGGTGCCATCAAAGTTGGTGTGCCATCAGGATTCGTACGCGCAGCTTTAGTTGCGCCCTCTTGTACTTGGAAGTTCTTCAGTTGCGCAATGGTGTAACCCTCAGGTAGACCAGCTACATGCGGATACATAGCAAGCGGGCTATTACCGCCCACACCGTGACAGGCCACACAGGCTAAAATACCACGCTCCATATCACCGGCCATATATAAGGTTTCGCCGCGCTTAACGTCAGGTACTGTCGCGGTTTGTGCCATTGAGCTACCTGCTGATAGACCCATTACTAGACCGCTAGCTAGTAAAACTTTAGAAAAGACATTCTTCATGAAGACCCTCGATCAACGATCAAATCTGTTATTTTTTAGCTGTTAACCAGCTTATTGTAAAAGAATTCACCTGTTAACGTTAGAGTATAAGCCCTGTACGCTAAATTTAGTCACTTTTGCAACCGATAATTATACAATAGTGTTTTACTTCTTACTTTTGTAAGGCTACTTGTGTCAATTTTACATCAATCTAAGTTCTTCGTATCTGCCGCTAAAATAAACCAGCTCCCGGCAACCTCTATCCCTGAGGTGTGTTTTGTGGGTCGCTCGAATGCGGGCAAATCTTCGGCATTGAATGTTTTATGTAACCAGAAGCGCCTAGCCTTCTCCAGTAAAACACCGGGTCGCACACGCCTTATTAATATGTTTGGCGTACCGAACCCCGATGAACCTGATGAAGTCCTCGGCTTTCTCGTGGACTTGCCTGGTTATGGTTTTGCTTCTGTCGCCCGCGATGAGAAGGAAGAATGGGCAGATGTCCTTGGTGCCTATCTACGTGAGCGTCAATCCTTGCGAGGGATTATCTTATTGATTGATATTCGTCGCGGAGTCACCGCCTTAGATCGTCGCCTAGTTGATTGGATTGAGCCGACGGGGATTCCTGTCCTTGCCCTATTGACCAAAGCCGACAAGCTTCCATACGGCCAACGCATTCGTGCGGTAGCCGCAGTGAAGAAGGAGCTCGCTAATCTTGGTACGGTTGAAGCGATTCCTTTTTCATCAACCGATAGAATTGGTTTAGAAGAAACCACAGAACATATTGTTAACTGGATTAACCCAAAGGTTTAAATTATGAGTTCTATTATTACTGCTGATTTCCCAGCGTCTCGTCCGCGCCGCAATCGTCGTGATAGTTTTTCGCGCCGCCTTGTTCAGGAAAATACTTTATCTGTAAATGATTTTATATATCCAGTATTTGTCCAAGAAGGTGAAAACAGTCTTCAGCCTGTTCCTTCCATGCCTGGCGTTGTGCGTTATTCGCCCGACACTATCTTGCCGGTAGCCGAAGAATGTGTACGCTTAGGTATTCCAGTGCTCTCACTTTTCCCATCGATTGATGCTTCTCTGAAAACACCCGATGGTGTAGAAGCGACCAATCCTGACGGCCTGATTCCCCGCGTTATCCGCAGCATCAAGAAAGAATTTCCTGACTTAGGTGTGCTATGTGACGTGGCGCTTGACCCGTACACAAGCCATGGTCAAGATGGTGTGATTGATGAAAACGGCTATGTCTTGAACGAACCAACCGTTGCTATGCTGTGCCGCCAAGCCTTAGTCCAAGCTGAGGCAGGTGCCGATTATGTCGCCCCAAGCGATATGATGGACGGTCGCATTGGCGCCATCCGCACAGTGTTAGAAGAAAATAACTTTATCTACACCCGCATTATGGCCTACTC
>CAYFVY010000082.1:0-2824 GCA_964346715.1 uncultured Pelistega sp. | reverse complement strand
GCGAAAATTCTACGTGGTGAGTAAATAGGGATAGTGGTAGCTTTTTAGCTGAGATACCACTCCATATTAATAATTAGGCATCTCTTTGGGGATGCCTTTTTTATGCATTTCAGCAGCCTATCTACTGACACGATTTATTTCTGAGATTCGTTTGTTTGAATTATTTAGTTGACTGCCTGTTCAGACTATTCATTCGTGTTGTTTATTCAGGCTGCTTATTCGAATCACTTACTCTGATGCCTTCTTTGGATTCGGCAAGAACGCAGTTGCTAAGCCTAATAAGGGTAGAAATGCGGTCAAGCCATACACCCAAATAATTCCATAGGTATCGGCTAGCATCCCAAGCCCAGCAGCACCAAGTCCACCAATTCCAAACATTAAGCCAAACATCAGCCCGGACACCAATCCTACACGACCTGGTACGGCCTCTTGTGCATAGACCACCATGGCAGCAAAGGCTGAAGACATCACCAAACCAATCACGCTGGCCAGGATTCCTGTCCACACTAAACCAACATGCGGCAAGATAAGCGCAAAGGGCGCTACGCCTAAGAACGAAATCCAAATCACGGCTTTACGACCAATTCGATCGCCAATCGGGCCACCCGCAAAGGTACCAAACGCCACCGAACCTAAGAAAACAAATAAGAACACTTGACTCTGCTGGGTAGTCAGACCAAAGCGCTCAATCAGATAGAAGGTAAAGTAATTCGTGAAGGATGCAATATAGATAAACTTAGCAAACATCAACAGGCAGATCACCACAATCGCTTGCACCACGGCAGAGCCTTTTAAGCCTACATTTTGTTTACGTGCTAAGCCTTTTAGCTGATTCTGCCCATGTGCTAAAGTCCACCCCGTCACTCTGAATAAAACCCCAATCGCAATTAAGGCCACCACCATCAGCCATGCCACTGCTGATTGTCCATAGGGAATAATAATTGCCGCTGCTAGTAAGGGGCCGATGGCCGAACCTGTATTACCGCCCACTTGGAAGGCAGATTGCGCCGTGCCGAAACGCCCTCCTGAGGCCATACGCGCCACCCGCGAAGCCTCTGGGTGAAACGTCGCCGAACCAACCCCTACTACCCCAGCCGCCAGTAAAAGCATGCCATAACTATTGGCTGTGGCTAAAAGGAGAATCCCTAATAAGGTCACCATCATCCCCGACGGCAAGAGATAGGGCAGCGGACGCTTATCCGTATATAAGCCAATCCATGGTTGTAACAGCGAGGCAGTTACTTGATACGTTAGGGCGATTAAACCAATTTCACTAAAACTCAAGGTGAACTGCGACTTCAGCATGGGGAAAATTGCTGGCAATACCGCCTGTATCATATCGTTGAGCATATGCGCTAAGGCAGCAGCACCAACAATACGGATATGAAAAGTGCTGCGACTAGAATCGACGGCAGGCATCGGTGCAGTACTTGCTACGCTCTCGACTTGAGTTTGAGTGGACATGTTGACGACATCTAATTGACGACATATAAAATACAAAAAGCGATTGACCCAAGAGCACTAAGCCATATTTATCAATCGCTGCTCAGATTGCTTAAGTGTATCTGAAATTAGGCAGCAATTTCTGCAGGAATACCGTTACGTCCAGGAAAGTCTGGTGACAACTCACGTGCATTATCCATCTTCAACCATAAGCGTAATAATTTACGACGCTTAGCGAGTTCCTCATGGTCCTCAAAACTGGTTCGTGAGTGCATCACGGTATAGTTATTGCAGAACTGCATATCACCCGGCTCAAGCATCATATCTAAGCGTAGACGTGGGTCTTGGCTGATGGTATCGAAAATATCTAAGGCTTCTTTTTGTACACGAGATACAGGGACATTCATAATCTCTTGCCCTAACTCAATATAGGCACGCAAATAACGCCCCGCTAATTTACCCTTCCAATAGCTATAGATGGGCGAGAGTGAAGGCAAGGCCTCACCTAAGTGCGCATAGTAGCAAGGATGGTAGAAGTACGATAAGTACTCAGGATGATTTTCTAAAATCTCGTTATACACCGTGGCAAAGCTCACCACACTACTTAAACCACCTTCCTTAGCCTTACGAATCGATAAGAGACCCACCACATCAGACATATCCGTGTGATAAGGTAAGTACAAATTGGTTTCATAGACGCGAGTTTCTTTCTTCGTAGTATCACCCACATGCTCAACACGACCGAGTAAATCACCACGCGCATTCTGTGTCACAGGAAGACCGAGGTAGACACCTAAAATATAGTAAATCGTTGCTAATTGCACTTCATTATATTTCTCTGTATCTAAGCCACGTAGCACAATAAAGCCATAGCCATTCTCTAATTCTTGCGCAATCTCAGCTACAAACGCTAAGAATTGCTCATCCTCAATCACCACATCTTCTTTGCTAAAGTTAGGTGCTTGCATGTTCTTCGCTTCAAGTTGCTGAAGCCCTTGATCCAAGACGCTCAATACATGTGGCGTTAAGTGAAGAATCCAGTCAGTTTTATCGGCAATATCTTGACCAATCCAAGCGCATTTATCTGCGACTTTTTCTTTTAACATCGTATCCATCGTTACTCTTCAAAAAAACATAGTGAATCTTTCATTTTTACCATATTTATGCGGGATTTAGGTTCATAGCCGATGTATTTGTTAAAGCTCTCGATGCTAAATTGCACTTAAATAAACGCATCTTCACTAATAACTTGCTTAACATACAAAACAGCAAGCCCAGAGTAATGCGACCCTGGGCTTGTAAGCGATTTAGCGCAGACCTAAAAACTAAGTTGCTCATTCTAAGCTGCTAATTACTCCTCGTCCGCACCACGATATCGCTT
>CAYFVY010000081.1:6840-9473 GCA_964346715.1 uncultured Pelistega sp. | reverse complement strand
CCATACATAAAGGCTAGCAGCATGAGGATTGCTAAACCAGCAAATACACTCCAAACAAAGGCAAACGAATTCGACATTTCATACAACTTAGCTACCGCTGGTACTCCAGCTGCCATACCTAAGGTTTGAAAGCGCATAACAGTACCATAAATTTCCCCGTATGCTTGTGGACCATAGGTACGCGATGCAAGGACCGATGTAGTCACGGTTCCAACACAGTTACCAACCGCCCAAAGAATCACCGCTAACATACCTAGTAACCACATCGTTGGCGAATTAATCATAATAAACAGGACACAGGTCAACAAAACACTTGCTACAATGATTAAGGTCGCAGAACGTAAACCTAATTTATCATACAGCCAGCCTGCAGCAATTTTGGCAAAAACGGAAACAATTAAGTTCAAGACCAATAAATTCGTGGCTAACTCAAGATCAAAAGTACTCTGTAAATAGACGGGTAACTGAATCACAATACCGCCACCCACAAAACCTGCTAAAAACTGTGCCAATAACATAGCCCAGAAAAATGAAGTGGCATACAGTTGCTTCAGTGAGAAGTGCACCAAAGCATTATTCTGAGCAGCAAGCGGATTGGCATTCAGCACTTGTTCACAACCGAGAGCCTTAAGACCAATACTTTCTGGTGATTCTTTTAAAACAAAGACAATTAAGAATAAACCTAAGGCTAAAAGACCAAGGCCAATGGTCATATAGGCCACAGTATAGTTGTAGTGCTGTATGCAATACGTAATATACTTACTCATAATGACGCCTAAGATAGCACTACCCGCGAGGGATAAGCTCATCGCTAAGCCCTTTTTCTCAATGAACCAACGATTCACTAAAACACCTGGGGGAATATAAGCAAGTCCGGTAAAAAAGAAGCCTAATAAAATGGCAAGAATATATAAAAGCCATATATTGCTCACAAAACCAAAAGCAGCATATGTCAGGCAAAATCCCGTTAAAAAGACAATTAAAGTGAGCTTGGTATGGTTCTGAATCCAACGACCTACGATAGGCGATACCAGCATAGAGGTAAGAAAAATTAAGGTTGTACTTAGGGCAAATTCTGTTGGACTGATACCAATCGCTTTAATCATCTGATTTTGATAAATCATGTATGTACTAACTGTCAAGGCGATTGCCGCACCTGAGATCACCATTAAAACCAGCACAATCCACCAACCATAAAATATTCTGCTTTGCTTGTCCATAGGGTCTCCATGCTGTATGAGTGAGCACTTATTGCCCATGAAAATAAAGAACTTAAGGCAACTTGAGTATACAACTACAATTTAATCTGAAGTGAACTGTAGGTCAAAGACTTTATAGCGTTTGCGAACTCAGACATCACTTTGCATTGATAAAAATCAATCAAAATCCTATCTTTTAGAGTCATTTTGAAACAAAAAAGGGCCAAAATGTACTCTGAAATAGTAACACTTGGCCCCTTTTTTACGGAGAAAAACTTATTTTAATGCTTTGTAGCGAATACGTTTAGGTTTTGCACCTTCTTCACCGAGACGACGCTTTTTGTCTTCTTCATATTCTTGATAGTTACCATCAAAGAAGACTACTTCAGAATCCCCTTCAAAAGCCAAAATATGTGTCGCAATACGGTCTAAGAACCATCGATCATGGCTGATCACCATGATGCTGCCGGCAAACTCTAAAAGAGCATCCTCAAGAGCACGCAAGGTCTCAACGTCTAGGTCATTCGACGGTTCGTCAAGTAGCAATACGTTGCCGCCTTTAATCAAGGTCTTCGCCATATGCAAGCGACCACGTTCACCACCTGATAATGAGCCTACCTGCTTATTCTGATCAGCACCCTTGAAGTTAAAACGACCCAAGTATGCACGCGCTGGCATCTCAAATTTACCAACGGTGAGCAAATCCGCACCATTCGAGATGTATTCAAACACATTTTTATTGTCTTCTAAGGTTTCACGCGACTGATCAACGAAAGAAATATTCACAGTCTTACCAATTACGACTTCACCAGAGTCAGGCTGCTCAACACCCGTAATCATACGGAATAAAGTTGATTTACCGGCACCGTTAGGTCCGATAATCCCAACAATCGCGCCTGGTGGAACCTTAAAGCTTAAATCATCAATCAATAAGCGGTCACCGAAAGCTTTAGAGACGTTCTTAAACTCAATCACCTCATTACCTAAGCGCTCTGCTACAGGAATAAAGATCTCCTGAGTTTCATTACGCTTCTGATATTCATGTGAAGAAAGCTCTTCAAAACGCGCAAGACGCGCTTTCGACTTGGCTTGACGGCCTTTTGGATTCTGACGCACCCACTCTAATTCTTTCTTAATCGTACGTTGACGTGCAGACTCTTGACTCTCTTCTTGCTTCAAACGATCTTCTTTCTGCTCTAACCAAGAGCTATAGTTACCCTTCCAAGGGATACCATGACCACGGTCTAATTCAAGAATCCACTCTGCGGCATTATCAAGGAAGTAACGATCGTGGGTAACGGCAACCACTGTGCCAGGGAACTTTTGTAAGAACTGCTCTAACCAATCCACACTTTCAGCATCTAAGTGGTTGGTCGGCTCGTCAAGTAATAGCATATCTGGCTTCGATAATAATAAAGCACACAATGCCACTCG
>CAYFVY010000081.1:164-6740 GCA_964346715.1 uncultured Pelistega sp. | reverse complement strand
CCCAAGCCCTTTTCAACGGCTTCACGCACGGTATGTTCAGGATTTAACTGAGGCTCTTGAGCAAGATAACCGATATTTAAATTTGGCATTGGGATGGCTTCACCTTCGATTTCCTTATCGATGCCTGCCATAATTTTTAAAAGTGTCGACTTACCTGAGCCGTTTAGACCAAGCACACCAATTTTGGCGCCTGGGAAAAAAGAAAGTGAAATATCACGAAGGATTTGACGCTTAGGAGGAACAATTTTCCCAACGCGATTCATCGTAAAAACATACTGAGCCATGAACAATGCCTATAGATAAATATATAATCCCGTTATTGTAGTCAAACCACCTTGATTTGTCTGTAGAAAATCTGTTATCAAGCGCTTTAATCTAAGACAAATCAAGAGCTTTAGGCCATAATTGAATCTTTATAAACCCATGACAGCTTTGTCTGACAACACATAAGTAATCTAAGAATGAGTAGCCCTACTTTTACCCAAGAAGAACTAGAATTATTAATCAAAACAGCTGATGCCTTATCCGCTTATATGGGCAAGCCTGTGCTAGCCGAGATTGATACCAGTGAAGATGGTTATGAATGGATTGCTTTTGGCGTGCCTTTAGATGCTGAAGAAGAGCCTGATGCGGAAACCGTGATTATGCAGATGGGCGGCCCTAGCGCACGCCTGCTTGGGCAAACAGCTACCTTAGAAGATTTCGCTCAAGCCGTTTATGATTGCGAGTTTTTATGGGGCATCCAAATTACTGATGATGAATTCCTGCGTTATGTACGCATCGACCACGATGGGGATGAAGTTGAATGGTCTGAGGAAATCGCCACCTTATTACCTTTTGGTATGCAAGATGATGATTTACTAGCCGAGATGGAGCGTGAAGCCGCGCTTGAAGAAGACGATGATAAAGATGATGAGGATGACGATTTTCTCGATGACGAAGAGCCTGAAGGTAAGCCCTTCTTACCTCATTAATTAACGCTAGTAATTAATACGCTTGTCGGCTGTTAGCAGTTGTTTAGCGGTTGTTTAGCGGCAGCTTGTTGACTTTTTGCCGCTTATTATTCGCCTATTTATCTCTGCGATAAAGCACATAGCCTATCGGTGCACACACCGCAACCAACAACTTCACACGCCAATCACTCAGCTGAGCCATTACAGGTAATGCCACCTTCTGATCGCGTAGATGCAAGCGAAAGCGAGTATAACGAATGGCTGCTTTAATAAATTCCTTGGGCTGATCCCAAAACCACGGCAAGCAATCCTGCACGGTATCACGTGCAAGTAAGATAAGCCCTAAAGCATGCTGCTTACCTAAGCGCGCACCCTCCGCAGAAAGCGAATCAGAACTGTCATAATAGGTTCGGTACACGTGATTGACGAAACGTGTTTTATACCCGGCACGAGCGATTTTACGCCAGACAAGGCTTTCGGGCACAAAACCTTGCACCTCTTCAGGGAAAGGAAACTTGCGTAAGACACTGGTTTGCAAGCAACCAAACTTCTCTCCACGCACCTGATATTTAAAACTCATATCTAAGGACGTGATGCTCATTACATCTTGCGGATAAGCATCGCCCACAATCTGGCCGTCAGGACGGGCACAGAGGCCAGTCACGGCAATATACTGCTCACGCTCAGCTTGAGGGATAGCTTGCCATTCTTGCCACATATGTTGTAGGGCGTCTGGCAAAATCGTATCATCACTATCCAAGGCAACGAGCAACTCACCCTGAGCCTCACGTACCCCATGATTAAATGCGGTTTTCTTATGCTGGTTCGTCTGCCACTTATAACGAATAGGAATTTTGTTCTCAGCAATCCAGGTCGCTACGAGCTCAGCGGTATTATCAGTGGAACCATCATCAATAATAAGCCATTCAAAATTGCTAAACTCTTGCTGCAGAAGACTCTCATAAACACGCGGCAAAGTAGCTGCGCGATTATAGCTAGGAGTCATAACGGTGAACGCATACGAAGTATTCATCAGATTTATTTCCAAAAACGAGTTTCATTAACGCTTCACATTAACTCTTCACTTTAACGCCTCGCATTAACGAATAACATTAACACCTTACTATCCTAAGCACAGAAAAATAAAAAGCCAAGACTCACAATGAATCTTGGCTTAATATTCGCTTGCTTAATTCTCACCTAATTTTACCTGATGTTTACCAAGGTATATTTAAGGCTTAATTAAGACTTGTTAAACTCGTTAATTAAACGCGCTTAACTTTCTCTAACATCTTGAAAACACCCTTAGGAGAGCCAACAAACAAACGCTTGAAAGCTTTACCTAAACAACGGCGCTCTAGAGTATTACGACGAGTACGCTTGATCTCTGCCATGTTATTCTCCGCTTAACTTTAATCAAATGAATAGAGTAGTTTAGCCTATTTTTCAATCAATGAGCGTAGTTTTCCCTTATTTAGAGATAATTTCTGCACTTTTTGTTGGTTTTCTGTTGAATTAGTCACACAGTTAGCGCGCTAAGTTAGCCCGACGCTGAGCTAGCATACTCACAGCCAAATCTAAAGCCGCCCGCAAAGAAGCCTCATCAGCAATCCCCTGACCTGCGATATCAAAGGCGGTACCATGATCGACACTCGTGCGGATAAATGGCAAGCCAACGGTAACATTAACCCCCTCATCAACACCCAAGTATTTCACCGGTATTAAACCTTGGTCATGGTATTGGGCGACGACAATATCGAACTCACCACGCCGTGCTCGCATAAATATTGTATCTCCAGGATAAGGACCACTGACATTCACCCCTTCATCTTGCAGCTGAGCAATCACAGGAGAGATAACTTTTTCCTCCTCCAGCCCAAAGCGTCCTTCCTCACCGGCATGAGGGTTTAGACCAGCAACAGCAATGCGGCCTTGTGGCAGACCTAATAAAGCCAGCGCCTGCTGTGCCAAACCAATGGAGATACGCTGATTCTCTGTGGTAATTTGTGCGGGCACATCCGCTAAAGCAATATGAATAGTGGCCAAAATTACCCGCAACTCATCATTCAGCAGCATCATACCAACATGCTCAACGCCTGCTCGTTCTGCCAAGATTTCAGTATGTCCAGGATAATCAAAACCCGCTAATTTTAAGGAGACTTTATGCAAGGGAGCCGTCACAATCGCAGCAATCTTATGCGCTAAAGCATCATCAATCGCCTGTGTTAGAAAACGATATGCTGCCTCACCCGCTGAAGCGCTAGTCTGACCATAGACGACACGTTCATCAAGTTGTACTCCAGTGTCAATATATGGAATAAAAACCATTGCATTATGCTTTGTCTCAGCACTCGAGCAAGACGCTTGATAAGCATTAAAACACTCACTTTTACAGAACTCATCAATATCAGCATAAGGCTGCAATTGCACAGAATTGGCTCCTAAGGCATCAGCTGCTCTTTGCAAGCTAAAGCCATCGCCATAGACGACACAAGGTGTGTTAATACCACGCTGAAATAACTTAATAATCAATTCAGGACCAATTCCTGCCGCATCCCCCATCGTTAGGCCGATAGGTTTACAATCATCCATATACATACTCATCTCGATTCATCCATTTGCAGGGTATTCTTGGTCTTCAGTGTAGCATTCTGCTCAACAAACTGTCAGCCACCTCGACCTCGCAATTCACGTGCTTTTCATTAGTCTATGAGCTCACAAATTCGCATTTTTGGCGCTAAACAAAACAGTTTAAAAAATCTCGATGTCGCTTTTAATACAGGTGAAATCACGGTTTTAACCGGGGTTTCTGGTTCTGGTAAAAGCTCCCTAGCCTTTGATACCCTGTATGCTGAAGGTCAACGCAAGTATGTTGAAACCTTCTCGGCCTATGCCCGTCAATTTCTAGACCGCATGGATAAACCACAAGTCGATCATATCGAGGGGATTCTACCTGCTATCGCGATTGACCAGACTAACCCAGTGCGTAACTCACGTAGCTCCGTAGGCACGATGACTGAGCTGAATGATCACTTAAAACTCCTGTATGCGCGTATCGCTAATTTATATTGTCGTGGCTGTGCTGAACCTGTTAAGAAGGATCATGCTGAATCAATCTATACGCAATTAAAAAGTCTTAGTGCTGCAGCACAGGATCCTCGCTTAGTGATTACTTTTGCGGTACGTGTCCCCGAGAATTATAGCGAAGAAGAAATTAGTCACTTTTTGCAACAGCAGGGCTATACGCGCATTCATGCCCAAGAACAAAGAACAGAAACAGTCAGTGCCACAAAGCCTAAGAAAGGCAAAAAAACGAAGACAACTGATAGCTATCTAGAACTACATGTAGTACAAGACCGTCTGCGCTTCTCCAACGCCGAACCTGAGCGAGTCATTGAAGCACTAGAGACTTGCTTAAAGCATGGTCAAGGTCGCTTACGTGTGTATGCACTTGATGATGAAGGGGCTAATCGCTATAAGTGGAATTTTAGCCAACACTTGCATTGTGCGAGCTGTGATATTAGCTATAGCCAACCACTTTCAAGCACCTTCTCATTTAATTCGCCCTTAGGTGCTTGCGAGACTTGTCGTGGCTTCGGTCGTACCATGGATATTGATTATGGCTTAGTCATTCCTGATACCAGCAAGTCATTAGCAGATGGAGCGGTAAGACCCTTTCAGCTCCCGAGCAATAAAGAATGTCAAGATGATTTACTACGCCATGCCAAAACGGCTGGCATCCCCACGGATATACCATGGCAAGAACTGAGTGACAGTCAACAAGAATGGGTTATTCAAGGCGTACCTGACTTTAGCGATTCTCGCCAAGCCTGGAAAACTCAATGGTACGGAATTGCACGTTTCTTTAAATACCTTGAGGGCAAATCCTATAAGATGCATGTACGCATCCTGCTCTCCAAATTCCGCAGCTATAATACCTGCTCAGATTGTCATGGCTCACGCCTAAAAGCGGATGCCAACCTCTGGCGCATTGGCGCACACCCTGCTCCCGCAAATGATAGCTATAAACGCTTTATGCCCATTGGCACGAACTGGAGCCAAGCACAGTTAGAGGCTCTGCCTGGACTGGCCATTCACGATATGATGCGTTTACCCATCAGTCGATTAAAGACGTTTTTCGATAATGAAAATCTAGCTTCTGATGCGGCTGTTGAATTAGTTCTTAATGAAATTAAGTCACGTTTAAACTATCTTAACGATGTTGGTTTGGGCTATCTTAGCTTAGATCGTCAAAGCCGCACCCTATCGGGTGGTGAAGTCCAGCGCATCAATCTCACCACGGCATTAGGCACCTCGCTGACCAATACCTTATTTGTCTTAGATGAGCCATCAATCGGCCTACATCCGCGTGATATGGGGCGCATCGTGCGCGTTATGCAACGCCTACGTAATGCTGGCAATACCTTGGTGGTGGTTGAACATGACCCACAAGTAATGATCGCTGCAGACCGTATTTTAGATATTGGTCCAGGCCCTGGAGAACGTGGTGGTGAAATTGTCTTTGATGGCACTCCCGCTGAACTACGCCAAGCCCCAACACTTACCGGACAATACCTCGGCAATCGTCTACGTGTCGAAGCTCCCTTACCGATGCAGGTCAGTGACAGAACTCCCCGTCTCTTGCTCGAAGGCGTACAAGCACATAACCTAAAAAATATCGATATTGCTTTCCCCTTAGGGCGTATGGTTTGTGTCACTGGCGTATCGGGCTCGGGTAAATCCACCTTAATCCAAGACGTACTGCATCCCGCCCTTTTAAAGCATTTTGGTAAAAGCACAGAAGCACCTGGTTCCTACCGCCACTTACTCGGAGCCGAACAAATCAGTGATGTGGTGATGGTCGATCAAAGTCCTATCGGCAAAACCACCCGCTCCAACCCAGCAAGTTATGTGGGGGCTTTTAATGCAGTACGTAAGCTTTTTGCGCAAGCGCCATTAGCCCGTGAACGAGGCTATACCGCAGGTACATTTAGTTTTAATAGCGGCGATGGTCGCTGCCCAGGCTGTGGGGGCACAGGCTTTGAGCATGTTGAGATGCAGTTCTTATCCGATGTCTATCTACGCTGCCCCGATTGTAATGGTCAACGCTTTAGACCTGAAGTATTAGAAGTTCGCTTAGAACATCTTGGTCAGTCTGCTAATATCGCCGAAGTTTTAGAAATGACTGTTAGTGAGGCCTTAAGCTTCTTTAAGGGTCTTAAAGAAGTGCAATATAGTTTACAGCCGCTAGTTGATGTTGGCTTAGAGTACGTGGCTTTAGGTCAACCCGTACCCACGCTTTCAGGCGGTGAAGCACAAC
This sequence comes from uncultured Pelistega sp., assembly GCA_964346715.1. Classification (GTDB taxonomy): domain Bacteria; phylum Pseudomonadota; class Gammaproteobacteria; order Burkholderiales; family Burkholderiaceae_B; genus Taylorella. The sequence continues at coordinate 467 of CAYFVY010000081.1, read as the reverse complement.
GACTGAAACTAGCTGGCCACCTGGTAGAGGCCGCTAAGCTTGGGCAAAAGGCTAAAACACTAGCCTATAAGGGCGCCCTCTTCCTATTTGATGAACCGACAACCGGTTTGCACTTTGATGATGTTGCTAGACTGATGCGTGCTTTCCGTAAGCTATTAGCTGCGGGGCATTCATTGATTATTATTGAACATAATATTGATGTAATTCGTGCCTCTGACTGGATCATTGATTTAGGCCCAGAAGGTGGTGAGCAAGGTGGCTATATCGTTGCTCAGGGCAGTCCAGAACAAATTCGCGCGACCC
>CAYFVY010000081.1:0-154 GCA_964346715.1 uncultured Pelistega sp. | reverse complement strand
CTCAATCCTATACAGGCCAAGCACTGAATGAATATGAACAAGAAATTGTGCTCGATAGCAACGAAGTTAGTGAAGCGACAACAGCTTATCAAGTTGCTCAAGCGCGACCACGTCAGATTGAAATTCTGAATGCACGTGAGCACAATCTTAAGAG
>CAYFVY010000080.1:3445-9535 GCA_964346715.1 uncultured Pelistega sp. | reverse complement strand
CTGCAAAACCACCCATGCCAATGATATGCACAAAGGCGGCAGGACGTAAATTCATCGGGAATTGAATTTCAGCAAAGTACATCGCGGCAAATAGTAGACCGAGTCCAAGGAGGAAGTACGAAATATACAATACCCATAGCAATGGTTGAGACATAACGGCCAATGGTCTCCACTGGAAAAACTGATACCAGGTAATACCTACCAAAATCACTAAAGTGATCGCCGCAATCTTATATAAACCAAAGACTAATAAAGCAATGGTTAAGGCGGTAATCATTAATTGATACTTACCTGACTTCTCGTGACGAGGAATATCACCTTGAACACGACGGCTCGCAAAAAACGGAATGACACGACGGCCAACTAATAAAGCAATAAAGGCCATAATGACTAAGCCAACATGATAGCCCTTCATAATCCAGTGGTAGCCGTTCTGATAAATGGCAAGCAAATAAGCCGCATTGGCTAAGGCTAGACCGGTTAAGGCAAAAACGACAGGATAGTTTTGCTTACTCTTGGCTTTAAAAATAACCTTGGCCAAAGCAATCGCTGCCATGGTGAAGAAACCTAACTCGGCTATTGCAGCAATCACAAACGCTGTCTTACCAGGAATTAAATAGCCAATACGTGCAATAATCCAAAGCGCTGTAATGACTGCTAAATGTGCTCCCTTAGAGGGATGGCGACCAGTCCATGTGGCTGAGGCAGTTAATAGAAAGGCAACAGCGATTGAAGCAATAAAGCCCCATAACATCTCATGAGCATGCCAGTACATGGAGCCCATGGTGCCCTTAATCAGATGAGGCGCAAACACCCAAAGTAAAACTGAAAAAGCGGCCCAAAAAGCACTTAATAAATATAAAGGACGAAAACCGAACGCAAAGACCGTCTCGAAGAATGTAGGTGGTTTCTTCTTAGATGGGCTGGGCATATCAACTTGAATTAACATTAGCTATGTTCCTAGTAATTCGTTAAACATATCTGTATTCAAACAAAGCAAATTTGCTTGTTACAAAGCATATTTCAATAGTTCATGAAGTATTTAGTTATTGTAGCTGAATTTTTCTAAGAAAACAGTGATATCCCTAATCCCATCAAGGCTTACCCTTAAATATTCGCCACCATATAAGCGCGCACTTGTTCAACATCACAATCCATCACTTCAACACGTTGTGGCAGACTATTCAGATTCGCCAAGTGTGCTGGTACCGGTGCTGCTTGGCCAATGGCTTCTTGGATAGTTTCCGTAAACTTCGCCGGTAGCGCAGTCTCAAGAACCAACATAGGAATCCCTTCTTGTACAAATTCACGAGCAACTTTGACACCATCCGCGGTATGCGGATCTAATAAGTAGTGGTTCTGCTCGTACTCTTGTTTAATCGTGGCAAGACGATCTGCATGCGAGCTACTACCTGCGACAAAGCCAAATTTTGCTTCAAATTCTGGTTTCAACTCGCTTAAATCAAAATAACCTTGTTCAGCTAATTGATCCCATAAGGCTTTAACCTTAGCACCGTCATTCCCCAAGAGATGATACACAAAGCGCTCGAAGTTCGATGCTTTAGAAATATCCATTGAAGGGCTTGATGTGGCATAAGTTTGTTCAGAAGCACGTGGACGATAAATACCCGTCTTAAAGAATTCTTCTAAGACATTATTTTCGTTCGTGGCTAAAACTAAGCGACGGATTGGCAGACCCATTAAACGCGCTAAGTGACCCGATAAAATATTACCAAAGTTACCCGATGGTACGGTAAATGAGACTTCTTGACCTGGTTTTTCTGTGGCACGTAACCAGGCCCAGAAATAATAAGCAATTTGCGCTGAGATGCGCGCAAAGTTAATCGAGTTCACCGCACCAAGGCGATATTGCTCTTTAAATGCTAAATCATTCGATAGGGCTTTAACCACATCTTGGCAATCGTCAAAAACACCATGCACAGATAGGTTATGGATATTCTTATCTTGCAAGGAGAACATCTGGGCACGTTGGAATTCACTCATACGACCATACGGTGACAGCATGAATACATTCACACCCTTCTTGCCACGTAAGGCATACTCAGCCGCTGAACCAGTATCACCCGAAGTTGCACCCAAAATATTCAGTGTGAGTCCACGCTTAGCGAGAACATATTCAAAGATATTACCTAAGAACTGCATGGCCATATCTTTGAATGCCAAGGTCGGTCCTTCTGATAAGCCCACTAGCGTAATCGACTCATCAAGTTTCTTCAATGGTACGATGGCATCACTACCAAACACTTCAGCAGTATAGGTCTTGCGTGTCAGCGCTTGTAAGTCTTCTTTAGGGATATCCGTTGCAAATAAGCTGAGCACCTCAGCAACAAGGTCGGCATACGATAAAGAGCGCCATTGTTCTAATGTCTCAGCACTCACCTGTGGCATGGTTTCAGGTAAGGCCAAGCCACCATCACGCATTAAACCTTCTAATAAAATATCAGAAAACGCTACAGGTGAGACGCCACCACGGGTCGATACATAGTTCATGATAATTTTTCCAAGCGGATATGAGTTACTTTAGATTCAACAAAAGGCAGGTTCTCAATCTGACGAATAGCTTCTAAAACATCGCCTTCACGAGCTTGGTGCAATAAGAAGATAATATTCGCTGCATTATCTGCTTTGGAATCTTGAATCATCGATTTAATCGAGATTTTTAATTTGGCAAGGATTAAAGAAATATCTGCCATCACCCCTGGACGGTCTTGTACAAGAACACGTAAGTATGAAGATGAACGCGCTTCTTCAATCGGTAAAATTGGATAATCCTCTAAGGCGTCAGCTTGGAAAGCCAAGTGAGGCACACGGTTTTCTGGATCCGCAGTATGCAGACGAGTCACATCCACTAAGTCTGCCACAACCGCAGAAGCAGTCGGTTCAGAGCCAGCACCAGCACCGTAGTATAAGGTTTCCCCAAGAGCATCGCCCTTAACCACTACTGCATTCATAGGGCCTTCAACATTAGCAATGAGCTTGTCTTTAGGCACTAAGCAAGGATGTACACGTAACTCGATACCCGACTCACGACGAATCGCCAAGCCTAAAAGCTTGATGCGATAGCCTAAACGATCAGCCAAGCTCACGTCTTCCTGCTCTAATTTACTAATTCCTTCGATATGTACCTTGTCAAATTGCACAGGAATACCAAAAGCAATCGAGGCTAAGATGGTCAGCTTATGCGCAGCATCTACGCCTTCTACGTCAAATGTAGGATCAGCTTCAGCATAGCCTAATGCTTGTGCTTCAGATAATACGTCAGCAAACGCAAGGCCACGCTCACGCATTTCAGTCAGGATAAAGTTGGTGGTACCGTTAATAATGCCAGCAACCCATTGAATACGGTTCGCCGTTAGGCCTTCACGCATGGCTTTAATAATCGGTACGCCACCCGCAACAGCGGCTTCAAATGCCACCATGACATTCTTCTCGAGCGCGGCACCAAAAATTTCATTACCATGGATCGCGAGTAAGGCCTTATTCGCGGTGACAACATGCTTACCATTAGCAATCGCCTGCATGACTAAATCATAGGCTAAGTCAGTACCACCGATTAGCTCAACAACGATATCGATACTTGGGTCATTCACCAAACCCTGTAAATCATCATCAATCTGTACCTTAGGTCCAACTAAGGGTGCTGCTTTAGACGGTGTACGTGTAGAAACTCGAACAATTTCAATTTGACGACCAGCACGACGAGCAATTTCTTCAGCATTGCGGTTAAGTACCGTCCATGTACCACTGCCAACAACACCAAAACCTAATAAACCGACGCGAATGGGATTTAATTGACTCATTTGAGATAGCCGTCCTTTTTAAACATTTCTTTAATGCCACGTAACGCTTGACGTGTACGTTGCTCATTTTCAATCAGCGCAAAGCGAACATAATCATCACCATATTCACCAAAGCCAATACCTGGTGAGACGGCAACTTTCGCTTGTGCCAGTAATTTTTTCGAGAAATCTAATGATTTCATTTCTTTGTAAGGTTCAGGGATTTTCGCCCAGATATACATTGAAGCCTTAGGAATATCCACCATCCAGCCAATATCATGTAGGCCCTTAGCCAAGACATCACGACGCTTTTGGTATTCGGCAACGACTTCCGTTACACAGTCTTGTGGGCCATCCAGTGCCGCAATAGATGCTACTTGAATTGGGGTGAAGGTACCGTAATCATGGTAGCTCTTCATACGCGCTAAAGCATTAACAATTTCAGCATTACCGACCATGAAGCCAATACGCCAGCCCGCCATATTGTAGCTCTTGCTCATAGTAAAGAATTCAACTGCGACATCTTTCGCCCCTGGCACTTGCATAATAGAGGGTGCCTTATAGCCATCAAAACAAATATCAGCATAGGCTAAATCGTGCACTACAATAATATTGTGTTCACGTGCCAAGGCAACTACACGCTCAAAGAACTCTAAGTCAACACATTGAGCAGTTGGATTGCTTGGGAAACCCAAAATCAACATCTTTGGTTTCGGGAAAGACTCATTAATCGCTTTCTCAATTTCCGCGAAAAAATCAATCCCTGGAATCATCGGTAGCGATCGGATTGATGCACCAGCGATAATGGCACCATAAATATGAATCGGATAACTTGGATTGGGTACCAGCACGACATCACCACGATCAAGCGTCGCTAACATCAAGTGCGCTAGACCTTCTTTAGAGCCAATCGTTACGATCGCTTCTGAATCGGGATCAAAGGCCACGTTATAACGGCGTAGGTACCAATCAGTAATTGCCTTACGTAGGCGCGGAATACCTTTTGAAACCGAATAGCCATGCGTATCAGGGCGCTGTGTCGCTTCGACCATCTTCTTAACAATATGCTCGGGCGTAGGGCCATCGGGATTTCCCATCGACATATCGATAATATCTTCACCGCGTCGGCGCGCCGCCATCTTGAGCTCGCCAGTAATGTTAAACACATAGGGGGGCAAACGTTCAATGCGCGGAAAGTGATTCATGGTGCAATACCTTAAAAAACGTGAACAAAGTTAAATATTCTACCTGTTCTCAGCGCTCTCGTGTGCAGACTAGACTTTGCTTTTTAATATTTGTTGCTTTGCGGCAATAAATCCCTTATTTAGAGGTAAAAGCTGCCTTTTTTAGGCAAAAAAGCCGCTCTAAGGACTCATCGCTAAGCATCCAGAGCTGAGCCTTTAACAGTAAGTTTCCCTAGATTAGGCAAATCTGAGCCATCATCACAAACTTGTAATGTATATTAAGCATAATGTACCTATCCAAAAAACTGAACTAGCAAGGAGTTAAAGTGCTATTACAGAAAGAAGAACGAACTGCTTTAAATACGGTCACTGCCTACGGTGAAGACTATATTGAAATTAATGAAGTGCGTTACCCACATGCTATTTACTTTAGACCCGAAGGTGAAATACATGCTTGGGATACCCAAGAGGCCCAGCACATTACAACTGCCTTAGTAGAACAAGCTGCTGGTGTCACACGCCAAGCCCCTTCGGCTTTCGATCTATTGAATGATGTCCCAAGTATCCGTTATGAGAATGCACCTGAGGTCTTAATTATCGGCACCGGTAAACAGCAAGTATTCTTATCACCCAGTGTTTTAGCGCCCTTATTACAAGCTCGTATCGGTATTGAGGTGATGGATAGCAAAGCCGCATCACGCACTTATAACGTCTTAATGTCAGAAGGACGTAAAGTTGCTGTTGCTCTGTTAGTTTAAAAAGGAATGAATCAATGAGCCAAGTTGAAGTAGGCAAAGCCATCCCAGATTTCAGTGCTGAAAGTAATCAAGGTCAGATAAGTCTTAAGGACCTTGCTGGTCAGCGCGTTGTTTTATATTTTTATCCAAAAGACAGTACGCCTGGTTGCACTACACAAGCCCAAGGTTTTCGTGATTTAAGTGCCGAATTTACAGCCTTGAACACGCGCATTATTGGAGTCTCACGTGACTCTATCAAATCCCATGATAATTTCAGCACCAAGCAAGAATTACCCTTTGCCCTTATATCTGATAAAGAAGAAGTGTTGTGTGAATTATTCGGTGTCATGAAACTGAAAAATATGTACG
>CAYFVY010000080.1:0-3345 GCA_964346715.1 uncultured Pelistega sp. | reverse complement strand
AAAGAAGAAGTGTTGTGTGAATTATTCGGTGTCATGAAACTGAAAAATATGTACGGTAAACAAGTAAGAGGCATTGAACGCAGTACTTTTTTAATTGATGAAAAAGGCGTACTCGTACAAGAATGGCGTGGTCTTAAAGTCCCTGGCCATGTGCAAACCGTACTTGAAGCAGTTCAAGCGCTCGCTTAGTGTAAATCGTAAGCTTTGAGTTTCTTCTTGAAGCTTATTCCTAATAACCATTGATGATACGGAACAGGCCTGATTATGCCATTACCTAAATTGCCCACAAAACTCGCCAGCCTTGTTGATATGAGCGCTGAGCCTAAAGCAAGCTTAAACTCACCGGCACAGAAAACGGCATCTCGACAAGCCAATAAAACCAGTGCAGTGAAATCTGCGGCAGTTAGTGCACAAGTAGCAGATGATGAAATTATCGACCTTGTTCTTGATGAAGAAATGCAGGATGAAGGCTTGCTAGCCAGCCCAAGTACCACAACACGTGCAGCAGTGAACAAAACAGCGACGAAAACAGCGAGCAAAACCGTACGTAAGAGCGTAAGCAAAACAAGTGCAAAAACAGCGGTAAAAGCTGCTAGCAAAGTGGTCGCTAAAACTGCGGCAAAGACAGCGAATAAAGCTACCACCAAGCTTGCTGTTAAGGCCGCGACTAAAACCGCGAGCAAAACAAGCGTGGCTAAGGTCACAGCAGCTGCAGAGGAACGTAAGCTTTTCGTACTCGACACCAACGTCTTGCTGCATGACCCTATGTCTTTGTTCCGCTTTGAAGAGCATGATATTTTCTTGCCGATGGTCGTTCTTGAGGAACTTGATCACCACAAAAAAGGCATGACGGAAGTCGCTCGTAATGCACGCCAAGTGAGTCGTACCCTCGATAATCTATGCGCTGAAGAATCATGTGATTTACTTCAGGGAATTGCGCTTAATAGCTTAGGCAATAAGGAAGCAACCGGTACGTTATGGTTTCAAACTAAGGTAATGGATGATCCATTGGAAGTCACCTTACCTGATGGCAAAGCCGACAATATGATTCTCAGTGTGGTGCAGACCCTGCATAATCAATATTCTGCAGAACGCCAAGTTTGCTTAGTGTCCAAAGATATTAATATGCGTCTTAAAGCACGCGCTTTGGGTTTGTTCGCTGATGACTATTTGAATGACCATACGCTTGATGACTCAGACTTAGTGTATGACGGCATTCTGCCCTTACCGGCCAATTTCTGGCAACGCCACGGTAAGGACATGGAGTCTTGGATACAAGGTGGTACGACTTACTACAAGATTAAAGGACCGCTCGTCAGCAGCTTTTTAATCAATCAGTTTGTGTTTATCGAAGGCGATACGCCTCTGTATGCTCAAGTTAAGGAAATCAGTGGCAAGACTGCGGTTCTCGCTACCTTACGTGATTATACGCATAAGAAAAACAATGTCTGGGGAGTGACTGCACGCAACCGCGAGCAAAACTTTGCCTTAAATCTTTTAATGAACCCAGATATTGATTTTGTTACGCTTCTTGGTCAAGCAGGTACCGGTAAGACCTTACTCGCACTGGCCGCTGGTTTAACGCAAGTGCTCGAAACTAAGCGCTATACCGAAATTATTATGACGCGTGTCACCGTACCAGTTGGTGAAGATATCGGCTTTTTACCAGGTACCGAAGAAGAGAAGATGCAACCATGGATGGGTGCTCTCGAAGATAACTTAGAGTTTCTCAATCTTGGCACCAAGTCTGGAGAGAATAGCTCCGAATGGGACCGCAGCACCAGTAAGGAAATTATTAAGGCACATATTCGTGTGAAGTCTCTGAACTTTATGCGTGGCCGTACCTTCTTAAATAAATTCTTAATTATTGACGAAGCACAGAACTTAACACCGAAGCAGATGAAAACCTTAATCACCCGTGCGGGTCCTGGTACGAAAATTATTTGCTTAGGTAATATCGCCCAGATCGACACCCCTTACTTAACTGAAGGTAGTTCTGGCTTAACATATGTTGTTGACCGCTTCAAAGGCTGGCCTCATTCTGGTCACGTCACTCTACAAAAAGGCGAGCGTTCGCGCTTAGCTGACTACGCGAGTGATGCTCTCTAAATAGTACGGTAAGGCATTTATCAACTGCCCTCAAATATAGGCATAGAATATGGACTATATTTGAGGGCTTATTTTTAGTGGCTTCTTTTCCTAAGTTTCGTTGGCAAGAGTAGAGATCAAGCAAGGTGTTAACCCTGCATAGACGCTGTAGACTTAGAATGTTACACTCGCTGTTATTTATTAAATTGCCGCTATTGTTGTGTTATGAATTTACGCCGTTTTATCCCTGATTACTTCACGAATTTATTAATTTTAGCGGTGGTAATCGCCACGCTCTGGCCCGTACAAGGTCAATCAGCCGTAGCCATGTCATGGGTAACCAATTTAGCGATTGCGCTTTTGTTCTTTTTACATGGTTCTCGTCTTTCGCGTGAAGCCATTATTAAGGGAGCGACGCATTGGCGCTTGCATCTGGCAATTTTTAGCACCACTTTTATTTTCTTTCCCATTATGGGCGTTGTTTTAGGGCCTGTCTTGCGTCCTTTTATTACACCTGAACTCTACTTGGGTGTTTTATACCTCTGTATTTTACCGGCTACCGTTCAATCGGCCATTGCTTTTACCTCAATAGCACGCGGTAATATTGCCGCCGCCGTATGTAGTGCGTCCGCTTCCAGTATTATTGGGATCTTTTTAACTCCCCTACTCGTTGCCTTCCTGCTCGCTGAATATAGCAGCCAAATTCCTGAGTTTAATCTAGCCGCCGTAGGGAAAATTGTTCTACAGATTTTTGTACCTTTTGTCGTTGGCCATCTCCTACGCCCTTGGTTAGGTGGCTGGATTATTCGCAATGCCCGCATGCTTAAAGTCGTAGACCAAGGAACGATTTTACTGGTCGTCTATGCCGCCTTCTCCCAAGCCGTGAGCGAGGGATTATGGCAAACTACCCCCCTATATGCTTTAGTTAGTGTGACAGTGATTAGCTGCATTATGTTGGCTATTGTGTTGGCCTTCACCCACTACTTTGGTAAGTTTTTAGGCTTCTCTATTGAAGATAGGATTACCCTCGTTTTTGGTGGCTCTAAGAAGAGTTTGGCGAGCGGCTTACCGATGGCACAAGTGATTTTTGCCGGTCAAGCGATTGGCGCGATTGTTTTACCGCTAATGATCTTTCACCAGATTCAATTAATGGTGTGTGCGGTACTCGCTAACCGCTATGCCCAGCGTCCGGAAGACGCTTAAATACCAACTGTTTAACTTCCCGTGAGCATAACACCTGTAGCCTCAACTCCTGCT
>CAYFVY010000079.1:0-9629 GCA_964346715.1 uncultured Pelistega sp. | reverse complement strand
CAGGTCGTGTGTAATGCGGGCTATCTAATAGACCTGATTGATCAGGATGGAAAGAATCTTGCAATGCCGACTCTTTCGTATTCAATACGCCTGGCAACAAGCGCACCACACTATCAATAATCGCCATGGCTGCGAGCTCACCACCCGACAAAACAAAATCCCCTAGCGAGATTTCATGGTCGACATAAGCATCAATAAAGCGTTGATCTATGCCTTCATAACGTCCACACAATAAGCTAAATGATTGATTCTTAGCAATATAATCTTGGGCTTGGCTCTGCTCCCAAGTTCGACCCACCGGACTTAATAAACATAAGGGACTATTATCAATACCTGCCGCTTGCTGATCTGCACGCATAGCTTGCACAGCCCGCACTAAGGGTTCAGCGAGCATCACCATACCTGGACCACCACCATAAGGGCGATCATCTACCGTATGGTGCACATCATGCGTGTAATCACGAGGATTCCACGTCTGTAATTGCCATATACCCTGCTTACACGCCCTACCCGTTACGCCGAGCTCAGCAATAATACTGAACATCTCGGGAAACAAAGTAATGACATCAATACGCATTAAAAATCGACCGGCCAATCAGCTTCGATTCGCTTAGCAGCAATATCAACTATCGGCACAGTTTGTTTGACAAATGGAATTAAGGTTTCTAGGACTTTACCCTTAGCGTTGAGCTGATCTTGTGGTATACCTTGCTCGTCAAGTGCTTGGCGCTTAATATGCAAGACACCATGTGCACCATTATCAGATACTTCGGTAACTTCACCAATCAGTGCTGCAGGTTCTTCCAAGCGACTATACACAAGGCATCCAACTAAATCAATCCAGTAAAACTCATCTTCGTCCGCCTGGGGAAAATCAGCACGTGAGATATAGATAGTTGTGCCCTTAAGTGCTTGCGCTTGGTCACGATCAGCAATATCGCCTAAGCGTGCTACGATATTCGCACCCTGTGTTCGGCTACGAACTAAGTTGGCATTACGCATCGGCTCCAGCGCACGTGCTTGTGCATCGCTACGCATTAACCACCACTGCTTCACGTCGAGTAGAACACTCTCTTGTGCCGCAAATGGAATCACCTTAATCATGCCTTGAACGCCATAAGCGTCACCAATACGGGCAACTGGCACCAAGTCTTGCGGGGGATTTTTGGGGTTTTGAGTCATGAACCGTGAGGGAACCTTAAATAACAAACGACCGCCAGCTTTGCCGACGGCCGTAAATCTTGCTCGTACCGCCTCTCTCTGAGGCTGGCAATAGGCCATACAGACCGAGCGCTTATCTATCGTTATTCAGCACCGCTTACTCGTTAAAGCTTATAAAGAACTTAACAAGCCTTATAGGGAAAGCTCATCAATGACTTATAGGAAAACTCATCAATGAGTAAGCGAGCGAAATAGAACGTGAATTAAGCTGCTGGTTTGTAGCTCTTAACTAAACGAGCAACTGCTGGAGATAGTTGAGCACCAACTGAAACCCAGTGGTTCAAACGATCTAAAGCAATACGTAGGTTTTCTGAAGAATCAGAACCTACTGGAGTGTAAAAGCCAACGCGCTCAATAAAACGACCATCACGACGATCACGTGAGTCAGCTGCTACGATACTATAAAATGGACGTTTTTTAGAGCCACCACGGGCTAAACGAATTACCACCATGGGGGTTATTCCTTATAAATTGATTAAAGTTCAGTAAACACGAGATTCTAGCATAGATTATGCTAATAAATCAATAACTTCGTGCTAAATGACAACACCCAAGCCTATTGCAAGGCCTCAGGTGTCGTTATGGATATTCATATTCAGCGCTTCTGAATATAATGCCAAGCGCTGAGGTCTTCCTCAACCTTCTGCTGCAATAAGAGATGCTTAGTTTGATTACAGAAAGCTTGGAAATCCTGCACCGCTTTCTTATCGGTCGTAAAGACACGTAAAACCTGGCCACTTTCGATGGTCTGTAGCGCTTTCTTGGCACGTAAAATTGGTAAAGGACACAATAAACCGGTGGTGTCTACACTTTGCACAAACTCAGGAGCCGCTTGCGCCAACTCCTGGTTTAGTTCCTGTCCCTGATTTTCAGGTGAAGTCATAACGCCCTCTTACAGCTTCGCTTGCACCCAAGCATTAACTTGCTCAAGCGCAGCAGGCAGAGCCGCCACATCGGTACCACCACCCATAGCCATATCCGGACGACCACCGCCTTTGCCGCCAATTTTCTCAGAGACGAATGCAACTAACTCACCCGCTTTCAAGACACTCGTCTTATCATTGGTAACGCCAGCAGCAATGGTCACTTTACCATCCGCTTCAGTAGCCAAGACAATGGCCGCTGTTTTTAATTTGTCTTTCAGCTGGTCAATCATGCCGCGCAGTGATTTAGGATCCGCGCCCTTAATAAAGCTAGCGAGGACTTTTACCCCATTAATTTCTTGTGCTTGTGAACTTAAGTCACCACTTGCCGCAGAGGCAAGTTTCTGCTTCACTTGCTCAAGCTCTTTCTCTAATTGGCGCATATGCTCATGCATACTCTTCGCGCGCTCTAGTAAATCACTTGGACGAGTCTTCATGGCAGAAGCAGTTTGATTCACTGTCTTGTTCAAGTCACTCACCCAGCTCAAAGCATGGCGACCTGTGATGGCTTCAACGCGGCGAATACCTGAGGCCACACCACCTTCACTAAGAATCTTGAACAGACCAATATCACCCGTGCGTGCAACGTGAGAACCACCACATAACTCGCGCGACGTACCAATATCAAGCACACGCACTTCAGATTCGTATTTCTCACCGAATAAGGCCATCGCACCACCAGCAACCGCCTCATCAAAGCCCATCATTTGTGAATGAACAGCGGTATTCTCTAGAATTTCACGGTTAACAATCGCTTCAACTTGCGCAATTTGCTCATCGCTAACTGGCGCATCATGAGAGAAGTCAAAACGAGTTTTATCTTGATCGACCAAGGAACCCTTTTGTTGTACATGAGTACCTAAAACTTCACGTAAGGCCTTATGCATAATATGTGTTGCTGAGTGGTTACGCATAATATCGTGACGACGCTGTACATCCACATGCGCCTGTAACTCATCACCCACTTTAATCGATGCTAGAGTCACGGTACCATAATGACCGAACACACTGGCTGTAATCTTCTGCGTATCGTGTACTTCAAAAGCCTTACCGAAACCAGTCAACAAACCTGAGTCACCCACCTGACCACCCGATTCCGCATAGAACGGGGTAACATCAAGAACCACTACAGCATCTTGACCTTCATCAGCTTGCTCAACACTCACGCCATCAACATACACAGCAAGAACTTTAGCTTGGGTTTCTAGGGTTACATAACCTTGGAAATCTGTCGCTTGACCAGAATACGATAAGCTTTGTTGAGTTTTAAATTTACCACTGGCACGTGCTGTTGCGCGTTGATGCTCCATGGCATTAGTAAAGCCTTCTTCATCAACTTCGAAACCACGCTCACGACAGATATCCGCCGTTAAGTCGAATGGGAAACCAAACGTATCATATAGGGTAAAGACTGTTTGACCATTAAGGACACCGCCTTTTGCCACACCTGCTAGGTTCTCATCAAGAATCTTCATGCCTTTTTCAAGGGTTTCTTGGAAGCGCTCTTCTTCAAGCTTAAGCACGGCACTGATACGCTCAGTTTGCTCACGCAAAGCAGGATAAGCCTCGCCCATCTGCTCGGCTAAATCAGCCACGAGCTTATGGAAAAATGGCTTAGATTGGCCTAATTGGTAGCCGTGACGTAGGGCACGACGAATAATACGGCGCAAGACATAACCACGACCCTCGTTACCTGGAATAACACCATCAAGAATCATAAAGCTACAAGCGCGAATATGGTCAGCAATAACTTTCAGAGAGTTGTTTTCTAGGTCGGTTGCGCCAGTCTCACGAGCAGCTGCTTTGATTAAGGCTTGAAATAAATCAATCTGATAGTTCGAATTGACGTGCTGCATCACTGCAGCAATACGCTCAAGACCCATACCCGTATCAACACAAGGTTTAGGTAGCGGATGCATCACACCGTCTTTATCACGATCGAACTGCATAAATACTAAGTTCCAGATCTCAATAAAACGGTCGCCGTCTTCCTCAGGCGATCCTGGAGGACCACCCCAAATATGATCACCATGGTCATAGAAAATCTCGGTACAAGGACCACAAGGACCAGTATCCGCCATCTGCCAGAAGTTATCTGAGGCATAGCGAGCGCCCTTATTGTCACCGATACGGATAATACGATCAGCAGGTACACCGATCTGATTTTGCCAAATTTCGTAAGCCTCGTCGTCCTCTTCATAGACGGTAACGAGTAGCTTCTCTTTCGGTAGCCTATACACTTCAGTTAAAAGTTCCCAAGCATACTGAATAGCATTCTCTTTAAAGTAATCACCAAAGCTAAAGTTACCTAACATCTCAAAGAATGTATGGTGACGTGCTGTATAACCCACGTTCTCAAGGTCATTATGTTTACCACCCGCTCGTAAGCAACGTTGCGATGTCGTGGCTCGTACATAAGGACGTACGTCCTTGCCTGTGAAGACATCCTTAAATTGCACCATACCCGCATTGGTAAATAATAATGTCGGGTCATTAGCAGGAATTAACGGTGAAGACGCAACAATCGTGTGGTCTTTAGATTTAAAAAAGTCGAGAAACTTATTACGGATTTCAGCTGTTTTCATTGTAACCTTAGCAAGTAGGCAAAGAAATTTTTAGTAACTGTAAATTATACACTATAAACGTAAGGGCACTATGTAGACAAACACGCCCATTCGTAGTTTTAACGGCTTGTTTAGCGTGAGGCATTTACGGCAAGATATCAGGGTTAAAAACACTACATCACAAATATCCTTATGTCTCAGTTTATAACTCAACTCACGCCCCAATTAACTGCTCATGCAAATTCGCGCGACTCCTCGAGTCAAACTCAGTTTATAACCAAGCTCCCGCCCAATCACTTACAAAAGGCAACTAAGCGTTTGCGCTTACTTGGCCTACTCAGCTTAAGCGCACTACTCACCGCCTGCTCCACACAACCCGAATGGCTGCAAAAGAAACGCAACTATCCCAACTGGGAACTTAGCTCGCGTCAAGTGAATCAGTATTCATTTCATTGGGAGATGACGGGGGATCAGGCTATTTTGCCGGTTCAAGTATTTAGTACGCAGAATGAGGTCTGGCTACAGTTTCCCGAACACGCCACCATCCCTGCTATTTTTGAAGTGGATGAGCGGTGGGACTTAGTACAAGGAGCAGATGGTTATACCACACAAGAGACTGGTGAAATTCCACTGCGCTACCATCGTAACGCACCGTATATCGTATTAAAAGGAAACCCTAGCCGCTTACGTTTGCGACTAGGGCATTATGAGGCTATTCTTTGGCATACACCACGTTAATTTGATTGCATACGCTATGGTAGCTACGAGGCACGCACCGCGGTAATAACATGCCACGCAGAATCAAAACTGCACTAGCTAATTAATTACCTTGTAAGCGAGCAATATCCGCTTCAGTGGTAAAAGAGTCAGCATAGAACTCTTCTTCAGGCAAGCTTAACATCGCGGTGTAGGCTTGGCGAGCGCTATCCACAACGACAGGCGCACCACAGGCATACACCTGATAGCCACTGAGGTCTTCAAAGTCTTCCATTACAGCGGCATGAACAAAACCTGTACGACCCGTCCAATTATCTTCAGGTAGGGCATCAGAAATAACAGGCACAAACTTGAAGTTTTCTAACATGCCCTGCCATTTATTCGCCAATTCGCTCATATACAAATCATGTGGACGGCGACCACCCCAATACAAGGTAATCGGACGTGTGATGCCTTTTTCAATAACGTCTTCCATGATGGCCTTCAACGGCGCAAAGCCCGTACCGCTAGCCAAGAAAATCATAGGTTTCTCAGTATCATCACGCAAGAAGAATGAACCTAGCGGAGCTTCAACACGCAAGATTTCACGCTCTTTCATCTGCGTTGCACCCGCACCAAATACATGATCCGTAAACGCGCCACCTGGTGTATGGCGAATATGCAATTCAACTGGTTCCGTACCATTCGGACGCGAGGCCATAGAATACGCACGGCGACGACCGTCTTTGAGAATAAACTCTAAGTACTGGCCTGGCATAAAGCGGAAGGGTTCGGTCGCAGGCATCTGCAATTGCAGGATCATCACATCCTGAGCGGCTTGCTGCATACCAACTACACGAACAGGCATCTTACGAATAACCACATCCGTTGCTAGGCGCACTTCACGACTCTCCACGACTAAGTCAGTCTTAGGCTTCGTTTCGCAAAATAAGGTATAACCAGCAGCACGTGATTGCGGTGGAATAAGATTCTCTGTACCAATACCAGTATCATACTCACCCGAAACCACTTTGCCTCGACATGAGGTACAAGAACCATTGCGGCAACTGTAAGGCAAGATAATGTCATGCTCGAGTGCAGCAGAAATCAAGTCCTGCCCTTCTTTAACAGTGAACGTATGATTGCTCGGTAAAACGGTAACTTTATAAGACATAAAACAACAGTAAAAAAATTAAAAATATCAGGCTATTATGCCATATCTACTTAAGTCAAACCCTAAATGACTACATAATCCTAAGGCAGACTACGTTTGAGGCGCCCGCCTAGGGGGCCCCAGCTTATTGAGTAGCGTCAAACTATAGCGGCAATAAGGTCGCTTGCTTCATACGTAGCGTCAAGGCCTTACCCTTGCGTGCACGCTTGCCAATATACTCTTGCAAATCACCTAAAGCGATTAAGTCCTCAACAGTTTTATTACGATACACACCTGTGGCCATAATCCCCTGCTCGCTGACTGGCAAGACCTGAGCAAACGTATCTTTCGCATCAAACGTCATCAGAATCGTTCCACGACCGCCACCCGCTAAGGCTTTTACCTCATTAATATCAATCACTAAGAAGCGATTGCCCTTAGTCAACATGGCGAGATATTGCGTATCATCAGGCAAGGCAACAGGACGAATAATCTGCGTTTTGTCCTCTAGATTAATAAAATGCTTACCCGCTTTCTGACGCGACATCATATCGCTAATCTTGGCACTAAAGCCTAAGCCCGTGCTCTGCGCTAAAAGCCAACGGCTACTTTCTGGACCAGCAATAATATGTTTAATTTGCGTGCCACTTTCCACATCCACCATGGCGGTAATCGGCTGGCCATCACCGCGTGCTGATGGCAGGCTAGAGACAGGCACTGAATAGACTCGACCGTTATCACCAATACCAATCACGGTATCGACACTACGACACTCATAGGCCGCATAGAAACCATCACCTGATTTAAAGTTAAACTGTGCCGCATCATGTTCATGACCTTGACGCGCACGCAACCAGCCTTTTTCAGATACAATCACTGTGACGGGCTCATCCAGAACCTTAGTCTCAATCACGGCACGATCGGCAACTTCAATTAAGGTACGACGTTCATCACCGAACCTCTTAGCATCGGCTTCAATCTCTTTAATGATCAAGCGCTTTAAGGCGGCAGGACTATCTAATAGACCTTGCAACTTGGCTTGTTCATCTTGCTTGTCCTTCAACTCTTGTTCAATCTTAAAGCCTTCAAGCTTAGCCAATTGACGCAAGCGCATTTCAAGAATATCTTCGGCCTGACGATCGCTTAAATTAAAGCGCTCCATCAAGGCAGCCTTAGGCTCATCCGACTCGCGAATCGTTTGAATCACTTCATCCACATTTAGATAGACCACCATACGGCCTTCTAAGACATGAATTCTATCAGTGACTTTAGCTAAGCGATAATGCGTACGACGAGTCACGGTTTCTGTACGATAAACTAACCACTCTTGGAGAATCTCTAAAAGATTGCGCTGCTTTGGACGCCCATCGATACCAATGCACACCAAGTTAATCGAGACATTACCTTCCATGCTCGTGTTCGCTAGCAATGCATTTACAAACTCATCACGATCGATACGCGAAGTCTTCGGTTCAAAAACCAATCGCACCGATGCGTCCTTACCAGACTCATCACGTACCGCATCAAGTAAGGCCAACATCGCTGCTTTACCTTGTTGTTGCTCAGCACTTAAAGTCTTTTTCCCAGCCTTAATCTTAGGATTGGTAATCTCTTCGATTTCCTCCAAAACTTTCTGGCAAGAGGTATTCGGCGGCAATTCCGTCACCACCAATTGCCATTGGCCACGCGCCATTTCCTCAAACTCCCAACGCGCGCGTGCTTTCACGGAGCCACGACCCGTGCTATAGATTTGCTCGATAACTTCCGGACTAGAAATCAGCTGAGCACCACCATGGAAATCAGGACCTGGCACAATCTGCATCAGCTCACTCATCTCTAACTTCGGATTCTTCAACAAAGCCACGCAGGCATTCGCTACTTCCACTAAGTTATGTGATGGAATCTCAGTGGCCATTCCCACAGCAATCCCTGAGGCGCCATTCAGCAGCATCATTGGTAAACGAGCAGGCAAGATAACAGGCTCTTGTTGGCTACCATCATAGTTGGGAATAAACTCAACCGTGCCTTCGCCCAGTTCATCAAGAAGCAGCTCAGCAATCGGTGTCAGACGTGCCTCGGTATAACGCAGCGCAGCAGCGCCGTCACCATCGCGTGAACCAAAGTTACCTTGGCCATCAATTAAGGGATATCGCAAAGAAAAACTCTGAGCCATACGTACCATGGCTTCATAGGCAGCTTGGTCACCGTGTGGGTGAAACTTACCGAGCACATCACCGACTACACGGGCAGATTTCACGGGTTTGGCACCCGCACGTAAACCCATCTCATTCATAGCAAAGAGAATACGGCGTTGCACGGGTTTTTGGCCATCACCCACATCAGGTAAGGCACGGCCTTTTACCACAGAAACGGCATAATCGAGATAGGCTTTTTCAGCATAATGACCTAGCGTAATGCTATCGTCATCCTCTTCTTCACCCTTAAACAAATCTTCTTGATCGTTCATATTACTTCCAGTTAGACATCTAGCTCAGCTAGATTGCCTTTATCCTCAATCCAAGTGCGACGTTGCGCTGACTCGCCCTTACCCATCAACATATCGAATATCTGATTGGTTTCTTGACTATCTAATTGCCCGTAACCCACACGCAATAAACGACGTGTATCAGGATTCATCGTGGTTTCCCAGAGCTGTTCGCTACTCATCTCACCCAAGCCCTTAAAGCGGCTAATACTGAGCGCTTGTTCACGCACATTCTCTTTATGAATCAGGCGCTCTTTCACACTTTCTAATTCTTCTTGGTCTAAGCAATAGAACTTACGTGCAGGTCGCTTACCTTGCGCCGGCACATCCACACGAAACAGTGGCGGCTTGGCAATATACACAAAACCATTTTCCACCAAACGCGGGAAATGCTTATAAAACAAGGTTAGTAAAAGCACTTGAATATGCGAACCATCAACGTCCGCATCAGACAAGATACAGATACGGCGATAACGTAAACCTGAGAGATCAGGATTATCTTTAGGGCCGTGTGGGTCAACCCCAATCGCTACCGAAATATCATGAATTTCATTATTAGCAAAAAGGCGATCGCGATCGACTTCCCA
>CAYFVY010000078.1:4282-9930 GCA_964346715.1 uncultured Pelistega sp. | reverse complement strand
TCGAAAGTCTTTTATGACAATTCGCAAGAGCGCTGGCAGGCGTATTTGGCGAGTTTTGAGTAGTAAGGTTTACAAACCATAATCCTTAGCCAACCTTACCACTGTCACCCCAGGCAACAGTTGTCGTAGGGAGGGCATAATCAAGGTGCAATTATCATACGGCGTCACAATAGCTTGTCCGTCAGCCCAAGCAATTAACTCACCAGCTTTATCTAAGCGTTCTAATCCTTGCCAGTCTTGAGAAAATTTAACGTCCATTGATGGTGCCACGACAGCTTGTGTTACTTCAAGAATGCGTTGCTGTTTTGGTGTTGCCAACAGCCATTCACTAGGAATGTCTTCTGCATCAACGATATCTGCCTCAAGCATCATCCTTGCGGCAAGATCTAAGGCAACATCTAATGAGCTAGGGTCGCCATGAAAACCGCACTCAATTAGCAGCGCACAAGCATCCTCATCATGTACATCTCCATAGCGACCATAATCACGCATACGAGTACCATCTTTATGCCCAGCATCTACAATGACATGCTCTGGTGTTCCTAGGCGTTTCGCTAGTTCAATATTTCTGGGCAAAAGTCCAGTTAATAATAAGGGTGCGCTTGGTTCGTGCATAGAATGTATATCAAGCAAGTAATCACTGCGCTCTAACCAAGGTAAAATTTGTGCGGCACGTTGGCTTTCACGACTTGTACCGCTTAATCGCGCACTTGACCAGATCCGGTTCATGTCTTCATCAACAAAACGTGATTTGTCATGTTGTTTAGGATTAAAGCTATCGAAGGCATCTAGATTACAAAACGCCAATGTAAGTGCGCCACGACGAGGCCTTAATCCCGACTCAAGTATTTTCTTCAGGGCCCAAGCACCACATAATTCATTGCCATGAATTAGGGCTGAGATCATCAAGGTTTTGCCAGAAAAACCCGAGTCAAAATGCCAAATGCCTGGTGTGTTTGTGTTGCCAAGACGTTCTTGTGAAATATCTGGAGTCGGTAATAAAAACATGATTTTTCCTGCTATGTATACGCGTTCAACTAAGGAGTCGCGTTTGTTAAGCTCATAACTTGTGAGATGAGCCTCAGTCGTTATGATTTAATAAGCGCTTTAGTTTGCTTGTAGACCAACTAAGTCTACCAAACGCCCGTACTTCTGAGTTTCGTCTTTGTAAAACTGAACGGGGTCTATACCAGACTCATAGACGGTAGCGCCACTTTCAGCCATCTTTGCACGAAATGTTTCAGACGCTAAGCTTGCATCTAAGGCTGTGCGTAAGCGAGTAAGTACGGGTTCAGGCAAGTCAGCTGGTGCGTATAAACCAAACCAGACGTTAATGTCCACTCCTTCGAATCCTGGAGTTTCTGCTAAAGCAGGGATGTCAGGTGCAACAGGAGAACGTTTTTTCTCGGTAACACCAAGCGCTACAATTTTGTCAGCTTTCACTTGTGGAAGACCAGAAGATAGAACTAAAACACCTAAATTTAATTGTCCACTGATTAAATCCGTAACCAATGGAGCAACGCCACGGTAGGGCACATGTTCAACCTTCATTTTCGTAGAATCATTAATCATTTCACCTGCTAAGTGCAATGTGGTGCCAACGCCTGATGAACCAAAATTGTAGTGACCTGGTGCTGCAGCTTTTATTTTATCCATATACTCTTGGGCATTATTCACACCCATGGATTTGGAAGCTGCTAATAACATAGGTTGGGACGCAATCATACCGATAGGTGTAAAATCTTTAGCGCCATCATAAGTAACCGCTTTATTAATCATCTTGGCAATTACCATCTCATTCGTCGAGCCAACAAGTAGTGTGTAGCCGTCAGCACGCGAATTCGCAACACGCTGTGCACCAATTGTTCCACCTGCTCCGCCAAGGTTTTCAACAACAATACTTTGATTGAGCTGTTTCCCTAACTCCTCACTGAGTAAACGCGCAGTCAAATCAACGCTACCACCAGCGGGATAACCTACAACAATAGAAATTGGACGATTGGGATAATCTTGCGCTTGTGCTGTGAATGGGGTGAAAAAGGCGCAGCTGAGTGCTACAGGGCCAAGTGCTTGGCGAAAAAATGTTGAAAGCTTCACGATATGACTTCCTTATAGTATGTTTATCTTGTGTGAGTTGATTTGTCTCCATAACCCACGCTTATAGAAAGGATATGTCATTTATTGTGGCACCGAGAAAGACTAGCAATGTGCTTTTTGCGCACAATACGGTGCTTTTTTTGCACATGAGCTTGTTGTTTTTTCAACTATTAAGAGTCTTGTTCCATATCGCTTCCGCTAGCGCAGAGAGTGTCCCTTTTGCGCGGTACAGGCGCACTTCAAACGAAATTTGTTCATTGCGGCTACCTAAAACAACTAAAGACTCTTGTCGACATTCTCCCACGACCATCGACCAAGGAAGCCAAGCAATACCCATGCCATTGCGTACTACTCCAAGTGCAGCATCTAGTGAGTCACATTGTATAAATGGTGCAAACGTATACGGTAAAGATTGAATGCGATCTTTGACAATATTTGCCATAGAAAGGCCACTCGAGTATGAAATAAGTGGCAGTGTTTTGGCTGACTCGGAGAGTGGAAATAAGGCTTGGCCTTGCGAGTCAGTTTTGCAAACAGGCACTAATTTGTCTGTGCTTAACGTCATGTGCTGATAACCTGATAGCCTTAAGTCACTGGATAGGGCAGGATGTTCATAGCAACACAAGAAATCAGTTTTACCTTGCTCCAGAAGCGTAGCCATCTCTGCCATCATGCCTGTGACGATTTGAATTTGCGTTTCTTGATGAAAAAGGCTTGGCTTTGTTTTGTTAAGACTGGCTAACCAATCAGCGACTAGTGTCCGAGCTAGACTTCGTCCTGTCGCGATACGTACCTTAGCTTGGTTACCGAGTACTTCTTGTTGAATTGTGAGGCGAGTTCGTTCGAGCTGCTCTGTAACTTGAGCCGCTGTTTTTAACAATAACTCGCCTTGCGCTGTAAGGCTAACAGGCGAGTTAGTGCGATTAATTAGAGGCACGCCCGCCCATGCTTCTAATGCTTGAATCCGTCGACCAAAGGCAGGGTGAGTCACATGCCGTAATTCTGCGGCTCGCACAAAACTTCCTGTTTTGGCTAAGGCTATCAGATCAGCTAACAGTTTGAGTTGCGGCATATGGATCCCTCGTATTCTCAAAGTTTCAAATTGTAATCTTCAATATAACTAGACGCTAACACATCTACTATTCTGCCATACTGCGTATTACTCAATAATAAAAAAATGAGATCATTTATATGCACACCTCTTTATTTATACAGTTAAAAAATCTGCACTTTAAGCGTCTACTCACCTCAGTAATAGCGATATGTTGCTTCACGTTTCCGTTATCACATGCGATGGCGGCTAATAGTGAAGAGACTATGACGAACTATGAGGAAACTTTAGCTAATTATAAAGAGATGCTAGCCAAAGCGAATCAAGGCGATGCGCACGCGCACTATGAAATTGGTGATCTATATTATTTTGGACAGGAGATTCCTGAAGATATTTCTAAAGCAATAGAGTGGCACCTTAAAGCAGCGGATCAAGGAAATGCTGAGGCTGAATATAGTCTGGGCAAAATATACTATGACGGTATTAAAGTACCTATGAATCTTAAACAAGCTATTCCATGGCTTGCTAAAGCAGCTCGTCAAGGTCATGTCACAGCAATGTTTGTCTTAGCCATCATGTTTGAGAACGGTAAAGGAGTGCCTGAGGATTATCATCGTGCGGCTTATTGGTTCCAGAAGGCTGCGGATAAGAATGATTCACTTGCCATGTATTTTCTGGGGAACTACTATGCTAGTGGAGCCTTAGGAGTGCCAGATTATGACAAAGCTCGGCAGTTTTTTGAGAAGTCAGCTGAACTAGGCGAAAGTCTCTCATACATAAGCATGTTCAACGAATATATGCGTCAGTTTGCTGAAGGAAATAAAGATTTAAAGAAAATATATTTCTGGTCTGAAATATTGCGTGAAGACTTTGCGCACTGGGCAATCAATATTTATTCTGAGGAAATGGAACAAATCATACTGAGTGATGATGAAAAACAAGCAATCAGTAAAGCAGCCTTAGCTTTTTATGAAGAGTCTAAAAATCGTAAAGATGCCGCGATTGCTACCTCAGCAAGGAATAAGTGAAACGTTTCTATACGTCATTAAGGGATAGAAATTGATTAAGTAGGCATCTGCAATACAATGCTTAAATCAAACCACCACGCTCAATATTATCCAAAATAACGCATTCCGCCTGTTCATCGCCAGCGCAGTTGTCCGCGGATTGTTGCAGCAAGGTGACCATGTCTTGCAACTGAGCAATCTTATTATTAAGCCCATCAATGTGTTTAAGTGCTAAGCGTTTGACTTCGGCGCTCTGGCGTCCTGAATCTTGCCAGAGCGAGAGCAACTCTTTGATTTGTTCGGAGGAGAAGCCAAGGTCACGTGAATGCTTAATAAAGTTCAAGGTTCTAAGGTCGCGATCAGAATATATGCGATAGCCTGCATCGGTACGCTGCACCTCATTCAGTAAACCAATTTGTTCATAATAACGAATCATTTTGGCGGAAATGCCCGACTCCTTAGCCACTTGTCCGATATTCATCTTGTCCTCCTGCTCGCTCACAATGCGCATTGCTTCAGCCATAGCTCCCAAGCCATCGCCATCAGGCCGCACCTCCTCAGCTACGATTGGCATACTATAGCTTTTGAGGCGCCATCAAGCCTCCACTCTCACTATGCTGACGTAAAGCCTCACCACCATCAAGCCCCCACAGTCGGCGCCTGAAAGTATTTTAATCGCAAAGCATTGCCTAACACAAATACCGATGATAAGGCCATGGCGCCTGCGGCAAATATGGGTGATAATAAAATTCCCCACTTCGGATATAGTACACCTGCGGCAATGGGTATCAAGGCAATATTATAGATAAAGGCCCAAAACAAATTCTGGCGAATATTGCGCATGGTGGCTTTGCTTAAGGCAATTGCATTCGATACGCCTTGCAAATTACCTGACATTAGCACCACGTCAGCAGCTTCAATCGCAACATCAGTCCCTGTACCAATGGCTAAGCCAACGTCTGCTTGGGCGAGGGCGGGCGCATCGTTAATGCCGTCACCGACAAAAGCCACGCGACCATATTGTTTTTGCAACTGTTTTAAGGTGTCGACTTTGCCACCAGGTAAGACTTCGGCCTCAACTTGATCGATATCCAAACGCTTGGCAATCGCCTGTGCGGTATGGCGATTATCACCTGTTAGCATGGCCACTTTAAGTCCCTGTTGATGGAGCGAACGAATCGCGGCATAGGTCGACTCTTTAATCGGATCGGCCACCGCAATAATGGCGGCTAGGCGCCCATCAATGGCAGCATACATGGGCGTCTTGCCTTCTTCGCCAAGGCGCTGTGCTACTTCGCTAAATGCGCTCACATCCAATCCCAACTGCTGCATATAACGGTCAGCGCCAATCTGTATGCTATGGCCTTCGGCTTCAGCTTTGATACCTAAACCTGTTAATGATTCAAATTTATCCACTGAGGCAAGTGTGAGGCCTCTTTCTAGCGCTGCTTGCACAATGGCAACGGCAATTGGATGCTCCGATTTGCTTTCAA
>CAYFVY010000078.1:1484-4182 GCA_964346715.1 uncultured Pelistega sp. | reverse complement strand
TCTAGCGCTGCTTGCACAATGGCAACGGCAATTGGATGCTCCGATTTGCTTTCAACGGAAGCGACTAAACGTAAGGTTTCGGCTTCATCAAAGCCGCTCTGTACCTGAAAGTCAGTCAAGCTGGGCTTGCCTTCGGTCAAGGTGCCTGTTTTATCGACGGCAACCACTTGCACTTCCTGTAAAAGCTGCAAGGCTTCGCCTTTTCGAAATAGCACGCCCATCTCTGCACCGCGTCCCGTGCCGACCATAATCGATGTTGGTGTCGCTAAGCCCATGGCGCAAGGGCAGGCGATAATCAGCACGGCAACTGCATTCACCAAGCCAAAGGTCAAGGCGGGTTCGGGGCCAAAAGTGAACCAGATGACAAAAGTCACCGCTGCTAAGAACATGACCGCGGGTACGAACCACATCGTGACTTTATCGACTAAGGCTTGAATGGCCAATTTAGAGCCTTGCGCTTGCTCAACCATACGGATGATTTGTGCTAGGACAGAAGACTCTCCAATGGCACTTGCACGTATCGTTAAGGTACCGTTTTGATTTACAGTACCGCCGACAACTTGATGGCCAAGCCCTTTGTCAACAGGAACAGGCTCACCGGTAATCATGGACTCATCCACATAGCTTTGACCTTCAAGCACCTCGCCGTCAACAGGGATGCGCTCGCCGGGGCGGATTTCTACCAAGTTGCCCAGAACCACCTCGGCGACGGGGACTTCAAGTATCTGACCATCGCGGTGGATGCGAGCGGTTTTGGCTTGCATACCGACCAAGTGCTGGATGGCTTGCGAGGTGCGGCCTTTGGCTTTGGCCTCAAAATAGCGCCCCAAAAGAATGAGTGAGACGATTACCGCAGCTGCCTCATAATAGACATGCACGGTGCCTTGCGGCAAAAGTTGCGGCAGAAAAGTGGCCACCAGCGAGAAACCATAAGCGGCCAAGGTACCGACCGCAACCAAGGAGTTCATATCAGGCGCTAGACGGAATAGGGCAGGGATGCCTTTTTCATAAAAGCGACGACCAGGAAAAATCAGCACCAAAGTCGTCAATACAAACTGAATAATCCAGCTCGGATATTGGCCGATGGTGTGCATGACCCAATGGTGGAAGGCGGGGATCATGTGCGAGCCCATCTCCAGGATAAAGACGGGCAAAGAGAGGGCAAGAGAAATCCATAAATCACGCTTTAAGAGACGCTCTTCTTCGGCTTTCTTACCTTGAAAATCAGCTTGCGCATCAGTTTGACTTTGTGTGATCAGTTTGGCGGAGTAGCCCGCCTTGGCAATCGCTTGAATCAAGGCCTCGGTGGAGGCATTGTCACTGGCCTGCACCCAAGCACGTTCGGTCGTTAAATTCACCGTTGCTTGCTGTACACCTGGAACTTTAGCCAAGGCGCGCTCCACATGCGCCACGCACGATGCGCAGGTCATACCATCAATGGATAGCTCTATCGGTTTCGCAGGAAGCACCTCGTAACCCGCCTTCTTTACGACATTGACAAGGTTTTGATGATCAAGAGGCTGGGACGAAGTGATGGTGGCTTTCTCGGTTGCCAGATTGACGACAGCACTGTCAACACCAGGCACCTTGCTCAGCGCACGTTCGACACGACCGACGCAGGAAGCGCAAGTCATGCCTTGGATAGAGAGAGTTTCACGATAAAGGGGCTGTTGTGATTTTGTGATTTCCATATGCAGACCTTTAGGGGATTTAACAACTATGGAACTAGCTTAAAGCTTGACATGATGGGAAGGTCAAGGGGGAGTTATTTGCTGGCGCTTAATAAAGTATTTAGCTTGCGAGTTTTCTTTAAGTAGATGAGATATATAGTATTGCATTTTGTTGATTTGTGCGAGAGGTGTGGCTTGTAATAGATTGTGTCGATGGAACAGGATTGTGGTAAGGTTTGTTGGTTGGCCATCTGTCATCAAGGCCGCAGGTATTGAAACTCAATAATTAGAAGCAAAGTTTCAATGCTTGGAAGCAGAAATTCAATACGTAGGAATGAAGCATCTACGAACAAAAGTAAAAATTCAACGAGCCAAGCAAGTGACATGTTTCGTGATAGCTTAGCGATTCAGATTAATGAACTTTACGGCATCACTTCTCGTGCTGAGGCTGAGACGGTGGTGCGGGAAGTGAAGCAAATTAATGACACAATTGCTCGATTGTCAGCGCAATATTTACACCCTCTTCAAGCGATGATTGACGTTAAAGATCAGATTAAGTTGCTTGAAGATGAAACCAATAGGGCGTATTAAGAACAAAGTATTAAACACACTATGACAACATTAAGTACAGAATGACTATGAACCCTTTGGATCTGGATATATCGGCGGTAAGTGAGTTGCTTGCCGCACAGAAACTCTCTTCTCAAGAGCTAACGACGCTGGCGCTAGAGCGGGCTGAGCGTATCAATCCTAAGCTGAATGCCTTTATAGAAATTAGGGGGCAAAAGGCGATGCAACAAGCTCAAGCGGCAGATGTTGGTTCGCGTACCTCTCCTATTTAGGGTGTGCCAATGGCCTATAAGGATTGTTGTGCTGAACTTGGGCGAGTGATGACTGCTGGAAGTCAGCTTAAGCGAGAGCCAGATACAGTCACGGCAACTGTGGTGGATCGTTTAGAGCAGGCGGGGGGTGTAGAGATTGGGCGCCTTCACTTAAGTGAGTTAATGGCGGGGCCATCGGGGCATAAT
>CAYFVY010000078.1:0-1474 GCA_964346715.1 uncultured Pelistega sp. | reverse complement strand
TTTTCGGTGATGGTAAGAACGCTTGGAATCCTGAGTATATTTCAGGCGGCTCTTCTAGTGGCTCAGGAACTGCCGTGGCGACAGGTTGCGCGTTTGCCAGTATTGGCACGGATACTGGTGGCTCCATTCGTATTCCCGCTGCATTGAATGGTCTATTTGGACTGCGTCCAGGCTTTGGGCGAGTCTCACGCTACGGGATTCTGCCTCGCTCTGTGTCTGCTGATGCAATTGGGCCTTTGACGCGCACCGCTCGTGATCTGGCGTATATGATGGACGTGATTGCTGGCGAAGATCCTATGGATGGCGCAACGATGGGTATGTACAAACCCCATTATTTGGTAGCACTTGAAGGTGCGCATATCGGCTCTAAGCTTGCAATTTTACAAACAGCGAATGAGCTGCATGAGGAAGTCTCAAGTAGCTTAAATTCGTTTATGCGCATAGTTGCTTCGCAATTTCAGGTGGAGTCTACTCGTGAGTTTAAGGAGTGGGGTGCTTTATATCACTTAGGCGATGTGTTCTCTAAGGTAGAGGCGGCGCAGGTGCATTATGCTAATAAGGCGAAAACACCGAATGATTTTTCGCAAGGCGTTTTTGCACGCACTGAGGCTGGTCTAGTGATACCAGCGATTCGTTATATGGAAGCAACGCAATTACGCCCCGTTATGTTAAAGAAGTTTGTCGATGAGGTGTTTGCTGAGATTGATGTCTTAGTCTTGCCGACCTTACCGATGCTCACGCCAAAGATTGCCGACTTTGATATGGCTTTAAATAATAATGCGCATACCTTGGTGCCGCAACTGACTTGCCTGACTAGACCTTTGAGTTATTTGGGATTGCCGATTGTGAATATGCCCATAGGCTTAGATAGCCGTGGTTTGCCAATGGGGGTGCAGTTAATCGGTAAGCCCTTAGCTGAAGCGCGATTGATTGCTTTGGCGCATCAACTTAGCCAAGCGGTGGATATTGGCTTAAAGCCAAGTGAGTTGGCGAAGAGGTTTGAGTGATGCCTATTATCGCTCGACTTATGCTAAGTATAAAGTAGGATGGATAAACTTAATTAGTTTTTCTTAATAAAAGAATTTTCCATGATGTAATTTCAATATATAAGTTTTCATTGTGTATTGTAGCGTTATGCGCTACAATACTTAAGAGAGAAATAATAAATGATCATTTCTTTTAGTCATAAAGGATTGGAAAAATTCTATTTAACGGGCAGTAAAGCAGGAATTCAGGCCGTTCATGCTTCAAAAATAGCAAAAATTTTAGCTCGACTTGGCAGTGCGAGCAGCATCGGGGATATGAATATTCCAGGTTGGGGACTTCATCAGCTGCAAGGGAGCTTAAAAAATCATTGGAGTGTAAAGGTTAGTGGTAGTTGGCGTATAACATTTCGACTTGAAAATGGCCATGCTGAAGTTGTTGATTACCAAGACTACCATTAAATATAAAGGATTAATTATGAGAATGCACA
>CAYFVY010000077.1:6395-9947 GCA_964346715.1 uncultured Pelistega sp. | reverse complement strand
CCCCAGTGTGAGTAAAAGCGTCGATCTTCAGAATCCAGTACGGCTTGAATCAGCTCAGGAGAAAAGTCTTCGAGTAAGAACCAATCAACCTTTCGCTCTAAGAAGTTCTCTCTTAAACGTTCTATGACTTGCCCCTGTCTATCGGCAATCGTCACATAGGAACTTGCACTTGCTTGCTTGATACTGGCAAAGCTTGGTACGGCGATGGCTGCAGCATACCCTCGCATGATAAAAAACACTATCAAGCCTAAACCAACTAGCCAAGTAAAGTACCTGGCTAGTCGACTACTCAGCAGAGCTTTGCTATACAGTGCCTTACTTTAGCGTGTTTTAATTTGCATGGCCGCATTCGGTAACTCACCATAGGTTTCAGGTGCATAGAGCCCTTCAATACGAGTGCTTGGCAAGACAAAACTCCCTTCTGTATTAAGTCGAACCGCATACTCAAGAGTATGTTTACCACTTGGCAAGTAACCATAGTAAGCACGATATACTTCGCTCTTACGTTCAATAAAGCTTGGGCCTGACCACCAATCCGCTTCTTTAACTTGGTTCTCAATCACAGAGTCACGACCTAAGCCACTACCTAAGATTGTGGCTCCCGCCGGAATTGGATCGCTAAGCACAGCCCAAGTCATACTACTCATCGCATCAATCTCCAACTTCACACGATAGGTATCACCCACATGCCATTCGCCTGCTACTGCCTGAGAAATAGGCTCCACAACTCTCTTGATCTTATAACCCGCATACTGTGGTTCAGTGGACTCAACCGCCGCCATGGCTGATACAGTTGCCCAAACACGCCCTTTGCCTTCCAGCTTAAGATCTAATTGTGCCGGAGCCTCACCGCGCCATGGTGCTAAGATTTTTTGTTTGAGACCTAGGTTTTCCCATGTATTCGGTTCAGCATAATCACTTCCCGCCAAGCTCATGCTCACAGCACCCTCAGCAGGCACTTTTTCATGGCTTGCTGAAAAATGATTCATCGCCAAGATTGCCCATAGATTGGCAGTCGTCGTGCCCCACTGGCCACGATTTTGCATTTTTACTAAACCTTGGACTAAATATGGAATATCTTCAGCCCAACTTGCTTCATTCATCATCGTAAAGAGCAGCTTGGCTTGCATGACACGACGATCCATCATCATCCACCATAAATCATCTAAACCCTCACGTTCATGGAAAACCATCTGCGTGCCTTGACGATCTAAACGCTGCATAAGCGCTTGACTGATTTGTTTCAAGCTTGCTTCTTTATCCGGATAAGACTGGAAGCTCTGCACAATCGTGTACAGATCGAGCAAGCTATCACTGCTGTAATTCTGATCTATCGAATAACGCTTAACCATATCGATAGTCGCCATATTATAACGAGCTAAAGCAGCCACTAAGTTTAAACGTAAACGGTTATTCTGCTCTTTTGGCATCCAATCATACATCGGTAACTTACCGTTCACTACATTGACTAAAGCATTCAGCATACGCTCTTGTGCTTGTGCTGGCAGTTTGAAATCCCAGCCTAATTTACGTGCATCAGCCGATACTGAAAGTAGATACGCCGTTAAGACGGGACTACCTGGCAAATGAATCGATGGGAAGTATTTCACCAAGCCATATTGATCGAGATGTACATTCAGCTCGTCCATCAAACCATTCCAGCGCTCTTGGTTATTTAAGCCAATGGCAATGGATGAGCGTTGTTCAAAACATGTATACGGATAGTCAATAAAGAACTGACGTGCGCCTTCTAGACTTGCAGCTAAGCTCGCTTGCAAATTGACTTGCACACCACCACGCCACTTATCATTCAGACGCAAGGCATTCTTCGGTAGCTGCACATCTAAAGCAGGCAATGACTCTCCTGCTGGCACCGACATTAAAGCAGACTGTCGAGTGGTCACTGGAACATGACTAATCACATCTTGCTTAATACGAATGCTATCACGAGCCCCTGTACTTGCTTGAGCATCAAACTGCCAATTAATTGTCTGACGTGTATCCGTGTCTGACAGCTGTATCGGCAATACTTCCCAATATAAGGTCTTCGAACTATTGGCTGGGATCGTTACTTGTTGATCTGCTAGAGCTTGAATCGGTGTACTACCACGCAACGCTTTAGCTTTAACCGTTACCTGCATCTCTTGTGCAGTCGCATTACGCAAGGTCAGAGGCGCTTGGAATTGATCACGGTCACGTGATAATAAAGGCAAACCAGAAATCAACTGTAGATCTTGTGTACTGACAAAATCCATCTTAGCTTGACCAAACTTATCTTGACCAAGATCAGCCACAGCAACCACTTCAAATTTGCTGATGCTGTCATTCAGGCTGAAGTCTACCGTGGCCTTGCCGTGTTCATCTAACACGACATTACCACGCCAAAACACCAAACTATCAAACAACTCTCGAGTTGGTGCGCGGCCACCACCACCGCCAGCCGGAACCGCTTTACGGCCATAATGACGACGACCAACTACTTCAGATTGTGCTGTCGATGTTTCAACATTTAGGCGACGCTCTCGCATCAAGGCTTTATACAAATCTGTAGTGTTATTCTCAGAAAGTTCTAAAAGCGCTTTATCAACAACAAATACAGCCACATTAGCTTTAGCCGCGGGTTTACCATCGGCTAATAATCCCTCGACAGCCACTTGAGCTTTTTGACGGATCTGATAATTTGGCTTATCCATCTGCAACTTAACTGTTAACTGTTGTTCTGGATTAATGACAGAGAAAGCCGCAATCCCGAAGCGGAACGATGGCTTGGCTAAATCAACCAAGGCATTAGCACCTCTTGACTGGCCTGGGTCACTACTCCAGACGACTCCTGAATCATCTCGTTCACCACGAATACGACCACGAATTGCTAAAACAGAAACATAAGCATTTGGAGCCCATTCTGGTTCAATTTTTAAGGTGACTTTGGCGTTATCCTTACCGAGAGGCATTACACGATAATCAATAATCCCTTCACGTTCGATTGCCACTAAAGCAGTCGCCTCTTGAAAAGGAATACGCACATCAAAAACCGCCTCTTCACCAACTTGATAACTTGATTTGTTTGCAATAATATCGCTGCGATCGGTATCACTTAAACCTAACCAATAAGCCCACTCATCTACGTATGTGCTTGCTTGAGCGGTGTAGCTATTTTTATGAGCATCCTCAACTGTGGCAAATAAGGTAATTTCGCCTTGGTGTTGCAACTGGACTTTACACTCAAAGCGCCCAAATTCATCACTCGTCCCTTGGCACAAGGAGCCAAGTTCTTCGCTAAGCTGTTGGAAATCATAGGTATAAAAGCCACCGAGCAAACGCTTACGAACAACTAAGTAATCACTTCGCATGGCTTTAATCGCCACAGGAATATTAGCTTGCACCTTGCCCGAAGGGTCCACGGTCACAACCTTAAACGTCGCTTCCTTACCTGGTAGATAGGCGTATTCAGCTTGAATTCCCGTTAGAATCGCTGCGGGCACCAGTGAGCTTGTTTGTGTGATTGTCTGAATCTGCCCGTTGGGATCCATAAAACTGACTTCAACAATCAAA
>CAYFVY010000077.1:3507-6385 GCA_964346715.1 uncultured Pelistega sp. | reverse complement strand
TTTTTAATTCACCAAGACCACTAATTGCTAAGCTCACATGACCATTCGCATCTAGGACAGCCGCTTGTTTATCCAACACAATTTTGCGATTACTGGCCTCAGATGCTTGTTCTGGTAAAGAATTAAACGAAAACTGATTCAGCTGGTTAAATTGCAAAGCACTAGGACTCAGCATTGCAGATACTTGAATCGGTAACTCTGTCGCACCACCGCCAACAATGTAGTTAAGCTGAATATTCGCATTGACCACTTGTGGATTGACGAGAACAGAACCAACTTGTTGCTCACTACTGAGTTGGATCGTGCCATTCAATAAGGGTAACTTAAACTCTTCAACTCTAAATTGAGCATTATTCTGGCTATCTACTGTCTTCTCGTTATGCTGTAAATAAACGGTATATTCACCGTTCTTACTATTTTCTGGGATCTTCCATGTACTCAGGGCTTGCAAGCCACCGCTAGCGGTTTTGTCCCACTTCAATGGCAGACGAACCTCTTCATCCAAAGCCATTAAATTAATCACTACTTCGTTCGGTAAATTATCTCGTCCGCTTACAGGGGCAACTAAGCCGTCTTTTGTTTGCAAGCGAATATAATGCTTCATAGAGACCGTCTCACCCGCTCTAAACAAGGTTCGATCTAATAAAGTATGCGTAATTAATGACGGTTCACCACCTGCTCCTGAATAATTATATTCATTGGGCAGATTAAACATCCATGTTTGAATACCATCATTCCACTGATTCGAAACTAAAGAAT
The DNA here is from genome assembly GCA_964346715.1 of uncultured Pelistega sp. Taxonomy (GTDB): domain Bacteria; phylum Pseudomonadota; class Gammaproteobacteria; order Burkholderiales; family Burkholderiaceae_B; genus Taylorella. Next base: position 5,626 of record CAYFVY010000077.1, on the reverse strand, counting down.
AGTCGGTGTAACCATAACTCTGTGGATGATTTGCATCAATCTTGGTGCTAGCCCAGAGTCTATAGCAGCTAATAACGTTACCTTGATAATTGTAAACACCGTGTTCATTGGTTTTACCACTCGCAACTTTAGTGCCATCATCGGTAAACAACTGTACTTGAGCGTTAGTCACTGGCTGCCCATCACTAAGACGAGTCACCCATGCCATCGCACCTTGTTCACTGCATTTAAGATGTGTTGATAAATTCGTGACTAAGACTGCACTACGCACGTACATTGGCTCGCCACTTAAGGTTAGGTTCTTACCTAAGGTTGCAGAGCTTGCCTCCAAGACATAGAATCCAGGCTTATCAATTGGGATGCCAATGACCTCAGCCTCATTCTTACTGTCGGCTAAACTCGGCAAGTCCATACTGATTGCGCGTTTGTCTTTCCCTAAAAGTGAGAAATTACGCACATCAATCTCAGCTTCCTTAGTGTCGTTATAATTTAACTCTAAATCTTTGAGATAGCGGTTAATATTGCTCAAGGTCATCTTGCCTTGCTCAAAATAACTGACATGTTTCATCCATCGCAGTGCCTCAAGATCATCCTCAATCTTAAGCACATCTACCTTACCTGCGTCATAGGCCAAGCCTTTAAGCTTAAAGTCTTTTTCGATATTACGAATCGTTAGAGGGACTAAAGCCGGATGTTGTTTTAAGTCAGCACCTGGTTCTGCTTCAGCATAGCTCTCAATAATGCCAAAGTCACCCGAGGCAAATTTTAATAAGGGCGGAAAATTATCTAACTTAGTGTTAATCGGGAATTTATCTGCATTCGCTAAGGCGCGCCCTGCATCATCACGCAGTCCCTTAGGCAACGTAATTAAAAAATTAGCATTCGGAGGGAAAGGACCATTAAAGGTGACGGTATGAACTGAGCCTTCGTTTAAACTCTTATCCCCACCAAAGTTAACTTCAGGAGTCACTTCTTTACCATCAACCATTAACTTTACAAGGTGACTATCTTGCGCCTTAATTGGGCTACTGAAAACCACATCGATATCACCGAGCGGAGAGCAAAAGGAACTAGGTTTTGCGCGCGAACACTTCATCGAGGCCGTAAATGGTTGACGCACCTCATAGTTGCGTGTAATCGCTTTACGATTTAACCAACCACTCTCAGCCTCCAAACCAGCTTGTACGATTAAAGCGACCTTACTCTGACTTGGAAGATTGCGACTACATTGTACGAGTTGCAGATTCTTCTGTTCTTCCTCCGAGTAATATAAGGTCTCTAGTATGGAATCTCTCTCTTTTCCTTCAATAAGACGGACGGGTATTTGCTCACCCAATCCATCAAGGGCACATACTGCACGTTCTTGTAATGAACCGGCTTTAATTGGTGAGTCGAATCTTAAGACCCAAACTTGATCCTCATCCACTTCTTGATCGGCCCAAGGATTTGTCTGCACTAATCGGATATCACCAGTGCTAAAACGAATCGGTGCGGTTTTAGTTAAGGGCTTGCCTTGAATATCAGTAAAATTCGGGTTGATACTCGCTTGGCAATCCATACCTGAGCGTAATGGTGGCTCTAAATCTAATTGCCAATTTTTCGTGTCTACCCATTTAGCATCACCTAAAAGCGCTTGCCCATTACATTCAATTTGCACAGGAGCCACTGAGTCGGTCTGGCCAAGTGCAATAACTGATTCCGCAAAGCCAACTTTGACATTAAATACTTCAGCCACATCGCCTTCTGGGCTAAACGTATTAATACTTGCTGCTTGTGCTTGCAAAGCAGCACCCGATAGCAAGAAACTCAACAATATTTTGTTAAACCGACTCATTTGCGACTCCCTTAGCACAAAGTATTTCTAGTATTTGCCTACATCAATATTATTAATTACTGTCAAGTATAGTGGCAAAAGGTCACGCTTGTATGAAAAACGTGACCTTTTTTACGAACTTCAATTAAATAGCGCTTGACCTCACGCTAATTAGGCTGAGTTAGCTGTGATTTAGCTATTACGCTGTTCTAAAATCTCAACGGCTGGTAGGACTTTACCTTCTAAAAACTCTAAGAAAGCGCCACCACCTGTAGAAATATATCCCACCTTATCAGCGATATTAAA
>CAYFVY010000077.1:0-3407 GCA_964346715.1 uncultured Pelistega sp. | reverse complement strand
ATCGGCACACTTGCACCACGATTTTCCATCATGCGCATGACGGCACGAGCTTGATCAATTTGATCGGGCTCCGCCAAAGACTTACCAATATTTAGACCATTGGCCAACATGAAGGTGTTAGCAATGCCGCCACCCACCACTAATTGGTCAACTTTCTCAGCTAAAGATTGCAAGATAGAAAGCTTAGTTGATACTTTCGAGCCACCAACAATTGCAACTAATGGACGCTTAGGTTCTTTCAAAGCGCGGCCTAGAGCTGTTAGTTCTGCTTCTAATAATGGGCCGGCACAGGCCACTGGAGCAAAACGAGCAATACCATGTGTCGTTGCTTCTGCACGGTGTGCAGTACCAAAGGCATCATTCACATACACATCGCATAAAGCTGCCATTTGCTTTGAGAGTTCTTCACTATTTTTCTTCTCACCAACATTGCAACGACAGTTTTCTAAAAGCACCACCTCACCTGGATTCAGGTCCACGCCTTCTACCCAGTTTTGTACCAGCTTCACCTCACGTCCCATCAAGCTAGATAGACGCTCAGCCACAGGCGCAAGACTATCACCTGGGTTGATCTGCCCTTCGATCGGACGACCTAAATGTGATGTCACCATCACAGCTGCACCTGCATCAAGAGCCAACTGTATGGCTGGCACGGAGGCGCGAATACGCGTGTCTTCGGTGATTTCACCCTTATCATTGAAAGGTACGTTTAAATCCGAACGAATAAATACGCGCTTACCTTTTAATTCACCAGCTTGCGCTAATGAGGATAATGTTTTTACCTTAAGCATCTTATTTTAATCCTGTAAATCTTAGAAAAAAACGGCACCCTATTACAGCGTGCCGTTATATATTACCTCTTCACTTCAGACGAGCAATTACTTCGCTGTCATCAATGCAACTGTGGTATCTAACATGCGGTTAGAGAAACCCCATTCGTTATCATACCAAGAGCCAACTTTAACTAAACGACCAGAAACTTTCGTTAATGTATCATCGTATGTGCTAGAAGCTGGGTTGTGGTTAAAGTCGATTGATACTAATGGTGCTGAGTTATAAGCAAGAATACCTTTTAGTGGGCCTTCTTCAGATGCTTTCTTAAGAATGCTATTCACTTCTTCAACTGTGGTATCACGTGAGGCGATAAATGTTAAGTCAACCATAGACACGTTGATAGTTGGTACACGCATTGCGTAACCGTCTAATTTGCCATTCAACTCAGGTAATACTAGACCAACTGCAGCGGCAGCACCAGTCTTGGTAGGAATCATGCTCATTGTTGCAGAACGCGCACGACGCAAGTCTTCGTGATAAACGTCACTTAATACTTGGTCATTCGTGTAGGCGTGAATAGTGGTCATCAAACCTGTTTCCACACCGATTGCTTCGTGCAATGGCTTCACTAATGGAGCCAAGCAGTTAGTTGTACAAGAAGCATTAGAAATCACGGTATCAGTCGCTTTCAATACGTCGTGGTTTACGCCGTATACAACGGTAGCGTCAACGTCTTTACCGCCTGGTGCAGAGATGATTACTTTCTTAGCACCACCAGCCAAGTGAGCTGAGGCTTTTTCTTTGCTTGTGAAGAAACCTGTACACTCAAGTACTACGTCAACATTCAACTCACCCCATGGTAATTCAGCAGGGTTACGGTTGGCTAATACGCGAATCTTGTCGCCATTAACAACCATGTAATCACCTTCTACAGTAACGGTACCAGGAAAACGGCCGTGTGCTGTGTCATATTGGGTTAAATGTGCGTTCGTGTCTGGGTTACCCAAGTCATTAATTGCGACGATTTCAATATCGTGCTTTTTGCCACCTTCATAGTGAGCACGTAAAATATTACGACCAATACGGCCGTAGCCATTAATTGCAACACGGATTGTCATTGCATAATCTCCTAGTTATAAAACTTGTTTGACGGCTTGAGCAACATTCTCTGCCGTTAAACCAAAATGCTTAAATAATACGCCTGCTGGAGCTGATTCACCATACGAATCAATCCCCACCACAGCACCATTACGACCTGTATATTTGTACCATCCGCCAGTGCATCCTGCTTCCACAGCGACACATGGCAAGTCTTTCGGTAAGACGGCATCACGATAATCAGCTGTTTGGCGATCAAAGACGTTAGTACTTGGCATTGATACGACACGTACCGCAATGCCTTCTTCTTGTAGTTGAGCCTGTGCTTTCAGCGCTAACTCAACTTCTGAACCTGTAGCGATAATCACGGCTTTAGCTTCAGCCGCATCACGCAATACATAGCCACCTTGGGCGATTTGGGCCAAACTCTGCTCATCACGCTCTACAAACGCTAAATTCTGGCGCGATAATAAAAGTGCGCTTGGACCACCTGCTTGAACATTCATGCCTAAGCTTGTTGGACGACTAACTGCAGACTGCCAAGCCACCGCAGTCTCTACAGTATCACATGGGCGCCAAACGTCAAGATTAGGGATAAGACGCAAGCTTGCAGCATGCTCAATCGACTGGTGGGTTGGACCATCTTCACCCAGACCAATAGAGTCATGTGTAAACACGTGCACTACGCGTTGCTTCATCAAAGCTGCCATACGAATAGCATTACGTGAGTAATCAGAGAAGGTTAAGAATGTGCCGCCAAATGGTAGGAAACCACCATGTAAAGCAAGACCATTCATGATTGCTGCCATACCAAACTCACGCACACCGTAGTTGATATGGCGGCCTGCTTGACCAACACGCACAGGAGTTACGCCTTTCCAGTCAGTAAAGTTTGAACCTGTAAGGTCAGCTGAACCACCTAAAAATTCTGGCAAGATCTCAGCTAAAGCAGTAATCGCAAACTGTGATGCCTTACGTGAAGCAACCGTTTCAGCCTTGGCCACAGTTTCTTGCAAGTATGTAGCAAATTTAGCGTCAAAGTCTGCAGGTAAAGCACCTTGCATACGGCGAGAAAGCTCAGCAGCCAATTCAGGGTGTGCTTGCTTATAGTCAGCAAAACCATGTTCCCAGGCAGCTTGTACACGGGCACCCGCTTGCTCATGATTCCAGGCTTGTGCAATAGCACCAGGAATAACAAATGCTGGACTATCCCAGTTAATCGCTTGACGTGTTAATTCGATTTCCGCAGCTCCTAATGGTGAGCCGTGAACTTTTTCAGTACCCACCATATTCGGTGAGCCCTTACCGATCTCTGTTTTACAGCAAATCAAGGTAGGACCTGTCTGGCCAGATTGTGCCTGGGCTTTAGCATGAGCAATAGCTTGGTCAACCGCATCAATCTCGTGGCCGTCAACATTACGGATTACGTTCCAACCATACGCTTCAAAACGTTTTGGTGTGTCGTCCGCAAACCAGTTATCTACCTGACCATCAATAGAAATACCATTATCGTCATAAAGTACAATTAGCTTGCC
>CAYFVY010000076.1:0-9991 GCA_964346715.1 uncultured Pelistega sp. | reverse complement strand
GAGGAGCCTTAATTTATGCGCAATACTTATTTATGCATCTCACTTAAGATTGATACCGTATCATTGATACCGTTCTCAAGATGGATGCCTTACTTACGATTGATGAATATCACGCAATTTACGACGTAAGATCTTACCGACATTGTTCTTCGGTAATTCATCAACAAATTCAATTTGTTTTGGAACCTTGTAATTGGTGAGTTCCTCACGACAGAATTTAATAATTTCTTGTTCTGTTAGAGCAGGGTCTTTACGCACCACGAAGAGTTTAACGAGTTCACCCATAGCACCATTATCGACACCTACTGCAGCAACTTCAAGAATACCAGGATGGCGGCTGACTACATCTTCTACTTCATTTGGATAGACGTTAAAGCCAGAGACAATAATAATATCTTTTTTACGGTCAACCAAGAAAATAAAACCACCTTCATCCATATAGCCCATATCGCCAGTACGTAAGAAGCCTTCTGAGTCAAACACCTTATCGGTTTCGTCTTGGCGGTTCCAGTATCCCTTCATGACTTGTGGTCCATGCACGAGGATTTCACCCACTTCACCGAGTGGTAAGGTATTACCATCATCATCGACAATTTTGACTAGTGTTGATGAAATAGGTAAACCAATTGAACCTGTAAACTCTTTAAGGTCAAAGGGATTGATTGTCACGGCAGGTGAGGTCTCTGATAGGCCGTAGGCTTGAACCAGTGGGCCACCAGTGACGGCTTCCCATTTTTCAGCGATAGCTTTCTGTACGGCCATACCGCCGCCTAGTACTAATTTCAATCCGCTAAATTTGTTCTGCTTAAAATCCTCATTATTCATTAGGGCATTAAATAAGGTATTCACCCCTGTGAATGCGGTAAATCTATATTGGCCTAATTCCTTAACGAAACCCTTAATATCGCGTGGGTTGACGATTAAGAGGTTGGCCGCACCTAAGCGCATAAAGGTTAAGCAGTTCGCTGTCAGTGCAAAGATATGGTAGAGAGGAAGGGCTGTAACCACCAGATCCTTACCATCTTCTGTGTAGGAGCGAACCCATGAATAGGCTTGCATCAGGTTGGCTACCATATTGCGATGAGTCAGAATAGCGCCCTTAGGCACACCTGTGGTACCACCGGTGTACTGTAAAAAGGCATGATCCTCATGACCAATCTGAACAGGTTTAAACGTCAGATTGCTACCCGTTTTTAGAACATCGTTAAAGCGTTCGTGACCAGGGATATCCCAAGCAGGTACCATTTTTTTAATATGGCGTAGCACGAAGTTGACGATTTTTCCTTTGAAGCCTAACATACCGCCAATTGAAGCGACGACGACTTTACGCACACTTGGTGTGTTGGGTAAGGCCTTCTGTAAGGTTAAGGCAAAGTTTTCAACCACCACCATAATTTCACAGCCAGAGTCTTTGATCTGGTGTTCAACCTCATGGGTGGTGTACATGGGGTTAAAGTTAACGACCGTGCCACCAGCACGTAAAATACCAAATAGGGCAATAGGGTATTGCAAGATGTTAGGCATCATCAGTCCTACGCGCATACCTGGCGTTAAGCCTTGGCTTTGTAGCCAAGCGGCAAAAGCCAATGATTGTTCATCCAATTCCTTATAGGTGATTTTCACACCCATAGAGATGAACGCCGTATTATGCGTAAATTTTCCAGTAGCCTCTTCGAGTACTTCCACCAAAGAGCGATATGTATTGACATCAATATCGGCTGGAACCCCTGCGGGGTAATTTTTTAACCAGATCCTATCCATTATGCTGTCTCCTATTGTCCTATGTATTTATTGTGTGACTTTTATTACTAGTTTATAGCATTAAAAGCGGTGAGATAGTTGGAGACCTAGAATATGTGCATTCGCTTTATATCTACCGCTTAAGCGACCATACAATGCCTCGTTACCGTTAGTGTTGTCAACTTTAGAACTAGGTACGATTAAATATGTGTAACCTACATCCAAAGTGGTGTTCTCGCTTGGTTTGTATTGAGCACCAATACTTAACCAGTAACGGTCATTATCCGGTAATGAAGCTGGACGATGCGAGGTTTTCTGTACAGGTGATTGGTCCCAAGCTACGCCACCTTTGAGTTTCCAGCTGTCGTTTAATTGGTATTGTGCACCAACGGCAATGCGCCAAGAATCCTTAAATTTCAGATCTAATTTAGTTTCTTGTGGAGGCGTTGTTGCATTACGTAAGGTTAGTTCAGGAATGCTGCTCCAACCCGTCCATGACACATCACCTAAGATTTCCCAACGATCATTAAGACGGTGGTAGCCAGAAAGAATGGCGGTATCAGGTAATGATACGGTCGCTTTTGCATCCACACGCATATCAGCAGCTACGCCCATCGGTGTCATGACTTGGATATGACTCTTACCTGAGGTTTTATGCTTAACACGAGAACGGTAGCTTAAACCAACGCGAGTGTTTTCACTTGGCTCATACATGAAGCCAACGTTCCAACCAAAGCCTGTATTGGTCAACTCACTTTTCGACTCAGCATTACTGAAGATAGGCTGGCCGTCTAATGGATGGAGACCAATAGGTGCTACATTACTTTTCCTGTAGGTTGCATCAATATATTGAACGTTAAGACCAACACCGACTGAGAAAGTAGGGCTAGCTTTAAAGGCAATCGATGGGTTGATATTATAAGTTTTAATATCAAACGATTTCGAGTGGAAGCGACCCATCCAATCATCATCATATTCTGTTTTTAAGCCAAATGGCGCACCAACACCAAGACCTAAGTAAACGCGATCTGTGGCTTGATAGCTTACATACATGTTCGGTAACAAGGCCCAACCACCCGCATCGCCACCAGTACCGCCAAGTGCGTGTGGATACGGAGAGCGACCTAAAGCGGTTGGGATAGTTGAACGACCGTCATTCTTGAATTTAAATGATGGGCGAATTAGGTTGCCACCAACTGAAATGTTCAAGCCTGGTAAGCGTGTCATACCAGCCGGGTTAAAGTAAATTGTGCTGGCGTTATCAGCAATGGCAGCTGAGCCTGCGTAGGCTACGCCTAGGCCGCTCGCATTTTGTTCGAGTAGTTGGAAACCAGCACCGTGAGCAACGCCCACGCAACCAATGAGTCCTAAGCAAGCGCTTAATGTATGCAATTTAAAATTTCGCATTGTGTCTTCTCCGATCAGCAAAGAGTCTATGTAATTTTTTTAAGTTAAGCTTAAAAGGTCTTAGCTATAATGCATTAACTAGTTAAGACCTTTTTAAAAAGGGGTAATACTTATGTGTTTGCTTTGTAATTCAACGGTCCTCCTCTGAATGGGGCAAAGCCCGTGCCAAAAATGACGCCAGCATCAACCAGTTCAGCATCAGCGATAATGCCCTTATCGAGTTGAATTTGCGCTTGTTCAATAAGTGGGGTAACCAAGCGTTTCTCAAGACCATCTGGGATGGTGTGTTGCGAGAATTGGCTTGCTTTACGATCTTTCCATGAGTAAAAGCCTTGCCCAGTTTTTGCCCCCAAGTGGCCTTGATTGACTAGTTCCACCAAGCGTTTCGGCGGCTCGCTACCCGGTGCTAATTGGGCACCAGCGGCTAAAGCGATATCTAAACCTACGGTATCCGCAAGTTCAATCGGTCCCATTGGCATACCAAAACGTAGCATTGCTGTGTCAATGACTTCTGGTTCGATGCCTTCATCAACAGCACGCATCGCTTCAAGCATGTACGGGCCGAGTACGGCATTGACGAGGAACCCAGGGGTGTCTTTAACAGGTAGCGCGAGTTTGCCAATCTTGCCGACAAATGCACATGCTTGTGCGAGTGCTTCTGGATCGGTACCTTCAGCATTGACGACTTCGACCAAGGGCATCTTAGAAACTGGGTTAAAGAAGTGAATACCAACAAAACGTTCAGGGCGCTCTAAAGTCGTACGTAAATCTACTAGAGAGAGACTTGAGGTGTTAGTCGCCAGAACCGCATCAGGCTTCATCCGCGCTTCCAATTGCTTATATAAAGCTTGTTTGGCCTCAAGGTTTTCATAAATCGCTTCAATAACAATATCGGCTTCATCAATGCCTTGACCCTCTGGATCGGGAATGAGTCGATCACGAGCAGCTTGTGCACTGAGTCGATCACGACGTGCAAATAGAGAAGCGGCTTGTTTAACTGCACCAGCAATACGCGAATAATCGGTATCTTGTAGCGTCGTTTTAATGCCTTGTAAGGCACACCATGTAGCAATGCCACCGCCCATAACTCCAGCCCCGACAACGTGTACATGTTGAATGCGTGAGGCATCACCTTGCTTGCCAAACGCTTTCAAGCGTTCTTGTAAGTGGAAGACGCGATTCAGATTTTTCGTCGTCGGTGAGCTGAGTAAACGGTTAACGATTTGTGGATCAGCTAAACCATTGCCATTATGCTTTTCCCAAATATCAATAATCGCTGTGGTAGCAGGGTAATGTCCCATTGGGTCTTTCTTCTGCACTTGCTTACGGGCACCATTGGCGACGATTTTTTTAAAGGGCGACGTATTCAGTAATTTGCTTAAGCCTTTCGCGCGTGCCGCAGGGCGCTTGCTTACGACCACATCAGCTGCCGTTTTCAGAGCAACACGTGGTGCAACAACATAATCAACAAGGCCATAAGACTTGGCACGACGAGCATCCAAACTACGACCTGTTAACATCATATCCATGGCTTTTTGCGGGCCGATTAATGCAGGTAAGCGCTTAACGCCACCCCATCCAGGATAGATGCCTAACATGACTTCAGGTAGTGCTAAGCTAGGTTTTGGTGAGTCAATTAAGACACGGTAGCGGCAAGCCAGAGCAAGCTCTAAGCCACCACCTAAACACATGCCGTGAATTAGGGCTAGGGTTGGATACTTCACTTGGCTTAAGCGATTAAATAAATTCCAACCGCGCTCAATTAAGGCTTGACCTTCTGCAGGACTACTAATCGTAGAAAACTCACTAATATCAGCACCAGCAATAAAGCCATTGCTTTTACCTGAGCGAATGACTAGACCAGCTGGTTTGTCTTTATCCAAGTAATCCAGTGCTTGCGCAAGTTCTTCCATTACCTGTTTACTTAGGGCATTAACAGAACGATCAGGGCAATCAATAACTAACCAAGCAATTTGCTGTGCGTCTTTGGTCAAGGTCCAGTTATCAAGTTGTAAAAGGGTTTGCATAGTGTCTTACTCCTGGATCGTTTCTACGAGTATGGCGCCACCTTGGCCACCGCCAATACAAATAGCAGCCATACCGCGTGTTAATTGTCGTTGCTTTAAGGCATGCAAGAGGTGCAATACGATACGTGCACCTGAAGCACCTACAGGGTGACCTAGGGCAATGGCACCGCCATCGACGTTTAATTTATTTTCATCAATTAGGCCGATTGCTGGGCGCTGGAAGTGCTCTTGGCAATAGGCATCATCATTGAATGCTTTAACACAAGCAATGGTTTGTGCTGCAAAGGCTTCATTAATTTCCCATAAGTCTAGATCGTCTAAGCTTAAATTATTGCGCTCCATAATTGGCACACTTGCGTGCACTGGGCCTAAGCCCATTAGGCTAGGATCTAAGCCAGCCCATTGGCTGTCGGTGATTTTGCCGATAGGTTTTAAATTCCATTTCTTCACTGCTTCTTCTGAGGCTAGTAATAAGCAAGAGGCACCATCGGTAACTTGTGAACTATTACCAGCGGTAATATTGCCTGATGGGCGATCAAATACGGGCTTCAGTTTTCCTAACTTCTCAACAGTTGAATCAGCGCGTACGCCATCATCTTCAGGATATAGATTACCCTTAGCATCAATTAGCGGTGTAATCTCAGCGGCGAATGCCTGTTGATTTTGCGCTGCAATTGAGCGAGCATGACTACGAGCACTATAGGTATCCATCTCTGTGCGAGTAATCGAAAACTTATGCGCTAAGTTTTCTGCAGTCTGCCCCATGGAGATACCCACAACTGGATCGGTAAGGCCTTTTAGCAGACCAATGACAGGTCCTAAATAGTTTAATTTAAACTTTTTCAAGGCTTTAAATTTCTGACCAGTAGAACGGGCACCATTGAATTCTGATAACCAATCAACCATCTCATCTTTAAAGAGAAGAGGGGCGCGTGAGAGTGCATCGGTGCCGACGGCGAGAACTAAGTCTGAACGACCATTCTGAATATTATTAATGGCTGAATCGATAGCTTGCATACCCGAGGCGCAGTTACGCATCACGGTCCATGCCGGCACCTTATCGCCAGTGCCAATGCGTAGGCCGACTACACGACCAATATTGGTTTCATCCGGGCTAGGGGCAGCACAACCAACAATCACTTCGCTCAGTTCGGTAGCGGCAAAAGGCTGTCGTAGCATCATGGCACGCGCACATTGTACAGCGAGGTCGCCGGCTGAAAAGGGGCCACGCTTATTGCGTACTTTAAGAAATGGTGTTCGGCTACCATCAACGATATACACAGGTTTAAAAGACATAAAAATTCCTTAGTGTTGCACGTCTAAAAATGCACGTGGGTCACGTAAATCATTCGGGAAGTTATCAACGTGGATCACAATATCGCGCAAGCGATTGCTCTCTTGGAGTAACTCATACTCTTGTTCGCTAATACGGTTTAGTTCAAAGGCAAGATCGGCAATATCACGTACGTTAGCCGCAGCTTGATTTTTAAAGAAACCATTTTTCTCATCTTCACGAATTCTCGCTTCAATGGGTTCGGCTTTAATGCTGAGCACTAAGGCTTTTTCTAAGGCAGCAACAGGTTCTTTCTCATTGCTTGGTAAATAACACACTTGAGTTAATCGATCGCGTAAGCTACTCGGTTGCATTAGGGGCTCACAAATCTTACGGTCAAGGCGATCGTTTGAACGTGGGAAAACCCGTCCCCATAGATTCGTAGTTAAGCGCAATACACCAGCGAGTGGACGATTCGAGAAGTTAGCATAGATACTAAATAGCGCCTCTTCAGCTTGGTGTAAATGATCTTGTACAACTTTATCAAGCAAATCACGCTCATCTTGCTGGCGTCCGTGGTCTTCATAATATTTCAGACTGGCGCTCGCGATATATAGGTGCGATAAGATATCGCCAAGACGTGCAGAGATCTTCTCGCGCTTTTTCAAGCTGCCGCCATACACCGCCATACACATATCGGCCATCAAGGCGAAGTTACTTGATAAGCGAGTCATCTGTTGGTAATAGCGCTTGGTAGCTGGATCAATATCGGCTTTAATACCGATCCAACGTGAGCCGAATAAGCTACTGGCTAAACTGCGGAAGACATTTTTAAAGACATGGCCAATATGTCCCCATAAGGCTTGGTCAAAGTCCGTTAAGGCTTTTTCGTGATCGGCCTCTTGCGTAGCCTGCATTTCTTTTAGTACATAAGGGTGGCAACGAATGGCACCTTGACCAAAAATAATTAAGCTACGGGTGAGAATATTAGCGCCTTCAACCGTGATGCCGACAGGCATTTGCTGATAACCACGGCCTAAGAAGTTAGATGGACCTAAGCAGATGCCCTTGCCACCAATAATATCCATGGCATCATTGGCTAATTTACGCGTCTGCTCGGTCACATGGTACTTGGCAATGGCAGATAGAATGGCGGGTTTCTCGCCGAGATCAACCGCACCAGAGGTCATATGGCGCACGGCATTATTCGAGTAAGCAGTTGCCGCCATATCTGAGAAGACTTCTTCAATCCCCTCAAAGCGACCAATGCTTAGGTTGAATTGTTTACGCACTCGAGAATAGGCACCTACGCTACGAATACAAAGTTGGTCAACACCAACATGAGAAGAGGGTAGGGAAATTGAACGACCTGCCGCTAAGCACTCCATTAACATACGCCAGCCTTTGCCAGCTTGTTCTGAGCCACCAATAATAAAGTCGAGTGGGATAAAGACTTCATTGCCCTTGGTCGGACCATTCATAAAGGCCGAGTTTAAGGGAAAGTGTCGGCGCCCCACATCAACGCCAGGATGATCATGAGGAATGAGGGCGCAGGTAATCCCTACGTCTTTTTCACCACCTAATAAACCGTCAGGGTCAAATAAGCGAAAGGCAAGTCCAAGAATAGTACAAATTGGGGCTAAGGTAATATAGCGTTTGTCCCAAGTGACTTTGATGCCGATAACTTCTTCACCTTGCCATTCGCCACGGCAGACAATGCCTGAGTCAGGGATTGCTGCAGCGTCAGAGCCAGCCCATGGGCTGGTGAGGGCAAAAGCGGGAATTTCACGACCATCTGCTAAGCGTGGTAAATAGTAGTCTTTCTGTTCTTGTGTGCCATAATGGACTAAAAGCTCACCAGGGCCCAAGGAGTTTGGCACCATGACTGAAACGGCGAGTGCAGAAGAGCGTGTTGATAGACGAGCGATAACTTCCGAGTGAGCAAAGGCAGAAAAGCCTAAACCACCATACTCTTTAGGAATAATCATCCCTAAGAATTTGTTTTTCTTAATATAGTCCCAAGCTTCAGCACTGAGATCTAAGTCCTGAGTGGATACTTGCCAATCGTCCACTAAAGCACACGCCGCAGGCACGTGCGTATCGACAAAAGCCTGCTCTTCAGCAGTCAATTTGGGTTTTGGAATAGCTTTAAAACGTTGCCAATCTGGGTTGCCTGAGAATAGCTCAGCATCCCACCATACGGTGCCAGCTTCAATTGCATCTTTTTCCGTCGAAGACATCGGCGGCATGACTGCTTTAAAGCTTTTGAAAATGCCACGAGTAATCTTGTTACGGCGGAAATTAATTATATTCTGGTAAAGGGGCACGTAAACCTCCTAAAATAAAGCTTAATAAGCGTGGTTTTAACTGATGGTCATATTGCATCTCTAAGTTGTATTCCTCGCTGAGAGCTTCTTGATCCGTGGCTTGGATCAATGCTCGAATACCATGCAACGCATATGAGGTTGCGCCTAACATAAATTGCAGACGCCATAAAATTTCAATTTTGGGTACATCTGGCAGTGATTTAAATAAGGCCTCTTTATAGCGATGAAGAACCGTGGCATTTTCCTTGGCCACAACTGCAGCAATAAACGCGCTTGGATTCAACATGGTTTGTTCAAGCAAGCGTAAGAAAATACCGCCTTCAGGGTCTTCAGTGTCGGCAAAAGAGAGTAGAGAACCAAAGAAAGCATTCACAATATGAGAGGGCTTTAATGGTGCTCCCTCAGCTTGTGCTTCTAACTCGTCCAAGAGGCGTAAACGTTCGGCATTCACTGCACCTAAACGGCGCTTCATGACAGCGATAATAAGCTCATCTTTACTGCCAAAGTGATAGTTCACAGCAGCTAAATTAACGTTGGCTAATTGGGTAATTTCACGCATCGATGCGCCCTCATGGCCTTTATTAACAAAAAGGCGCTCCGCAGCATCTAAGATGGCTTTTTTGGTTAGTTCAGATCGACTTATTGTCATAATTTGTCACTGTTATTAAATAATCAAACGTTTGTTTGATTATAAGCGCTTGATAATTTGTGATAATTATGGCTTACCCTAGTATGCTCAAAAAACCAACAAATTGATACAGCTATTGAAATGATAACGATTCTCATTTAGAATTGGATTAATTCTAAATCTGGAGAATACGATGGATATAAGCGTGTCAATGGGAGCGGTAGTTGTGGGTGCGGATAGGCTGGGCAATTTGCCAGATATTCTAGAGGCTCACAATATTAAGATTAAGAAGCATATAACTGGGCGTGAGACGGCTCATCAGAAGAAGAACTTACAACTGCCTAATGGGACTGAAATTCTGATTTTATTGACGGACTTCTTGGGGCATAACGTAATGAAGTCGTTTAGAACAGCAGCGCAGAAGGCAGATATTCCCATCGTAGCGTGTAAGCGATCTGTAGGTAGCATGCAGGCTGCCTTAGAGCAATGTCCACATACTTGCCATCGATGCATTAAGTGTCCACGTGATAAGGTTGGCTTATTATGAAAGAATCAAGACGTTTACATACTATCTTGATGGCCTTGTTGG
>CAYFVY010000075.1:0-10012 GCA_964346715.1 uncultured Pelistega sp. | reverse complement strand
ACAGCACAGATGGAAATTATGTGTACAGCTGAGATCTATGAACAATACCGCCATCTGGTCCAAACGGATCACTTATTAATTGCGCAAATTCGCGCTAAGTTGAACCGATTCAACGGCACCTTACGCTTAAGTGTTGAGAGTCTGTACGATTTGCAGGCTGCACGTGAAGCTAAGGCGCGTCGCTTAGTTGTGCAAATAAACCAAGATATCACGAGTGCTGGCTTGCGCAGC
This sequence comes from uncultured Pelistega sp., assembly GCA_964346715.1. Lineage (GTDB taxonomy): Bacteria > Pseudomonadota > Gammaproteobacteria > Burkholderiales > Burkholderiaceae_B > Taylorella. Next base: position 9,781 of record CAYFVY010000075.1, on the reverse strand, counting down.
TTATTTAATCCATTTCGTGCCGAACCTGAGAATGGGATTCCAGGCGTATGGGTGCAATTGCACTTAGGCGTAGAGAAGCAGTTTGCCTGTGAACTTAATTTGGGACAAGAGTGGCGCTTACGTATGGCCGATGAGCTGTTTAGTCATTTGCAAGATAAGCAGATCGGTTTTCATGTTGATTACTAGATATATCAGCCAATGTGTTTAATCAAATTTACTTATTGACGCAATATGGATAAATCTTGCTTTTTTGACTTTTTAGATTCTTAAAAATTTTAAATCGTGCAAATTAGTAGTTGATATGCAACATTATTGATTTTATTTTAAATGTTAATTAGTTGTATGAAAAAAATTTATTAATTAAAAGTAAGTAATTGTTTCATATTTTACGAAATTGAAAATTTTGATATATATTTTTCGTGATTTATGAATTAAATTCTTTATATAATAAAAAAGCAATGCAATTATCTTGTTTTAAGATAAACTGAGTTACGTGATACTGGCGGCAATAAAACGACTGTATCTGCTTCGGGTATGAAGGTCACCGACGGTACTAATACAGCAGTTTATGATGCAAATGGTTTGCGCTTCACAAATGCATCAGGTGCTACGATGTATAACGCACCAAGTATTTCGCAATCAGGAGTTGATGCGGGGGGGCAGCGTATTAGCAATGTTGCCGATGGTGTCAAGCCAGGAGATGCGGTTAACGTTGGTCAAATGAGCTCTGCGATTAACAGTAGTTTAGGTGCAGTTAATAATCGAATTAACACTGTAGCTAAAGATGCATTTGCTGGAGCAGCTTCAGCTATGGCTTCAGCAGGTTTACCTCAAGCTTATTTACCAGGAAGAAGTATGGTTGCCATTGCAGGTTCGACTTTTAAAAACCAATCCGCTGTTGCACTTGGAGTCTCAACAATTACAGGTAGTGGGAAGTGGGTTTTCAAAGGTACTGTTAATAGCAACTCACGTGGTGATGTGGGAGCAACGATTGGTACAGGTTACCAGTGGTAAGTAGGGAATCAGGCCTGAGTAATAGTTTACGAATAGTTTGACTAATGCTTAGGCCCGAAAGTTAGGCCCATCTAAACCTCTCAAACCCTTCAGACCCCTTAAGCCGCTATGGCTTGAGGGGTTTTTTATGGGCTTCTTAAACCCAGCCACGAACCCAGTAAGCGATTACGCCTAAATATTCTTTAATAATCGAGCGACTGGCTTCGAGAGCACGCGCATTGGGAAGATAAATATTTAAGCCACTACCAGGAGTGGCAAGAATTTGTGGTGGATTCGGAGCAGCAATCGGATTAATGCCTAATTTATGCATGACTGCCATGGCCCTAGGCATATGCAAAGATGAAGTCACAAGCAGAACCGATTGGATCTGATGCTCATCAAGTATTTTCTTGACATATACGCCATTCTCACGCGTGGTGGTACTTTGATTTTCAATAATCAGTGATTCTTTGGGAATGCCGCGATTGCGTAATTCAAAAGCCATTCCATAAGCTTCACTGACATTGCCTTCTAAGGCTGCACCTGAAAGAATAATTAAGGGTGCCTTATTCAGGAAGAATAAGTCATCAGCGGTATCAATACGCGCATGCCGCTTAGTCTTATCATACGGTTCAAACCAGTTATTACGATTATTCGCCGTGCTTCCACCAAACACCACAATGGCGTCAGCCGAAGGGTATTGGCTAGGGGGGCGGTAGGCGTATTCATTTTCCAAATAGCCCCCAGCCCAGATTGAGCTAATGGGTAGCGACCAAAAAATTAACCAGAGCAAACCTGCAGCAATACTTGTCAGACCCAAACGACGCCAGCGTAGTAAGAGCATAAAAGCCCCCACAATCACCAGAAAGATACAGAGATTGAGGGGAATGATTAAGGAAATCAGGATGCTTTTCATTAAGTCAATGTGTTGTTATTCGATTGTGTTGTTAGATGTTTAAGATGAGATTCTACTCGCTCGAAGACCTCGTCAAAGCTTGGCCAGTGATCCATCTTGCCAGCGATAATCGCTCGCTGAGACCATGGACCAGTACGCTGAGGATCGGTTACACCGACCAAGGTAATCTGTGCTGGCGCACTAATAGCAGCCAGATGCGAAACCCCAGAATCATTACAGACCACAATTTGCGCACGTCCTAACAAGGCGACAAATGTACCTAGGCTCATCGGTGCGAGCAAGGTAGCGGTAGGGGCATTCAGTAAAGCCATGTCTTTTTCATTTGGCGGCGGAGCCATCACAACGAGGTGACCTTTTTCTTGTAAGGTACGCGTGAGCAAGTTAAAGTGTGGCCAGATTTTCTCTCGCCCCTTGTGTTTACCTGTCGCTGTCGGAGCAATTAAGACAAATGGCTGATTCCCTAGTCCTTGGACAATCCGCTCTGCTTGTGCCTGATGTTCTTCAGTTAAGGGCAGCTCTAAGCTGGCAGAAGGACGCTCAGGGCAATCGAAGCCCCAGGCCTGTAAGGCACGGCGCGTTAAATAATACCAAGACTCGACCGCATGGCAGGGTACTTGTGGTTTATGCAAGGGCCATTTGAGTAATAGGCTACGGCCATCGTCACGGTAGCCTGCGCAGGGAAGGCCAGCCAGGCGAAAGCTTAAGGCACTCGTTAGTGAATCGGGCAATAGGAGGCCGACAGCCTTACCTTGAACAGGATAGGCTTTGAGATGTTGTTTAATAAGTTGACGGTCTTGTCGCCATTGACCCGTGAATGGCAGAAAGTCCATCTTGGGTACTGCTTGCAAAAGGTCTTGAGCCCAAGGCTTAGCGCAGATCACCAACTCGCACCCCGTGGCTTGTAAGGCCTCAAGGGAGGGTAAGCTCATGCAAACATCGCCAATCCAATTGGGTAAGCGCACATAGATTCTTGTCATCTTATTCATTCGTTAAATAAAATTGTATTGTACTCAAATTAAACTTTAGCAAAAAGACTTAGTTGTTATTGAATTTGTCATTGTATGACACAAGCTTTTGCTTATTAATCTGTGACTTTACACCGAATCATGGTAGAAACCATTAAAATTAAACGTTCTATTCTAAAAATATTTAAAGAGAGTTTTCCTTGGCCTTATTTAAAAAGAAATCTGCTGAAGATGTAGAAAGTATGCGTTCAGTCGACCCGAAACTGTGGTTACGATTGTATGAGCGCATAGGGTCGCATTGGAAGTATTTACTGATTTCCTTCTTTTTTACAATGATTGCTGCCATCACGCAGCCAGGCTTGGCCTATTTGATGAAGCCTTTACTTGATGAGGGTTTTTTAGGGAATCAACCCGATTATGTGTGGATGATTCCTGTTGCCATGGTGGTTCTGATCTTTGTGCGGGGAGTGGGTAACTTTACTGGCGAGTACTTGATGGCTTGGGTGGCGAATAATGTTCTTCTCGGTATTCGCAAGGATATGTTTAGAAGCCTGATGCGCCTGCCTGATAGTGAGTTTCAAAAAGGCGATACGGGTCGTCTTCTGAACCGCTTTACGGTTGATGCGAATAATGCGACCTCAGCGGCAGCCGAAGTGGTGACTGTCCTCGTACGTGAAACTTTTGTGGTGGTGGCTTTATTTGCCATGCTGATATGGCTGTCTTGGCAGTTAACCGCGATTATTCTGGTGATTTTCCCGATCTCTATACTTGTGGCACGTTACTTTGCCCGTCGCTTACGCATGATTAATCGTCGTACGATTGATATTAATGCCGAGATGACGGCAGTGGTGAAAGAAGGTATCGAAGGCCAGCGTGTCGTCAAGATGTATGATGGTTTTGCGTATGAGAGTGAGCGTTTTGATAAGGCCAATAATACCTTGCGTCGCTACAATATGCGCAGTGTTGTGGCGGAAGCGATGATGTCGCCCTTAACGCAGTGGATTATTTCAATTGCCGTGGCGATTATTGTATTTGTCGCTCTCTATCAGGGGAATCAAGGCACCTTATCAGTTGGCTCGTTTATCTCATTTATCACGGCTTTAGGTCAAGTGTTCGATCCTGTGAAGCGCTTGATTAATGTATGGGCTAAGGCGCAACGCATGATGATGGCGACTGAGAGTGTATTTAAACTTATTGATGCACCACAAGAGCAAGCCGATGGGACTAAGCAAGTCCATATTGATGAGAATTCTACGATTGAATTTCGTAATGTGAGCTTCCGCTTTCCAGGTGCTGAGTTTGATACGATTAAGAATTTAAACCTGCACGTCAAGATGGGCGAAACTATTGCATTCGTTGGGCGCTCGGGGAGTGGCAAAACAACCTTGGTAAATATGCTGCCACGCTTTGTTGATCCGACTTCCGGTGAGATCTTATTGAACGGCGTGCCATTAAGTGACTATGATCTAGGGAGTTTGCGTATGCAACAAGCCTTGGTAAGTCAGCATGTTTACTTATTTGAGGGAACACTCGCTGAAAACGTCGCCTATGGTATGGTTGATACAGTGGACCAAGAAAGAATTATGCAAGTGCTTGAAGCAGCCAATCTGCGTGACTTTGTTGAGGGGCTACCGCAAGGATTAGAAACACAAATCGGTGAGAATGGTGCTTGGCTTTCTGGTGGGCAACGTCAGCGTATTGCGATTGCGCGTGCGCTTCTTAAGGATTCACCTATCTTGATTCTTGACGAGGCAACTTCAGCCTTAGATAATGAGTCGGAGAAACTAGTTCAAAGTTCTCTAGAGCGCTTGATGCAAGGGCGTACGACCTTTATGATTGCTCACCGTTTATCAACGATTCAGAATGCTGATCGCATCCTCGTCCTGGATGAAGGTAGAATTATTGAAGAGGGAAGTCATGAAGAGCTCTTGAAATCAGGGGGTTTGTACTCATCTTTAGCTTTATTAGCACAGAAAACCGATAAATCGAGTATAAATGAAGCATAGTCTCTTCTGCTTAGATGCGGAGTTTATTGAGAGCATGTTTTCTTTCTCGCTTTTTTGTCGGTAAAGTAAGCGCCATCCATAAATCAATTATAAAAGGAACTCATTATGACGATTGAAGAGAAATGGGGTTATGAGCACCCTGATGTTGTTGGGCCTAATGCCTTAATGTTTTTTACCTGGGACTTATCCAAGACAATTGAGCATGCGTTTAAAGACGCAACCGAAGATACATTTGAGCAATTTATTCCGGTTGCACAAGATTCTATTGATGCCTTGATGCAAAAATATATCGACATCAAAGCGGATCCAGACTCTTTTGATGGTCAGCGTATAACCTTGCGTTTAGAGCAATCTGAATCGAATCGTGGTTACTTAGTAGCCTTGCAGACTTCAGAGCATCTTGAAAGTAAGATTATCGCCATGCAAGAGCGTGTGAAAGCAGGGCATAGTTAAGTCAGGATTCTCTTTGCCTATTGTTACTGCTGGAGCTGTGTGGGATTCGTTCAACAGTTTTCTTTTGTACAGAGCTTAGTAAATAGCGCGCTCTGTTATACAGTTTAAGAACGTAAAAAAAAGCGATTGGTTTTTATTAGCCAATCGCTTTTTCATTAGGGTGTTGTGAATACTCAGTTAGTCCTTAGAGTAAGACAATATCGTACATTTCTTGCGTGTATGAGTTGTCCACTTCGAGACTAATGGGTTTACCAATAAAATCATCAAGCATAGCCAAGTAATTGCTTTCCTCATCTAAAAAGAGATCGATAACGCTCGGTGAAAGAATTAAGCGGAATTCTTTAGGGTTGAACTGTTTAGCTTCACGTAAAATTTCTCGCATAATATTATAGGCAATTGTGCGAGCAGTTTTTACCGAACCCCGACCTTCACATGTAGGGCATGTTTCTGAGAGTAGAGCGCTTAAGGAGTCGCGGGTTCGCTTGCGCGTCATCTCCACCAAGCCTAATTGTGAGAAGCCATTGAGGGATGTGCGTGTACGGTCTTTATTCAGTGCTTTCTCTAGCTCTTCTAAGACAGCTTCTTGATGTTCTTCATTCTCCATATCAATGAAGTCGATAATAATGATGCCACCTAAATTACGTAGGCGTAGTTGACGGGCAATTTCAACTGAGGCTTCTAAATTCGTTTTAAAGATAGTGTCGTTAAAATTGCGCCAACCGACGAAACCGCCGGTATTCACATCAATACTTGTTAGTGCCTCGGTCTGATCGATCACCAGATAACCGCCTGATTTTAAATTCACACGACGGGCTAAGGCGTTATTAATTTCTTCTTCAACATTAACTGAGTCAAAAATAGGGCGACTGCCAGCATAGTGCTTAACTTTATCGGCAATTGTTGGGGTGTAAATTTCTGACCACTCAAGCAGCTTCTGACTTGCAGTGCGCGAATCAATTTCTACCGAGAGTGTTTCTGGAACGACCACATCACGCATAACGCGTTCAAGTAAGTCGAGATCTTGGTAAATCAGACAAGGTGCGGCTTGTGTTTGCATGGCTTCTTGGAGCTTTTTCCAGCGTAAACCAAGGTATTCCATATCGCGAATAATTTCGTCGTCTGTCGCCATCTCAGCTTGCGTACGAATAATATAGCCGCCTTTTTCTTCGGGTCTAATAAGGGCAGAGACTTGGTTTTTTAAGCGCTCACGGTCATCTTCAGATTCAATTTTTTGTGATACGCCCACGTGTTGCTCAAAAGGCATATAGACTAAGGTACGGCCAGCAATACTAATCTGATTCGAGAGGCGTGCACCCTTATTATTAATCGGGTCCTTAATCACCTGCACCATAATAGTTTGACCTTCAAAGAGAATTTTCTCAATCTGCTGCTGAGGAAGACCATTATTGCGGGCAGTGCGGTTCTCCCGTAGATCAGCAATATGGATAAATGCTGCGCGCTCTAAACCAATATCAATAAATGCGCTCTGCATGCCAGGTAGGACACGCACGACTTTGCCAAGATAGATATTGCCAACTTTACCGCGTTGGCTAGAGCGCTCTAAAAGGAGTTCTTGTAAAGTGCCTTGTTCGAGTAAGGCAACTCGGGTTTCAAAAGGGGTTACGTTGATGAGAATTTGATCACTCATATATCACTCTATATTCGATAAGTATCGATTTGTCTATTATTTTCCAAATTAGCACTTAGCTTACCATACTCATTACGCTTTCCTGCGTAAAATAGGGCTTATATTTGTTGTCAACTAAGCGTATCGCTTTTATAGGAATTAAGCTGTGAGTCAAAATCAAGAAGGTCAATATATTTCGCACGTTATCCGTCAGCGCATTCAAAAAGCTGGCGTTCGTTTCAATGCTAATGATAATATTGCTGACTATATTGAGCCTGGAGAGTTAGCCTTATTGCAAGAAGAAGTTCAAGCGAAGCTGGTTGAAGTATTAAATAGTTTAGTGATTGATACGGACACCGATCATAATACGCAAGATACCGCGAAGCGCGTAGCGAAGATGTACTTGCAAGAAGTGTTTGCAGGTCGCTATACCAAGATGCCGGAACTGACGGAATTTCCGAATATCGAGAAGTTGAATGAACTGATTATTGTGGGACCAATTACCATTCGTAGTGCATGCTCGCATCATCTATGTCCGATTATGGGGCAGTGCTGGATTGGTGTGATGCCGAATGAGAAATCAAATCTGATTGGCCTGTCTAAATACGCTCGCTTAGCGAATTGGGTCTTATCTCGCCCACAAATTCAAGAAGAAGCTGTGGTGCAATTATCAGATCTCTTGTTCAATAAGATGAAACCGGATGGTTTGGCGGTGGTTATGAAAGCGGATCACTTCTGCATGCAATGGCGCGGTGTTAAGGACCTAGACTCCAAGATGATTAATAGCGTGATGCGTGGTTCCTTCTTGAGAAACTCCGACCTGCGCCGTGAGTTCTTGGCCTTAATTAATACGAAATAGGTTTAGGGAATTCGGGAGTTGGTATAGAGAGCTCTGGATGAGCCTAGTGATTCGCACTCAGCTAAGGAATTATGAAAGTAAAGACTGGTGCTAGGCTAAATCTAGGATTCGGATTAAGTTTAAGGGTTCGAGTTTTTACTATCTTGCGTTCATTAAAAAAGCTGCTTCACCAATTTGATGAAGCAGCTTTTGCTTTAAGGCTTAAAGTTTAAGTCCTGGGGCTTTTGAGTGCTAATCTCTTAAGTCACACTTAGGCGCTTAAGTTAGGTACCTAAGCTTTAGCGAGACACTTAAGCGTTAGCGCCCTTAGTGCAACCGATTACGCACTTGTAGATCAAGGCACCGATAATTGCACCAACAATCGGCGCAGCCCAGAATAACCATAATTGCTCAACAGCCCAACCACCTTGGAATAAAGCAACGCCTGTAGAACGCGCAGGGTTAACTGATGTGTTAGTTACAGGGATACTGATTAAGTGGATAAGTGTTAAGGCTAAACCAATCGCGATAGGGGCGAAGCCTTTTGGTGCGCGATCATCAGTTGCACCTAAGATAATAATTAAGAAGAAGGCTGTTAACACAACTTCAATAACCAGTGCTGCTGTTAAGTTATAACCATTAGGTGAGTGCTCACCGTAACCGTTACTCGCAAAACCACTCGCTGCAGCATCGAAACCAACTTTACCAGAAGCGATTAAGTACAACACTGCACCAGCTGCAATAGCGCCGATAACTTGAGCAACAATATAAGGTACTAATTCTTTGGCTGAAAAACGACCGCCTACTAATAGACCTACAGATACGGCAGGGTTAAAGTGACCGCCTGAGATATGACCAACAGCATAGGCCATTGTTAATACAGTAAGACCGAAGGCTAAAGAAACACCAGCAAAACCAATCCCTAACTCTGGATACGCAGCAGCTAATACAGCACTACCACAACCACCAAACACTAACCAAAATGTACCGAAAAATTCGGCAAAGTACTTATTCATAGAATTTCCTCTAAAGTAAAGTCGTTTTTATCATTCTCTAGTGTGTAGATCTAGATTGCTAATATTGCTGTTGTCACTTGTATGACGCTATCAATAAATCAAGCTAAAAAACACATCTATCGAATTTGTATGCATAATAACATTGCACTGCAAAATGGAAGGCAAACAATCGTTAAGCCTGATGTAGCAATCTAAATGCTTAAGTGGGTTAATAAATTGAAAAAGACGGATAAATCAATTTGATGTACCTGTTCATTGGGGTGATGCTATATCCAGGCTAAATTAAGACTTATATATAGATATAGAGGCAAAGCCTATATAAAGAGATATAGCGCTAAGAAACCTAGCTAGGATCTTGGAATCAGTATAGTGAGCTAAGAATCAATCAATATGAAAATGAAGCAGCTTGCCTTCCATGCTGATTAAATGTTGTATCCAGGAGTCACTCTGTATAATTAAGTGGTGTAATTAAGACAAAAGCTAAAGAAGACAATGAAAGAAATAAAAATGTCACTGTTTTCAATAGGATAAATCACGATTGAACGAGAGTGAGGAACATTATGGCGATAGATTGTGGGGAAGTACGAGCTTAGAAGATAGAATTTAATCTGTTGTTTTTTACAGTTTGATGAAAAAGGCTTGCTTTTAAAAAATAATAGTGCTACATTATCGTTTCGTTGATGAGCAATGCAATCGCTACTCAGCAACGACAAAAAGAATAATAGATACCGCTTCTTTCGTTCTTCGTAATACAGATTATGTAAGAACCAACCAACGATACTATTAGCAGTTTTGGCTCAGTGCCTTAATGGCACGAGTGATTAATTGTCTATTGATTTTTATTTAGCTCCAAGTTAATTAAGTTTCAGATAAACAACATAATCCAAGTCAATAAATTCTTTTTGTTGTGTTTTCACACAAACCCTTGACAAGATGTAGTTAAGTAGTTCATAATTACATTCTTTGC
>CAYFVY010000074.1:0-10094 GCA_964346715.1 uncultured Pelistega sp. | reverse complement strand
TTAAAGCGAGCCTCATTCATCATTACGAACATATAGGAAAGACCAGCATTCTCTTGACCGATCAAGTAGCCAACAGCGCCCTCTCCGACTTCACCCTTATTGTCACCAAATAATAAAACCGCAGTTGGGCTGGCATGGATGCCTAGCTTATCCTCAACGGAAGCACACCACACATCATTACGTGGACCAGTACTACCATCTTCATTAACTAAGAATTTCGGTACGATAAATAGAGAAATACCCTTCACGCCAGCAGGTGCGTCAGGAGTACGCGCAAGCACTAAGTGAACGATATTTTCAGACATATCGTGCTCACCGTAAGTGATAAAAATCTTCTGGCCAGTAATACGATATGATCCATCTGCTTGCTTAACGGCTTTCGAGTTAACTAAAGCCAGATCAGAACCCGCTTGTGGTTCGGTCAGATTCATTGTCCCTGTCCAACGCCCTTCAAGCATAGGTGGAATAAATTTCTGTTGCTGTTCCTCACTACCCGCTTGCATAATCGCTTCAATACAACCATCGGTTAATAAAGGACAAAGCGCAAACGATAGATTAGCAGCATTAATATTCTCAGAAGTCACAGCAGCTAATAATTTAGGAAAGCCTTGGCCACCAAATTTAGGGTCATGCTGTAAGGCTTGCCAACCACTTTCAGTATAGGCTTTAAAAGCCTCTTTAAAGCCAGTCGGTGTTTTCACTACACCATTGTTCCAAACAGCGTGCTCACGATCACCCACTACATTCAATGGCGCAATTTGCTCTTCCACAAAACGAGCGTTTTCCTCAAGAACAGCAGGAACTAAATCATCGGTGATTTCTTCAAAGCCAGGTAAACTCTGAACTTGTTTAAGTAAACCCAACTCATTTAGATTGAAATAAAAATCATCTAATGCTGCTTTAAAAGCCATAATCGTCTCTTCCTAAAAAATTAGATATGATATGCACTGAAAAAACTAGTATAGCACCGCTTTTAAAACAAAAGAACTATTTTTTATTCAATAAAATCAAGCATCTTTTAATACAAGGTTTGATTAGAAGCCCTTTTACTTTAGATTATAAGCAATTAAAAAACACTTCAAAAACCCATATAAATTGTCAAGTAATTGATTTAATAAGAACAAAATTCGTGCAAATTAATCCAGTCATTTTTAAGTGGCATATATATAATTATTTTTAGGCATTTAAGTGAGCTATAGGATTAGGGTTTTATATTGATATAACTAGGGATTGTTCTTATGAAAAATACTCTGTGAGCCACTCATTTACTTGCTCAGCACCGGTAAAGTACCCTACATTGAGCTCAAATACATAATAAGAGTCAGGACAAAAACTCCATGACCAAGGCTGTAAAACTGGCACATACTTAATCAATTTCCCTGCCCCATCACAATGCACGACAGCGATCGGAAAACGCATAAAAAAAGTATGAATATGTGTACAAGGAGACAAAACAATGCCTTGCTCCTGAGCTAAAAACTTGCGTCCCATTAAACCAATGCTTCGCTGCCAAAAACTTGTATGTGGGGTAATCAATACTGACCTAGACATTAGGATACTCAACAATTTGTTTTATTCGTCACCGGACTTTATACCTTTTGATATGACGAGCTTAGATAGTTATGTTTATAAACCAGCATTCAAGAGCTTCATGCTAATGGGAAAAGCTAAGACGATAAACGTACAAGGAAAGATGCAAACAACCAGCGGTAAGAGCATCTTAACTGGCGCTTCTAAAGCCAGCTTCTCGGCACGCAGAAAACGCTCACTACGTCGCTGATCAGCTTGAGCTCTTAGCATCGGCCCCAAACCCATGCCTAAACTTTCAGTTTGATTAATTGATGCTATCCATTGTTTAACCTCAGACAAACCCACTCGGTTTCCCATCTCCCGTAGTGCCTCTGAACGAGCGAGACCTGTACGCATCTCAGCCAAAGCATGATGAATTTCTTGCCGTAATGGACTTTCTGGAATGGATCGTGCTGTTTGTATCAAAGCACCATGCAAATTCATACCCGACTCGACACAAAGCGTAGTCATATCTAAGACGAAAGGAAAAGCTTTTAATATGTTGCGTTTTCTTAAGCGTGCTTTACTACGCAAAGTCGCTATTGGCCAATAAATCCCCAAAAACATAAAAATAATTGCCAAAAGGAGGCTTGCGAACCAGGACGTACTTAAGCCCCACTTGAATCCCCATAAAGCCATAGCAAAAGAGCATATAGCAGCTAAGCATTGAAAACCCGCAATATGCCGATGTGTAAATTGGCCTGTCAAGCCTGCTTCAATAATTTCCTGCTTAAGTTTTAACTGATATTTCCACGTCAAAAAAGGACTCACCAAATGACTTAAACTTGACACCCAAGGGAGGATTAAGCGTAAGCTCAAGGTATTGAAAGCTTGTTGTTCACTTACCTCAACAGACGCTAAACTAGGACTTAGCAGGAGATATATCAAAATACATAAGCACAAACCAGCGGCTAATAAACTTAAGATAAATAGCATCAATCAAACTCACACATCAATCGTCACAATTTTACGAATCATCCACATACCCAAGCCTTCTAAAAACAAAATAAGACCAAGCACGGACCACCCTACCCAACTATTCCAAAGATATTGCATTGCTTCAGCATCTAGGTAATTCAGCACGAGCAAAAGAAAAAGTGGCAATAAACTCATCACCCAAGCTTGCATCTTTCCTTGGCTAGTGAGCGCCTTAATACGGCCTTGAATCTGTAAACTTGAACGTAAAGTAGCCGCGATTCTCTCCAAAGCATCCGCTAAATTGCCTCCAGTTTGTTGGGCAATTTTTAACGAGGAAACCATTAATTGTGTTGACTCGGAAGGCATACGCACATTTAAATTATCCAAAGCGTGCTCAAAACTTAAACCTAAACGCTGCTCACGAACTAACAAACCCAGCTCTTGCGATAAAGGCGCTTGAGACTCTTCAGCAAAAAGCTTTAAGGCATTTTGTACCCCTGAGCCTGCACGTAAAGCACTGGACAACGATAACAACATATCCGGCAGTTGTTTATCGAATAGCTGCAAGCGTCGCTTCTTAAACTGCTTAATTATATAAGTCGGCAACATTAAGAATATAAATCCTAAACCCATTGATAAGTACCAAGACTGAGTAAGCAACCACATTAGCGCCATACTAAATAAACAAAATAAAAAAGCACTTGTCCACACTTGCACAGGATCAATAAATAAAAACACTTCTTTGAGGTTACGTTGTGCGAGACCTTTAAATTGCTCCTCGTAGAGGCGCAAAGCCTTATTAAAACCTTGTAGGACAAAATAAAAGCAAACCGTAAAACTAATCATTGCTAAGAGCAAAGCCAACCACACCATAGAGATTCCTTTCGAAGCTTAATTTAATTGTGAACTTGCACGCTCAACTCGCGTATATTGCGTAAACATTTCACTATCAATCACTAAGCCCTCTTGGCGTAGGCGCTCAAAACGTGTCGGCATAATTCCCCCACCAATAAACGCTCCTTGCTGAGAACGGTCATAACGAAATACTTCTTGAATCTTAATCACCCCACTCTCCAATCCGTCTACTTCAACAATGGAAGAAATCACTCGACGGCCATTAGACAAACGAGTTTGCTGCACAATAAAATCAATACTTGATGCAATATGCTCACGAATGGCAACTAAAGGCAAATCCATTCCTGCCATTAAAATCATAGTTTCTAGTCGCGCCAAGGCATCACGCGCTGAATTAGCATGCAGAGTGGTTAACGATCCCTCATGCCCAGTATTCATGGCACTCAGCATGTCAAAAGCTTCAGCACCTCGACATTCCCCTACGACAATCCTATCTGGACGCATCCGTAAAGCATTACGGACTAAGTCCCGAATCTGAACTAAGCCTTTGCCCTCTAAGTTTTCTGGACGTGCTTCTAAACTAACTAAGTGCTCATGATTTAGCCGTAGCTCTGCTGCATCCTCAATAGTCACAATCCGCTCTCTTTCGGGAATGCAGTTCGATAAAATATTTAGTAAGGTAGTTTTACCTGAGCCGGTACCACCCGAAACTATAATATTCATGCGATTTTCTACACACATCGACAAAAACTGCGCCATATGTTTATCAAGAGAGGCTAAATTAATTAGGTCATGAAGTTGTGGGCGTTGCGATGCGAACTTGCGAATAGTAAGTGAAGCACCACGCAGTGCAATGGGTGGAATTACCGCATTCACTCGCGAGCCGTCTTTAAGACGAGCATCTACCATGGGAGAACCTTCATCGATTCGACGTCCAAGTGGTGAAACGATGCGGTCAATGACACCTAAAACCGCTTTTTCACTACTAAAAATGGCTTTGCTTCGACTTAAACGGCCTGATTTCTCGATATAGATCTCATCAAATCTATTCACCATAATTTCACTGATACTCGGGTCTTTTAGTAGCACTTCCAACGGACCTAAGCCTACTGCCTCATGCAACACAGCTTGCTTTAATGACTCCCGACTAAACTCAGGGCCAATTTCAGTATCCTCTCGCAAAAGTAGCTCCAATATCACCTGAACCTCTGCATGTAGTACCTCATCACTCATTGCTGCCACATTAATACGGCGTAAATCCAGTGCTGCCAAAAGTCCACTATGTAAACGTTGACGATGATAAATTTCTAGAGCCATTAAATTACTCGCGGATTCACCTAGCTCTTCGCTCGCATTTTTAAAGGCGCTTAACGTGAATGACTCAGCAGGCTGAGTTTCTGCAACATAATCCGGTTTATTGAATACCTTTACATCAGGCCTCGTAGATACAGGCCCGCTAGCATTAGCTTGAAGCTTGCCAGAAACATTCTCTTCGTAGTTTTTCTCCTCTATATGCGTATTTGTTAAACTGAAAGCTGCCAAATCTTTGTCTTGCTTTAGCGTGGCAGTTTCTTCAACAATACATTGCTCTTGGCTTGTAGACCTATTTACAGACTTTGTCGCTAACTTGGCTGGCTTCGTATCATGTGGTATTAAGTCTTTTTTTTCCTGAACTAAGGCACCTGATAATGCCTCTGAATTCAGAACAATCGCTTTAATCGTTATCAAACATGGTCCTATAATGATCTGATCACCAATCTGCAATGGGCCATACGTAAAGATTCTTTTACCGTTAAGCAAAGTGCCACTTAAAGCGCCCAGATCCTCTAAAAAGACTCCCTGCTCTTTGGCAATAAGCTGGGCATGACTTTTAGCAACCCGCCAAGATCGGATAGCCAAGCCATTGTCTTTATGGCGCCCTATGGTTAAGGGTAAAGGATAATCCTCATACTGAGTTTGACCATCCTCATAACGAATTTCCAAACGAATCATTACTTACTCTTATCTCTTTATTTACATTAAGGAATTACCACTTATTTCTTAGAAGCATATCGCCGCTTAATTAAATTCAATTGGATTGGTGTTAAAGCGTAAAACAGGATTCCATGCCGAGCTGCGTACCGCACGAGTCGTTAAGTCTGTATTCAATTGTGGGCGTTGAATCGTCTTAGCATGGGTCTGTTGCACTGAACTCAGTTTGCTATTATGGGTAGCGCGTTGCTGTGTATCTGCTAGTGCTGTTTGTGCAGTTTGATTCTGGCGTTTATTTTCTTGCACTTCAACGTTGATCAGAGGCCCTTGCTCAAAACTGCTATCAATAATCGCTTTGGAGCGATTAACACGTGCCTGCAGCTGTGGATTATCGCTATTGACGACTACTGGGCGGACAAAGATAACCAATTCAGTCTCATTATTTTGGAACTTACGTGACTTAAATAGTTCACCAATAATCGGCATATCGCCAGCGCCTGGTAGTTTATCCATACCATTCATTTGGTCGCGTGATATAAAACCGGATAATACTAAGGTTTCACCAGAACGTACGTTAAATTCAGTCGAAGTGCGGCGGGTTTTTAAGGCTGGCCCCCCTGCTAAGCTCATGGACGTATCAACCGAGCTAACCTCAACATTAATCTTGGAACGAATCGTGCCGTTTTTCTCAATTCTTGGTGTGATCCATAAGCTCACACCGTAAGGTTTAAATACGGTCTGCGCATTGCCATTCGCATCAACCATTGAATATGGAACTTCACCACCAGCTAAAAATTCAGCCGTCGCCCCACTACGTGCCATCAACTGTGGTTGTGCTAAAACTACTGCACTCCCTTCATTTGCCATGGCATGGATAGAAGATGAGAGCAGGGCATTCACACCTGCATAACCCATTAAATTGCGATTCAAGGCTGCACCAACAACCGTTTCACCAGGTCTTTGCAAAATACCACCTGAAGCACCATCATAGGCTAAACCTAAGTTAAATCCCCCTTGTGAGACACCTGACCATTTCACACCAACTTCACTAATAAAGTTCCTAGGTAGTTCAAGAATTTGCACATCTAACATCACCATTTCATCCCAGCCTACTTGGCTTGTCATATCAACAATTTGTGGATAATGTGCAACTAGTTTGCTGACTCGTTCACGATCTGCATCTGTTAAGCGGTCCCCTTCAACAATAACCTTTTCCCCAACAATGGCGGCTTTTACATTAGGAATACGTGAGAGCATACGACGAATATCCTCTTGCAATTGGCGCTCTGTCGCTGAGCGCACTAAAATCACAAAACTCTTACGCTCGCCGCGTATATCCCAGACTTCTAAAGTTGTTTGACCTTGTGCTTTAGCAAATAAAATTACCTCTTTATCATCATCAGTCATGGCATTAATGACTTTACTATCACCTACAGCAACACGTGCTATCCCATTGATGGGGATAACTTTAATATCACCAATCTGCAGATTCATTGCTGTTTGTGCATAAACTGGATGGACAAAAGCGCTCAATATAAACAATAGCAAGAACGTTTTTAATTTAATCAACATAATGAGATTCCTAGCTTGGTAATAATTTAGGTTTAAATAATATTTTTAATTTAATTAATCTGTATTAATTTGCTTGTGTCGGCAAGTTCAAGATAGCTTCTGTCGTGACATTATTCACAAGCTCATCGGGGACTTGATTGGGTAAGCTATTAATCCAAGCGCTGACAATATCCTCTTGACCTGGTACTTCAAATATTCCTGGTGCATTCTCATTATTCGTTACTGCTCGCTCTTGATTAATCGCTAAATTTGGCAATTTACCATTACCTTGATCACCATAGATAACAGCAGGTTTACGCTTAATTTGTGGAGGTGGATTTGCAATACCAATAATCGTTGCTAAATCACCTCGCACTGCTTTTTGGGTCGCTTTTTTATCTTCGGGGTTTCGTAAAAAAGCCGTCAATGTGCCTGACTGACGCGCTGCCACAAGCTTGGCCGCCTCTTCTGGTGCAGTATCCAATGTTACTGTCGAATAAGAAGATGCTAGATCACCCTCATGTCCTTCGTGGCTTTGTCGTCCAGTAGCCATCACTAAAACACCTTGTAAGAGTGGCGCCGTAATTTGACGATTGCGATATTCAAAAGACACATAGAGATCGATTAAATCTCCAGGCACTAACATGCCAGAGACTGAGTTAATACTGTCCACAGGGATTGTGACGGCACGGCGACCTAAACTGATTTTGTCCGAGAAAGGCTTTTTACCAATACTTGCTGTATTGGCCCATAAAATAGGGTCACCTCGTTTCAAAGCGCTGCTAATTTGCTGCCCTTCGATATGAATAAACTCTTCAGGTTTTAAACTTCCACTTAAAACCCAATCTAAGGGGATATCACGTACAGCAACGTGCATAGCCTCAATTTTGGTACCTACGGGCAGATCATAAGCAGCCACAATACGTTGCACGGTAGTTACTTTTGCCCCCTCTTCAATCAAGGCAATTCGCTCTTGAATATATTGTTTAGCAGACCAGGCGGCAATAAGCCCAGCTACAACGGCCATACTTAGCAGAATAATTGTTTTACGCTTTAAATTAACTCTCATAAAGCATCCTTTATATGTTTTGAATAAGTCAGATACAAGGTGGTTTGGTGATCTAGGCGATCCAAGTGATAACTCATCACCTGTCCTTGTTTGTGCCACTGTTTTAAAGACAAACCGAAACTCTCTTGTTCAAGCCAATCATTGGTCTGTAAATAGTGATGAATCTGCTCTTGAGCTGCATCAAGTTCAAATGGCAAGAGAAAAACCCATTGGCGCTGGCGTGTATCGCCCGCATATTCATAGCTCTCGATATCCATTAGTATCTGCCCAGACTCTTGTAACCACCGAAACATAGGTTCTTGCTGACCCCAGCTACTTGTCTCTGATGGCGTTAAGTGCGTAGCAGAAAAACTAGCCATAATGCTTAAGGTTCCTGAATACGCATGTGAACCATCGGCTTGTAATTGCATCAGGGCTTTACCCTTAGGAAGGTCTGCCTGCATGACAATCAGTCCATTAACGACATCAAGATATTTAAAAACATGAGACTTGTTCGCTAAGCTATGTAATAGGGTTTCTAACTTTTCTGATTTTTTAAACGACCAACTCACTGTTGGTAGCGCAAACACCTTGCCAATAAACGTTAACTCCGCACCTTGTAAATCCAGCTGTTTAAAAATAGCTAAGCCTTGTTGCTGTAATTTATCCAAGTTTGTATGAGTCCCTGCTTGTTCTGACACCCGTCCTGAAGCAGGTAAAGCACTCACTATTAGGTCAGTATCCCTGCTCCCTTCATACGCTAAAGCTATAGGACTCAGAGAGCAGACGCAAACCAATACAGCAATTAAGCGCTGGCAGACTTGAAGTAGCTTAAACAGCTGAGTAATCGCAGAACTTAATCGCCGTAATAAATCCAAGAAGCCTAATAAGCATGGCAAGCACACAGCAGAATTTATTTTTAAAAACTCACTCATAGGGCACCAATTTTTCTTCAAAAGGTTTGCTTTGTGTATGATGGGCAGGTAATTTACCCGCCCACGGCACCAGCCAATCAAAAACAGGATCTGCACGATCAAAACCACGGTCTACAGGACTAGCATAAGACTGAATTTTTTTACCTATTTCATAAGACTCAGTACTGACATTACTCCAAGCAAGATCGGACCACGCGGTACGTTGGTGAGTGGCAATATCCGTACTTGAATGGGCAGCATCACTGAGTATGGCAGTATGAGCACGTAAGCGCGGTTGCAAACTATCGACAAAACCCAAGTTTAAGCCTAAAGCACTTGATTCACTCGCAGATACCTGACTGTAAAATGGTGTCACCTGAAGCTGAGCACTAACAATTCCTTGATCTTCAACTTGCCATTCCTCGCGTAGCGTTTGAGCATATTCAGTCTGCATGCCCGCCTGCATATCAGCGGATAGTTTTTGGCTACGGTCTACGCTTAATTGCACTTGTTCAGGCTTCACGATCAGTTCTTGTCTTCGATCACGCCAGTTCTTGTCTGTCCCAATAAAAAATCGCTGTTGAATATCTTCTTCAGCCACAGCATCCAATTGACGAGTAAATTGAAAAGCTGCATAGCTACTGGCATTCGTCTGATGAAGATTGATATCGATTAAGCGCCCTAACCAAGGAATAACGGTAAAAAACAATAAAATTGCTACCATCACAATTAAGGTTTCTGCTAAGGACTGCCCTTGTTGCTGTCGTATACATTTATTCACCACTCACCTCCTCATCTACCATTGAACTGGCGACTAAACGCGCTTGCCAATACGGATGCCAGAGATTAGGTTTCTCATATAAACCATCTCTTCTTTTACTTGGCCTTTCAAAAAAGGTTTGTGCTGAACTTGTTGTCACGAGCTTGTGGCCTTGTACTTCGTACTGGTGCAGATTGAGGGTAAATTCCAAACTTGATTGTTTTTTAGCATCGCTAATATCTATATAAGGCACCAAACCACCACCTGACCAGCGTTGACGATCGCGTACGGCGCGTGAATTAGCTAAGGGATTCGATGCACCTGTAAAAATATTCCAATTAGTCGCTGATTGAACCCAACGCCAGAAATCTTGACTGGAAAAATTATCAGGAGGATCTTTGGCATATTCCAGTCCCGCAGGAACACTTGAGGATTGGCCTGGAATCCATCCCCAACCCATCGGATATTCACGGTAATAGCAGCCGATCCACTTGTTCGAGCGCAAGGC
>CAYFVY010000073.1:0-10105 GCA_964346715.1 uncultured Pelistega sp. | reverse complement strand
GAGAAGTCGGATGCGGCTAATAATCAGTTCTTGGTTAAGCAATTACAGGCGGTTGAAGATCGTGCGGCTTTTTACGTGGCTTGCTTAGTCTTCGTGCGACACGCGCAAGATCCATGTCCGGTTGTGGCGCAATCTTTCTGGCATGGTGAAATTATTAGCGAAGCACGTGGTGCGAATGGTTTTGGTTATGACCCATATTTCTATCTGCCTGAATTAGGCTGTACGGCAGCTGAGATGGATGCATCAACCAAGAATCGTATCAGTCATCGTGCCATGGCCTTAGAGAAACTCATGCGTGAACTACGAGGGCTTGAGTTAATCGGCCATGAGTCTACCGAACGTGAGTTAACTAAACATGCTTAAAAACAGCTCTCAGACGATTCGCTTAGAACAAGGTTTGCCACCATTATCTGTGTATATTCATGTGCCTTGGTGTGTGCGTAAGTGTCCGTATTGTGATTTTAATTCGCATGCCATCTCGGGTGAGCTACCCGAAGAGAGGTATTTACAAGCGCTAGAGCAGGATCTAGTGGAGACCTTGCCGCAGATTTGGGGACGCCAAATTCACACTGTGTTTATCGGTGGTGGTACGCCGAGTCTCTTGTCGGCTCAAGCGATGGAGCGCATTATGATGATGTTGCGTAACCTGCTGAATATCGCACCAGATACCGAGGTCACGCTGGAAGCGAATCCTGGCACAGTGGAGGCGCAACGCTTTAAGGATTATGCCAGTGTTGGGGTGAATCGTATTTCTTTAGGGGTGCAGAGTTTTCATGATGGTGCTTTACAGCGCTTAGGGAGAATCCACGATAGTCAGCAAGCTAAACAAGCCATTGTGATGGCACAAGATGCGGTGAAGCGGGTGAATATTGATTTAATGTACGCCTTGCCTGCACAATCCTTAGACGATTGTAAGCTCGATATTCAGACCGCACTGGCTTTTGGTACTGAACATCTGTCTTTATATAACTTAATGCTTGAACCTAATACGGTGTTTGCCAAGTATCCACCGAGCGATTTGCCGGATGATGATATGGCAGGTTTGATGCAAGATACCTTGATTGATTTAACGGCTGCCGCTGGTTTCCAGCAGTATGAGGTTTCAGCGTATGCACGTCCGGGAGCACGTACCAAGCATAATATGAATTATTGGGAATTTGGTGACTATATTGGTATTGGCCCTGGGGCTCATGGCAAAATCAGTATGCATAATCAGATTATTCGTACGGCTAAGTTGCGCAATCCTGATTCTTGGATGCAAAAGGCGCTTGAAGGTCAAGGACAACATATTGCTGAAACGCGCTCTTTGAAGCCCGCTGACTTACCCTTCGAATTTATGTTAAATGCCTTACGTTTAAAAGGCGGAGTGCCTACCCATTATTATGCTGAGCGCACGGGTACGGACTTAAGTTTAATGACGGCACAGATTAATGAGGCGGTGGACAAGGGCTTACTCGATCCTGATCCACGTTTCTTAAAAGCGACTGAATTAGGCTGGCGCTACTTAAACGATTTACAAGCTATTTTTCTAACGGAAAGTGAGTAAGCGTTTTGCACTGAAAACTTACAAATTTTTGCACCATTGTGGGGCGCAATGAATTTTTTGTATCTTTTTTGGTGCGATAATATGACAATTCGCTTTTATTCCCTAGTTATGTGTATAGCTAGAGTTGGCACGATATTTGCTAAGTATTTATTGATGGCCAAAGCGGTCAATCTACTATAGGATTTTTTGGAGAAATCAATGACAAGCCCTGCAGACGTTTTACAAATTATTGGTGATCGTGAGATTACCTTTGTCGATTTGCGCTTTACTGACACGCTAGGTAAAGAGCATCACTTCACCATTCCAGCAAGAGCATTGGATGAAGATAAGTTTGAATCAGGGCAACCATTTGATGGCTCTTCAATGGCCGGTTGGAAAGGGGTGGAAGCCTCGGACATGTTATTGATGCCGGATGCGTCTACTGCACGCTTAGATCCTTTCCGTGAAGAACCTACCTTAATTTTGACATGTGATGTGGTTGAGCCTGCTGATCTTAAGGGCTATGACCGTGACCCGCGTTCATTGGCACGTCGTGCTGAAGCCTATTTGAAATCATCAGGTATTGGTGATACGGCTTATTTTGGTCCAGAACCTGAGTTCTTTGTGTTTGATGGGGTATCGTGGAATACCGATATGTCAGGCACGTTTGTGAAAATTTATTCGGATGCTGCGGTATGGACCAGCGGTGAAAGCAAGAATGGTGCGAATCATGGTCAGCGCTCAGGTGTGAAGGGTGGTTATGCACCTGTTTCGCCTGTCGATCAATTCAGTGATATGCGTTCAGAGATGTGTTTAATTCTTGAACAACTCGGTGTGCCTGTAGAGATTCATCATGGTGAAGTAGGTAATGCGGGTCAACTTGAAATTGGTACGAGTTTTAGCACCTTAGTGAAGCGTGCAGACTGGAACCAGATCATGAAATATGTGGTGCATAATGTTGCGCATATGTATGGTAAGACAGCGACTTTTATGCCTAAGCCGATTGTTGGTGATAATGGCTCGGGTATGCATGTGCATCAATCAATTTGGAAGGATGGTCAGAACTTATTCGCTGGTAACAATTATGCGGGTTTATCTGAAACAGCCTTGTATTACATTGGGGGCATTATTAAGCATGCGCGTGCTCTGAATGCGATTACCAATCCAGGTACCAACTCGTATAAGCGCTTAGTGCCGCATTATGAAGCGCCAGTTAAATTAGCCTACTCAGCGCGTAATCGTTCAGCTTCTATTCGTATTCCGTATGTAAGCAATCCAAAAGGTCGTCGTATTGAAGCGCGTTTCCCTGACCCATTAGCGAACCCATACTTAGCCTTCTCAGCCTTGATGATGGCGGGTCTTGATGGTATTCAAAATAAGATTCACCCAGGAGATCCTGCCGACAAGAACTTATATGACTTACCACCTGAAGAAGATAAGAAGGTGCCAACTGTGGCGCATTCTCTTGATCAGGCGCTCGAGGCCTTAGATAATGATCGCGAGTTCTTAACGCGTGGCGGCGTATTCAGTAATGATATGTTGGATGCGTACATCGATGTGAAAATGCAAGAAGTGAAACTATTACGTATGACAACTCACCCAGTTGAGTTTGATATGTATTATTCGCTCTAGTTTTTGTCTTGTTTTCTCTTCACCAGCAGGGGATTGTTGATATGGAACCCTTAAAGCTATCACCTGCTGTTGATTTTCAAGCTTTCGATTTTTTGCAAAGCGGCGTTATCATCACCGATAAGCAAGGACGTATAAAGTGGCTTAATGCCGCCACACAATCCCGCCTTAATCGCTCTTATCGTCGCCTTGAGGGTTCTTCCATCAAGCTGCTCTTTAATGATAAAGAAGGGTTTCAAAAAGCCTTTGATGCCTTAATCGAGCAACGTGCTGTGCCTATTACCTATATTGGTTCAATCGCTCGCTCGAATGGTATGGTGGTCAATGTCTGTATGCATATGTTGCAAGATGCGGATGATAGCGTGATGCTTGAGTTTCAGCAGGTGGAGCAACAGTCGTTAACTGAACGTAGTAAGCGACTTGCGCGTGAAGTGGAGATCTATCAAGACATGTTTCATAACTTAGCGCATGAGGTTAAAAATCCTCTAGGCGGCTTACGTGGTGCTGCGCAATTGCTCGAAATGGAACTTGAGCAAGTAGAGCTTCATGAATATACCCAAGTCATTATTAAAGAAGCGGATCGCCTCAAAAACTTAGTCGATCGTCTCATTCGTCCTGCTGAACGTGCTCTGGAAACCAGCTTATTTAATATTCATGAGGTGACAGAGCATGTGTACGCCTTAATACGTGCTGAGTATCACGAGCAAATTAAGATTATTCGTGATTATGATGTATCACTGCCTGAAGTATTTGCTGATAAGTCAAAGATTATTCAAGCCTATCTAAATCTTGCTCGTAATGCAGCGCAAGCGCTACTCATGCAGGAGACTAAGGCCGAACGTACAGTGACGCTACGGACACGTGTTTTGAGCCGTCAGTTCTTAGTGAATCATGTATATCGCTTAGTCTTAGTCCTAAGTGTGATTGATAATGGACCTGGTGTGCCAGAGCATATTGCCGACCACGTATTCCATCCCTTGGTGACAGGACGTGCAGATGGCACTGGCTTAGGGCTGAGTTTAGCGCAAGAATTAGTGCGCCAGCATGGGGGTCTGATTGAATTCGAATCTGTACCTGGACGTACCGAATTTAAAATATTATTACCCATGGGTGAAGCATGAGCAAAATTTGGATAATCGATGATGATCAAGGTATCCGTTGGGTTTTAGATAAGGCCTTACAGAAAGCGGGTATGCAAGTCCGTACTTTTGAAGATAGTGCGAGTTTACTGGCTGCTTTAGAGCATGATACGCCAGAAGTACTGATTACCGATATTCGTATGCCGGATATTTCAGGTCTGGATTTATTAAAACTTCTGAAGCAAAAGTTGCCTGAACTCTTAGTCATTGTCATGACCGCTTATACCGACTTAGATAGTACGGTTGAAGCGTTTCATAGTGGTGCTTTTGACTATATTGCCAAGCCTTTTGATATTAATGATGCGGTGAATCTGATTAAGCGCGCGTGCGAACAAGTGCAGCAAACTCAGATTGAGACTGAATCGGCACTAGAAGAGAAAAGCGCAGCAAGCTATGGTCGTATGATGTCGCAATCTTATTCGAAGGCGATGCAAGAAGTGTTTAGGGCGATAGGTCGCTTAGCACCTTCCAAAGTGACTGTCTTAATTACGGGTGAGTCGGGTACGGGTAAAGAACTCATTGCGCGTGCGGTGCATCATCATGGGGCTCGTGCGAACAAGCCTTTTGTCGCTTTAAATGCGGCAGCTATTCCCAAGGATTTACTCGAAGCAGAACTTTTTGGTTATGAGCGTGGATCTTTTACAGGAGCGAGCCAGCGTCGTATTGGTCGTTTTGAAGAAGCTGATGGTGGTACTTTATTTTTAGACGAAATAGGGGATATGCCCTTGGAACTGCAGACTCGTCTTCTACGCGTTCTAAGCGAGGGAAGCTTTTATCGGATCGGTGGAACTGAACCAGTATCCGTCGATGTGCGGATTATTGCAGCTACCCATCAGCCCTTAGAAACACGGGTAGAGCTGGGTTTGTTTCGTGAAGACTTATTCCATCGCTTAAATGTTATTCGCCTACGAATCCCGCCCTTGCGTGAGCGCAAGGAAGATATTCCACGTTTGATTACTCATTTCTTAAAGCAATCAGCTCAGAGTCTATCGGTGCCCACGAAAACCTTAAGCTATGAGGTAATGGAGAAAATTCAAAACTTTGATTTTCCTGGTAATGTGCGTCAATTGGAAAATTTTTGCCATTGGTTGACTGTGATGACCCCTGCACAGACCGTGACGAGCGCTGATTTGCCACCGGAGCTAATCGCCAGCCTGCATGCGCGTATTGATGGTGGTCAAGAAGCCAATTTGAAAGTGATAAATCCTGGCGAGTTTGAGCATCTCGTTTCCTTAACTTCGGACTCAACGACTAAACAACAAGCCGCTGCATTAAATGCTGCCATGCTTGATAATCGTCATTTGGTGAATCCACAGAATACACAGGTACTTAATCAGGCGGTGAACAGCCATATTGATGCATCAAGTGGCTCGTCGGTTGCTTCTAGCAATCAACACACTTCAATAGCATCAGCTGCAAATAAGCCCGGTAGTGATCGTAGTGTGAGCATGGATTGGGAGTTGTTCTTACGCCGTGATGTGGCGCAGCGCTTAGCGCTTGATGAAACCGCCATTATGGATGAGTTAACGCGTACGTTTGAGAAAGCTGTATTGGAAACAACTCTGCAGTTTTGTCGTGGCCGTCGTGTTGAGGCAGCCACGAAATTAGGCATAGGGCGTAATACAGTAACGCGTAAACTTAAAGAGCTTGGTCTTAAGGAAACTAAGGCTTAAGGGCAAGGCTTAGCTTACGTTCTAATTTATAACTTGATCTTAAGGTGAAGTGCCGAACCTTAATGTTAAGGCTTAAATTAAGTGTGGCAGGGCTGAACTTAACATGCTTATACCCGAAATAATTAAGAAGCCTAGCACAATTTGACGAAAGCGCTCTGGGCTGATGCCCAAGTATAAGCGTGTACCAATAAAAGCGGTTATCACAACAATAGGTGAGACAATTAGTAAGAACGGCCACATATCAACTCTGATAAGACCAGTACCTGCATAGGTGATAGCGATCACAATTAATAAGGCGAAATTAAAGTTCTGAATAATCGAGCGCTGGGTATCACGATCTAGGCCTCGCAAGGTACACCAGAGTGTTGGAAGCGTTCCTGTAAAGCCACCGATACCACCCATTACGCCACCAGCAAGACCAACGATGCCATCGGCGAGTCGGCTTTGTAAGGTGATTTTTGGGAAGTTCTTCGCTAACAACATGGCTGGACACCAGAGAATCAGGAACGTGCCTAGAATGGCTTTAAATATATGAATATCTAACATGGGTAGCAACCAGACACCGATAGGGATGCCTAGCAAACCGCCTGCGATGAAGGGAGCTAACATCTTCCAGTTGAAGCCACGTCGCACGGTGAATGCGGCAACGATTTGACCAGTTAAACCGCCCGTCACTGAAAGTGCAGCAGCGATTTGTGGATCGAGTACCCAGGCCCAGAATGACATCGCGACTAGACCGAAAGCAAAGCCGGATAAGCCTTGGGCAAAGCCTGCTACAACTGCGCCTAGCGCTGTGATTAGATAGATGAATTCCATGGTTTAATCTAGATTATTCAGCATCTCATGATAAGCGGCAACTGCATCACGACGGATATAATCACTGACTACTGCAGAATTAGGATTGCGAATTAAGTCTTGTGCACCTGACCATTGTAAAAGTTTACCTTCCATGATAATACCGATTCTATCGGCAAAGGCAAAGGCTTCCGCTTGGTTATGCGTGACTAATATAGCGCTGAGTTTTTTCTCTTTAAGGATTTTACGTACATCTAAAGCAAGTTTTTCTCGCGTATCGACATCCAAATTAGAGAAGGGTTCATCTAGCAATAGAATCGTCGGCGAAGGTGCAATCGCACGGGCTAAGGCGACACGCTGTTGCTGACCGCCAGATAACTCATGTGGATAGTTTTTGCGTAGATTAGACAGCCCAATAAGATCAAGCATCTCATCGGTGATGCGCTTGATTTCGGCCTTAGGGTATTTGTGAAGGCCAAAAGCGATATTTTCCTCAATCGTAATATGCGGGAATAAAGCATAGTCTTGGAACATCATACCAATCTGGCGCTGCTCTGGCGCAAGTTGGCGACCTGGTTCTGAAATCACGCGCTGATCTAAGCTGATGCTACCCTTGTATACGGGTTCAAAGCCTGCAATAGCACGCAATACTGTGGTTTTACCACAACCCGAAGGGCCTAGGAGACAGCCAATATCGCTACCCTCTAGCGACAAACTTAAGTCATCTACAATGATTTTAAGTTGGTCTTTGACGCGATAACCGAGTTGGATTGAATTGAGTTCAAGAAGGTTTAGCATAGTTAGTATTCTTTATTGGATTGCGTACGGGCCAGTAATATAACTGGCAGTAGTCCCACAATAACAATTAATAAGGCCGCAATAGCGCCTTCTTCATAAGTGCCACGGGCGGCTTCAGCATATAACCATGTTGCTAGCGTCTCAAAGCTAAGAGGACGTAATAGCAAGGTGGCTGAAAGCTCTTTCATGGCATCGACAAACACTAAGAGTGCTGCAGCACCAAGTGCAGGACGTAATAATGGGAGATGAATTTTTCTAAAAGTTTGTTCCTCAGTCTGTCCTAGAGAACGAGATGCATTGTCTAGAGACATAGGGATACGTGCATAGGCAGACTCAAAAGAGCCAATCGTAATCGCTAAAAAGCGTATGCAATAGGCAATGACTAAGCCGGCCATACTTCCCATAATATAGAGTTGAGGAGGAGCGCCTGTGATGATACTCATCAGCTTGGAGATACCATCATCGAGCAGATTAAAAGGCGTTAATAAGCCGATAGCTAAGACTGAGCCTGGGATGGCATAGCCTAGACTACCGAGACGCACGAGTAGTTTGCCTTGATAAAAGTGTGGATTACGAATAACCCAGGCAATTAATAGTCCAATAAGTACCGTAAAAAGTGTTGCGCAGGCAGCTAAGACGAGGGTATTTAAAGTGCTATGTACTAAGCCAGAGGACACACTACCGACTTGCTCTAAGCGAACTATGGTTTCTACAATTAAATATAAAGCAGGGAAAACAAAGCCAATCACCACTGGAATCCAACCGAGAATAATTGCAATGAGGGCGGCTTTACCGTGCAGTTTTTGTGGTTGAATAGGGTGTAAGCGCTGGGTATTACTGTAACGTCGGCGTTGACGACTAATGCGCTCGATGTAAATAATAAAGGTGACAATCAGCAACATGAAAATAGCTATCTGTGCTGCACCTGCGAGGTTTGAGCGCGATACCCAAGTTGTATAAATCGAGACAGTTAAGGTTTGGATACCTAAGAACTCAGAAGCACCAATATCGTTTAAGGTTTCCAGTAAGGCTAAGCTAATACCAATGACAATCGCTGGTCTTGCCATTGGGACGATGACACGGTGGAAGGCTTGCGTTGGCGTACAGCCTAAGGTACGTGCGGCCTCTACTAAATTAGCTGATTGCGTCATAAACATGACTCGGGTGCTCAGGTAAACATAAGGGTAGAGTGCAAAACCTAGAATTAAGATGGCGCCAGGCATTGAACGCACGTCAGGTAAGCGAAATTGACGTGGGGAGGTATAGCCAAGGATGTCACGAATTAGCGATTGTATTGGACCTAGTGGATGCATCAGATCCAAATAAGCAAACGCCATAATGTAGGTGGGTACCGCTAGCGGTAGAAGTAGGGCCCAAAGAAGAATTTTACGAGTAGGAAAGTCAAAAGCTGAGGTTAACCAAGCGCTACCTGCACCAAGTAGGCCGACAACAATAGCAACACCCGTTAATAAGATAAGGGTATTAAACGTGGCTTGTGGGATAACGTATTGTAAAAGATTATGCCAATGCTCAAAGTTACCAGTAGCTGCCAGAACAATTAAAGTGGCAACAGGTGCTATCACGCAAAGGGTAAAGAACCACGCTAAGCTTTTCCATAGTGTCCATTTGTTATGCTTTTCTAAGCGAGGGACAGTCATAATGCTTTAATTGGACCTAACAAAATATAAAGAAACAAAAATGCAAAAAAGAGGGTTTTTGTAAACCCTCTTAATTGTAATCAATCAACGCATGTCTTAGTTGTCAAAACCTACTTTATCAACTAATTCACTTGCTGCCTTGCGATTTTTAGCGACGTCTTGCATCGGTAATGGGTCAGCTTTGAACTCACCAAAAGAAGCTACGATTGGATCTAATTCAACACCCGCTACAACTGGGTACTCATAGTTGGTTTTGGCGTACATAGACTGTGCCGAGTCGCTGACTAAGTATTCCAAGAGTTTAATAGCATTCTCTTTATTAGGTGCATGCTTCGCTACGCTAGCACCAGAAATATTCGCATGTGTGCCACCTTCAGGAGTACTTGAGAAGGTTGGGCGGATAACTTTAATCGCTTCACCCCATTGGTGTTGCTCGCTACCTGGCTCTGCATTACGCATACGACCTACATAATACGCATTAGCAATGCCGATGTCACATATACCCGCAAGAATATCACGGGCAACTTCACGGTCACCACCAGCTGCTTTACGAGCTAAGTTAGCTTTAACGCCTCTTAACCATTCTTCTGTTTTTTCAATACCGTTATGCGAGATAAGCGCGGCAAATAAACTGATGTTGTAAGGGTGTTGGCCTGAGCGGATACATACCTTGCCTTTCCATTTCGGGTCGGCCAAATCTTCGTAGTGAAAGCTACTTAAATCGAGCTCTTTTGCCGCATATAAGACACGGTCACGTAAAGAGAGGGCATACCATTGACCATCGCTACCACGATATTGTGAAGGAATACGATCATTCAGGGTTTTATTATCAATCGCTTGCGTTAAGCCCTTATCTACTAATTCGGTTAAGCGACCAATATCTACAGT
>CAYFVY010000072.1:8441-10116 GCA_964346715.1 uncultured Pelistega sp. | reverse complement strand
TTGTAAATCTAAATGATAATAGTTATCATTAGCCTTCCGTTGGATATGAATTGGAAGGAAAACAGGGAATGATGTATAAAAAGACAACGGGGGCTAGTACCTTAGCTCCTCAATGGATACCAAATATTGCAGTGGCAGTAGGGGCATTGGCAGTAATCCCCGCCTATGCACAAACAAGTGAAGAGGTAGCGACTTTAGAGACAATTACCGCTCAAGCAACAACAATTAAACAAGATTATGCGTCGAGCAATAAATTTTCTCGTCCTTTGGTGGACACCCCGCAGTCGATTCAAGTTGTGCCAGGTGAAGTATTAAAAGAGCAAAGCGTGCAAACCTTGGAGCAGGTGCTGCGTAATGTACCTGGCGTTACTTTTTCCTCGGGTGAAGGTGGAGCAGGCTGGGGCGATATGTTTACCATTCGTGGTATGCAGGCCGAACAAGCCGTAACCGTCGATGAAGTACGAGACTCTGCTTTAACCACGCGCACGGATATTTTTAACCTAGAAAATGTGAATGTCTACAAAGGCACAGGCTCATTTGAAACGGGGGTAGGCTCATTTGGTGGAGGTGTTAATTTAGTGAGTAAAGCGCCGCGTCTAGATAATTTTAATGAGTTAAGCTTAGGGGTCGGAACCGAGGATTATCGCCGTGCCACACTCGATATGAATCGACAATTAGGCGAAACAGTGGCCATTCGACTTAATGCCATGGGGCATAAGAATGGTGTCGCTGGACGTGGTCCTACAGAAATGGAGCGTTGGGGTATTGCACCCTCGATTAGCTTTGGCTTAGGGACAGCAACACGTGCTACCTTATCGTACTTTTATCAAAAGGATGAGAACATTCCTGACTTTGGTTTACCGGTGTCTACGATTACGGGCAAGCCTATGGATGGTGTGCCTTGGGATTTTTGGGGTGGTTATAAGAATTTTGATCAAGAAGAAACCAAGACACAACGTCTATCATTAAAACTAGAACATGATTTCTCTGATACAGCGCGCTTTAAAAATGTGACTTCATGGGCGAAGACTCAACGTTTAACCAGTTTTGCCTCAGGTGGTCGCCAACTAAATGCGCGTAAGGTGGCTGGTCTTGGATATCAAGAAGGCAAATTTAACAATAGTGATTACTGGGGCTATTCAGGTCGTGGCACCAATTCGTATGCAGAGAATTACCCAACAGGGTATTTATCAGCAGCACGTTTAGCCAATAACACGAATCGCTATGAGGGTAAGATTCTTTCTAACCAAAGTACGCTAAATCTAGATTTCAATACCGGCTCACTTGAGCATAGCTTGGTCTTAGGTCTTGATATGTATGAGGAGAGTTATCGTAAAAAACCATTCTCATTGACCGTACCAGATTCAAGCAATGGGCGTGAAGTGATTGATGTACGCGCACCTAGTGAGTATTGGAGTGGACCAGTTCGCACGAATACCAATACTGATAGAAGCGGTGCAGAAATTCAGAATATTGGTATTTTTGCGTATGACAGCATTAAGTTGAATGAACGCTGGGAAATTGCGGGTGGCTTACGTTTTGATCACTACCGTGGTAAGTGGTTTGATGAAGATGGTTCTTCATTGCAACAGCGCTATAAGGATAATCTATGGTCAGGTCGCCTAGGGCTTGTCTATAAACCCGCTGAGAATGGCTCTATTTACTTGTCGTATAG
>CAYFVY010000072.1:0-8341 GCA_964346715.1 uncultured Pelistega sp. | reverse complement strand
ACATCGAGTGATGGCTTCCAACGTTATGGTGTACCAGGTGAGGGCCGTACTTTTATCGTATCAACAGATATTCGTTTCTAAATAATCTCACTTTACACGAGCTCTTAGTCTACTAATTTGAGGGCTCGTGTTTTTGCTAAAGGAGCATATTTGTGCTTTTACATATCCCCGATATTTTAAGTCCTGAGCAGGTAGAAACTATCCGTCAACGATTACTTGAAGCTGACTGGATTGATGGACGCCAGACTGCAGGTCATCAATCAACGAAAGTGAAAAATAATCAGCAAATTTCGGAAAAAGACCCACTCGGCAAAGAGCTAGGACAATATATCATCACCCAGATGGCGCAAAATAACCTATTTACCTCAGCCGCCTTACCTTATAAGTTTTATCCACCCTTGTTTAATAAATATGAAGGAGGGGGTGAGTATGGTTTTCATGTGGATGGGGCAGTGAGATTTAATGTGGATACCGGTGAGCGTATCCGAACTGATGTTTCAGGCACATTATTCTTAACAAACCCTGATGAATATCAAGGAGGTGAGCTAATTATAGATGACGTGTACGGACAACAATCGGTTAAACTACCAGCAGGGCATTTAGTCTTATATCCTTCAACCAGTATTCACAAGGTTATGCCTGTTACTCAAGGTGCGCGTATCAGTTGCTTCTTTTGGTTGCAAAGCTTAGTGCGTGAAGATAGTCAGCGCTCATTATTATTTGAATTAGATCAGTCCATTCAAGGATTAACGCTTAGCGTTCCTGATCATCCACGTATAGTTAGTTTGACGGGCATTTATCACAATTTATTGCGCCGCTGGACTCAAGCTTAGTTTATGTATAAAACTTTACCTCAAGTTAGTCAAACACCACTAGGTTTTCGTATTGTAGGCATCTGTTGTGCTACGGCGATTGTGTCTGGCCTTGGCTACTTAAGTACCTTAAAAATTGAGCCTACGAAAGTGGCGATTGAACAAGAAGCGGTATTTGTCTCGATTATTGAGGAGCCAATTGCTGAGGTGCCGAAAGGTGAACAAATTGACGAATTGCCAGCGGGTCCTGCTGAAGCTGAGGAGGCCGCGCCTGAACCTGAGCCAGAGCCGGTCGTTGAACCTGAGGTTGTACCAGAGCCCGAACCAGTAGTTGAACCAGAACCTGAGCCTATCGTTGAGCCAGAACCTGAGCCTGAACCCGAGCCGGTCGTTGAGCCTGAGCCCGAACCTGAGCCTGTCGTCGTAAAAGAACCTCCTAAGCCGAAAACGAAACCCAAACCAGTCGAAAAACCGAAGCCTAAGCCAGTTGAAAAACCTAAAGCTAAACCAGCAGCGAAGCCAAAGCCCAAACCGACTACTCAGGCTAAATCTTCAGTAAATACAAGCCCTACAGGGAATCCTAATACTAAGGCTTTTGGTATTGCACAAGGCAAAGAAAATGCCAAGGCAGGTAGTACAGCGTCTGCAGCACCTGTACGTGTGAGTAGTGTGCAATATGTGGTGAAACCAAGGCCAGTGATGCCACGTAGTTCGCAGTTGCGTGGTGAACGAGGGCGCGTTGTTGTGCGTGTATTAATTGCCACCAATGGTGCGGTGAAAAGTGCCAGTTTAAGTCAGGCCTCACCGTATAAAGCCTTAAATGATGAAGCATTGAAAGCGGCTCGCAAAGCGCGCTTTAAACCCTACACAGAAAACGGAGTCGCCAGAGAATCCTTGGCGGATATTCCGATTGATTTTAAATAAAAAGGATAGAGAATATGTTTGCTGATTGGATCAGTATGGGATTAAAAACAGTAAGCCATATGAGTAATCAAATTGTTGGCGATACGAATCAATCCGTAAATCAAGTTAGTCAAATTAGTCAAGTTAGCCAGAGTGCAGCCAGTACCAGCCAGAGTACTGTAGTCGATAGTGTGCAGAAACTAAGTCAAGCGGCTACAGAGTTAAGTACGCAGAACGGTATGTTGGATTTTATTCGTCAGAGTGATGTTGTCGGACAGACCCTTTTCGGTATTTTAGTGCTGATGTCCTTAATTACTTGGTACCTAATCGTTGTAAAATGCTTGGTCAATGCGAGTCAGAAGGGTCGAAGTAAGAAGTTTTTAGATCGCTTCTGGTCTGCCGCTTCCTTACAGGCGGTGAATGAAGACTTGCTAAAATTCGGCGCAAAAGATCCTTTTTCTCGTTTGACCCAAGCTGCACTGCAAGCTAGCGATCACTATACGCGCTATGGTGCAAGTAATTTGGCGGGTGTGGGGACGAGTTCAGAATTTATCACACGCTCTATGCGTAAGGTACTCGATGCTGAAACGGCACGTGCAGAAAATGGCTTAACCATCCTTGGCTCGATTGGCTCAACCGCTCCTTTTGTCGGTTTATTCGGTACGGTATGGGGGGTTTATCACGCTCTTATTGGTATCGGTTTATCGGACGGTGTTTCTATCGGTAAGATTGCTGGACCTGTAGGTGAAGCCTTGATTATGACGGGTCTGGGTTTAGCAGTAGCGATTCCAGCGGTATTGGCGTTTAACTGGTTTGTACGACGTAATCGAGTGATGCTTAGTCATCTTGATGGCTTTGCCCATGACTTATTTACCTTCCTATCGACAGGCCAGCAGATTGAGCACAATGTAGAGCGTAAATTAGTTTTACCTCATAACAAAACTAAGGGAGGGGCTTAATGTCATTCGGAAGCTTTGATTCCAGCCGCAATCAGCATCAAAGCACCTTATCTGAAATTAATATGGTGCCTCTGATTGATGTGATGCTGGTGTTATTGGTGATCTTTATTATCACTGCCCCTTTGTTGGCTCACTCAATCAAGATTGATGTGCCGCAAGTAAGCAGTCAAGCAATTGAGCAGGAACCTAAATCAGTGGATATTGCGGTGGATGCGCATGGCATGATTTATGTGAATGAAAGTCCGATGGAGTTGGACAGTTTGCGTGAGTATTTTATTAATACGGCTAAACAGGAACCAACAACAGAGTTCAGAATTCGTGCTGATGCCAATACGCGTTATGAGTTAATTGCCAAGATAATGGCTGCAGCAAAAGGCTCTGGTGTTAAGCGTTTAGGTTTTATAACCAGTCCTGCACCTGAACTAGCCTCCGGTTCTGCTGTCGAGGATAAACAACAAGTGCCAGTGAGTCAGCCGACACCAACGATACAGCAGGTACCAGCGGATTAGTGAGTACTAAGGTGAGTGCTAATGTGAGAGCTAAGACTTAATTTTAGTCTTTACTCTCATTAGAGTAAAACTTAACCCCAATCTGGATACGCTCACGACCTTGACTTTGGCGGTGGCGATTGGTATCACGCATTGAATAGACGCAACCACAGTATTCTTGTTGATAGAATTCTTCACGTTTGCTGATTTCAATCATACGTGCCGAGCCGCCACCTTTGCGCCAGTTATATGTCCAATAGACCAATTCAGGATAACGTGCTGCAGCGCGTTCACCACAGCCATTAATTTGGTTCATATCTTTCCAGCGTGAAATGCCAAGTGAGCTCGTAATCGTGTCAAAGCCATGCTCATGTGCATATAAGGCGGTGCGCTCAAAGCGCATATCAAAACAAGCGGTACAACGAATGCCACGCTCAGGCTCCATCTCCATGCCCTTAACACGCTCAAACCAATTATCCACATCATAGTCGGCATCAATAAAAGGCACACCGTGTTGCTGCGCAAAACGAATATTTTCTTCTTTGCGAATTTCATATTCTTTGACAGGATGAATATTCGGATTATAGAAAAAGATGGTGTAATCAATTTCTGATGCCAATAAGGCTTCCATCACCTCGCCTGAGCAGGGTGCGCAACAGGAGTGCAGAAGCACTTTGTTATGACCTTCGGGCAGGTCTAATTTGGGGCGCTGGATATCCGTAACTGTAACCATGGCAAACTAAATAAAATAAGAAATCAAGAAAGTCTCCCATTTTACCAAAGAAATAGAAAGCTCGTATTAATAGGCACGCTGTGGAAATACCCATTGCCATAATTCACGTACGGCACGACGTTCAGCGGACAGAGACTCTTGACTAATGCGAGCTTTATCCTCACCACGTAAGCGTATGGCGTGTTGAGTTTTGCGGAAGATACGATAGGCATCAGAAACTTGCTCAGCCAACTCTTGAGGAATTAAGCCCGCCTGACCTGCAATCTTCAACAAGGCAATATTCCCTAGGTTTTCGAGAAGCTTAGCGTGATCTTTGGCATGAGCTAGAACTAAATATTGCGTAATAAATTCGATATCGACCATACCACCAGGATCATGTTTGATATCGAATAAGTCTGAGTGGTTGGGATGACCATCACGCATTTTAAGGCGCATCTCAACAATATCGTCTTTAAGCTTTTCTGGTTCACGCTCTAATAATAAGATTTGTTGGCGAATCGCTTCAAATTTTGCCCCAATCTCTGGATCACCAGCAGCAAAGCGTGCTCGCGTCAAGGCTTGATGTTCCCAGACCCAAGCATGTTCACGTTGGTACTTCTCAAAGCCCTCAACCGTGACCGCTAATAAACCGGCCTCACCATCTGGACGTAAACGCATATCTATCTCGTACATACGACCCGAAGAGGTCATGGTTGAGACCCAGGTGCTGAGGCGACGTCCTAGCTTGGCATAGGTTTCGACAGCATGCTCTGAGGCATCGTCAAAGATCAGCACTAGATCAAGGTCTGAGGCGTAGCCAAGCTCCTTACCACCTAATTTACCGTAAGCAATAATGGCAAATTTTGGTTTTTCAGCTAAGTCATATTTACTGGTTTTGCGTAATTGACACCAGGTACGTGCCAAACTCTCCTCGAGCAACATATCGGCTAAGGCTGAGAGATAATCTGCCAAGGATTCGACACTGAGTTCACCTTCCAAGTCTTGAGCCAAGAGTTGGAAACTAATCATCTTTTGCAGATCACGCATCAGATTCATCTGGCGCTCGATATCAGGCTCACCTTCGTGAATCAAGCTTGAATCTAAGTCCATGCGCAACTGTTCGGCGGCGCCAGGAATGTCTACAGGCTCAAGTAAGGTGCGCCAATCAATCAAACTATCCAGTAATAAGGGATTTTGTAAAAGATACTGCGCAATCCATGGGCTTGCCGTCATTAAGCGCGCAACTCTTTGTAAAATTTCTGGGTACTCTGCCAGTAGGGCAATATAAGCACTACGTTGCGCAATCGTTTCTATTAAATCAAAGAGATAAAAACAAGCTTGTTCTGGGCTATCGGTTTTTGCGGCCGCTAATAAGATGCTCGGGATTAAAGCCTTAATGCGTTGGCGATGGGCTTGCGATAAATTACGTAAGCGATGGCTTTTAAATAATTGTTCAAGAGCCTGACGAATTTTCTCTTGGCTTTCTGCCGAAAATTCTTGCTCGATGGTCTGTTCAGTATTTAAATTTAAGGATTGCACAGGCGTTGTGCCAGAACTCAATGCCTGCTCTTCGCTACTTTCTTTGAAGCCTAAAAGACGAAAAACATTACGAAATGTCTCCGCCACAAAACTTCGGTGTTGCTGTAGTTGTGCCATAAACTCATCTAGGCCAAGTCCCATTGCTTGCGCTAAACTCTTAAGCTGATCAGAGTCCGTGGGGAGAAGATGAGTTTGTGCATCGTCACGGTATTGCAGCATATGCTCAAGGCGACGCAAGAATCGATATGCATGCTCTAATTGTTCTGCGTCTTGCTCCTCTATCAAGCCGGAAAAAACCTCAGCATGTAAAGCAGGGAGCAGGCCTCGGTGTTGTAGGCTTGGCATACGACCACCACGAATTAATTGGATTAATTGCACAATAAACTCAACTTCGCGGATGCCGCCTTTGCCGAGCTTAATATTTTGTGAAGTGTCAATCCCTTGGCGAGCACTGGCACGGCGCTGCCAATCTTGACGAATTTGCTGACGTAATCCACGTAAAGCAGAGAGGGCATCAAAGTCAAAATACTTACGATAAACAAAAGGCGTACGAATACTTTCAAGCGCATGAATATCATTTGCTGGATCGCTATCAGGAAAATACTTCACCTCGATAATGCGTGCTTTAAGCCAGGCATAACGCTCCCATTCGCGACCTTGGGTAATAAGATAGTTTTCTAAAGCGTCCAAGCTCCAGGCAAGTGGTCCACCGTCACCATCTGGACGCAAGCGCAAGTCTGTACGAAAAACAAATCCATCCGCATCCGGGTCTGAGATAATCGGCATCATGCGTTGGGTTAGTCGTCCATAAAACTCATGGTAACTTAAGGGGC
This sequence comes from uncultured Pelistega sp., assembly GCA_964346715.1. GTDB lineage: Bacteria > Pseudomonadota > Gammaproteobacteria > Burkholderiales > Burkholderiaceae_B > Taylorella. Next base: position 2,095 of record CAYFVY010000072.1, on the reverse strand, counting down.
GACGTCCTGTAGTTTCGCCTTCATCTCCATACAGCATAATGAGGTCGATATCTGAAGAAACATTCAACTCCTCACCGCCTAATTTGCCCATACCGAGAATCAGCATCTCCATGGGCAAACCACTTAGTGGGTCGATGGGTGCGCCATGTGCTTCAACTAAAGTATGCATCACACTACGATAGGCAGCTTGAATAACCAAATCCGCTAGGAAGCTCATGCTCTGCATGACTTCTTCTAAACTCGCTAGCCCTGCAATATCACGCAATAAGAGTGTGCTAAAAACTCGCTGACGCAATCGTCGTACTTGCTGACGACATTCACTAATCTCAGCGGGTGGCATCTGCTCAAGTGAACCGCCTAAGTCATGAAACCAAGTAAGTATACGTGCGCTGTCAACAGCTGACTTAGAATCCTCTTGCCATTGTTCTTGTAGTTCAGGACGCGCATGTAGACGACGTTGTAAAAAAAGTGACCACTCAAGGGCTTTGTTTAGTGTCAAGACAAAATCGCCAGAAAGACTGATTTCAGAAGGAGTTGTTAAGGGATGTAAAGTATTCATCTCAGCATTAAGGAAGGCCAACTATATTGTTATAATACCGTGAATTCACCAGTCGTAATGGATCCAGGTAGTGCCTATATTGAGAAAAACCTTACGAGCCATAGCGCTTCTTGTACTGATTGTCGTGTTGCTAATCATAGCGACAATTCTTGCCCTGCGTTATTACATTGCACCTAATCTGAATCAATGGAGTCCAGAGATACAATCATGGGTGAATAAGGAAATTCATCCAGGCTTGCGTTTTGATAAATTTAAAATAAATTGGCAAGGAATTGAGCCAGAGTTGATTCTGCAAGGCGCGAAAATTCTCAACCAAGAAGAACAGGTCGAAGGCTCGATTGAACATATCTCAGTGCAGATGGACTGGTGGCAATTGCTTTCAGGACGACCTAAAGTCCACGAGCTGCATTTGCAACAAGCACAGCTCACCATCTATCGTGATCAAGAAGGTTTTGTGCGTTTGGCTGACGAGGCGATTTTATATAATCCTTACGAAGCGAAAGAGCGTCCAATCTTGCCAGTTAATCGTGACTTACAAGAACGTGAACAAAAACTAAAACAACAATTACAGCAGGTTTTTGATTATCTTCCCGCTAATATTCATCTACGTCAAAGTCAAATTATTTGGCGCGATGAGCAACGCCAAAGTCCAGAATTAGTATTGGATAATATTGAACTCGATTTAAAGCAAGGCTTATCAGGGCTGGAGTTAAGTTCCTCTATCTTGCCACCAGAGAATTTGGCAGGACCCCTCACTATCGTCGCGGATTTAGATTATCTAGGGAGTGGTAAAGCCGAAATACAATTCGGTAACCTTTACCCACAGGCTCTACGACATTGGCTAGATTTGCCTGTGCTTATCTCGCAAGGGTATATGGATGATGCGACACTGAATCTCGTTTATCTTCGAGGTGAGATTGAGCAGTTTGCCTTGAACAGCCAATGGCGTGATTTTGTTATTCATGAAGATCAAGGTGTTCAGGCGCTCGATATTCGTGCCGATGCTTTAAGTCTCGATATTTCCTCGAAGACTGGGGTAAGTTTACCTTTTGAATTTAGTGTAGCCGCCTCGAACCTAGGCATAGTTGCTGAGGAGTTTTTTCGCCATCCGATTAATTTATATGGTGTGCAAGCTAAGGGGCACTATGGCGAGACCACTGACGCTTTACCGCGCATTGAGTTGGAGCAATTAAGAGCCCGCCTACCATCTGGTGCTCTGCAGGCTAAGGGCGCATGGCAAGTCGATCCGAATAGTGATAATGGTTTAATTGATGTCGACGCTAAAATCGATTTTTTAGATGTGGCGGACCTACCGCGCCTATTACCCAAAGCCATTGCAGCTGCCTCTTTGGATTGGCTCGAAGCGGCTTTTGTCTCAGGTCAGATTGAAAATGCTGAATTGAAAATTAAGGGCGTGGTAGATCATATTCCTTATGGACGTCGGCCTAATTCAGGTGAGTTTCTGGTTCGTGGGGCGCTGAAGAATGTTCTTCTTAATTATCATCAACATGATGATCGTGGCGGTAAACGTTGGCC
>CAYFVY010000071.1:0-10340 GCA_964346715.1 uncultured Pelistega sp. | reverse complement strand
AAGATGCCACAACGTGGCTTCCAGTGCTTAAAGAAACCCTCTACCGCCTCGGGCAAATCATAGGGAATCCAAGCTTGCACTAGACGACCAGCACCAATATCCTCGGCAAAAGAGCGTGCACCTTGGTCACGACCCGTCGCTGTCATATGTGTTAGCAAAACAGGATAGCCTTGGTCTAAGAGCAAGCGCACCAATGGCTGACTCGCACGCGTCTCTCCCAAGCTAACCGCATGCACCCAGACCGGAGAGCGGAATTGAAAGCGATAGGCGTCGACTTCAAAGTCGGTCTGTTGCTCATCCTGAACAGACGCCCCCTGATATATACTCGTCGTCTGCTTGTTTTTATAAATACCAAATCGCTCGGGCCCGCGAATATCCCAATAACCACCGGCCTTTTTGGCTCGGCGCTCCAGCAGCTTCAGCAAGATGGGGGATGCCATACGCATCGCTAAGGTGTAAATAAATGAGTTCATGACTGCAAAACTTGCTCTAGTTTTGACAACACGATTTCTCGTGAAGGAGGTACACCACGGTCTCCTAAGCTCGACGTAAAACCAGAACCAACCAAGGGGGTTCTCACAGGTGTTGACGCTGTATAGATGCCAATCGTAGGACGACCTAAAGCTGCCGAAAGATGGGTCAAGCCACTATCTAAACCAATCATAATACGTGCCGGTGCAATGGCTTGGGCCACCCCAGTTAAGTTCATCCGTGGCAATACTTCTGCATTAGGATAATTCTTAATCATCTCCTGTGCTCGTGCGGTTTCTTTCTCATTACCAGCAAGTAGTTTTAAACCTAAGCCTGCCTCAGTAAGACGGTCAAACACCGCAAACCAATCCTCTTCTGGCCATAGCTTATCGTCACGACTTGCGGATGGCATGATAATGGCATAATCCTGAATCGGTGTACCTTCGGTAAAACGTTGCAAACCAAAATCTGGCTCACCACTATACTCATAGCCAAATGCTGAGGCCGCTAAAAGTCGTTGGCGAGTCACAGCAGGTTGCCAGAAGTTGACCTTATGTTTCACATGATAAAACAGGCTCGCCAGAGGCTCTCGGGCAGACTTCCAATTCAAGCCATGGCGCACGCCCTTAGTCTGGCGTACCACCCAGATGGACTTCATGAGTGCCTGCATATCTAAGACCACATCATATTCTGTCGCGGCTAATTTGGCTTTAAATGCTTTACGTTCCACCTTAGACTGCTCTGACATCCAAGATTTGCGCCAACGACGATGGGACATAGGAATGACCTCGTGTACCGCTGGATGCCAAGAAGGAATTTCTTTGAAAGACTCCTCAGCAACCCAGTCGATTATGGCCCCGGGCACATGCTTGGCAATATCCGAGATGGCAGGTAGCATATGGATTAAGTCACCGAGCGATGATGAGCGAACGATGAGAATTTTTTTTGTCATTGTATTTTCACCTATGACCAAGGTCACTATGGTTTATTGAGCAAGATGAACTTATTTTATCAATTCTGAGCCAGCAAACCACCCTTGTTGAGTAACTTAAGAAAAGTCCTTAACAAGATAAAAAGCAAAGCCAGCCCTTAAGCGGCATCACTGTGCTTAAATTTGGCTTTCTTTACGACCGCCGTCCGCTTCTTTAGAGGATCACCATTGTCTGTCTGAGTATTCTGAGCACGTGTTTTTGCTAATAGCTCTAGCTCTACCAATAAGGGTGAGTGGTCTGAAATTTGTGTCCAAGGCTTACCCTTAAGCACTTGCGCAGAATGCACAGCGAAGCCTCGCTGATACATTCGATCTAAGCGTAACCAAGGAAAAATTGCTGGAAATGTACGTGGGGCCGAGTCTTGCGGCTTGGTAACTAAGGCTTTGAGAGACTCTAGGATACGACTTTTTTCAAAGCTTTGAACAAGATCACCCTTGTTCCACTGCTCGTACATACGCATGGGTGAGAAACTAATCTTAGGCAACTCATCATCATGACGCATTACACACTCCTCAAAAACGTCACATATACCCAAAGATGACATTAAATGCGTAGCTAATTTCTCGTTCCAATCATTAAAATCACCGGCAATAATTAATGGCTCATCAGATTTCACTAAACGCTTAATGCGCTCAATTATCGCCGTTAATTGGCGCTCACGACTTTGCTTAAAAAGTCCTAAATGCACTACAAAACAATGCACGGAACAGCCATCAATCTCAATCAAGACATGTAAAAGGCCACGCTGCTCTAAACGATGATCAGAAATATCTTGATTCTCCGCTTGCAACACAGGAAAGCGACTCAGCAATACATTTCCGTGATCTGTTTGGGCGTGTTGTGAGTTTAATCCGTAGACAGCTTGCATATTTAAGCGACTGGATAAGGTGTCGTGCTGACCATCTAAGCGACTATTTAGCTCATTACGACCCTGAACTTCTTGCAAAAACACCAGATCGGGTTTCATCTGACGCAAATGTCGACTCAGATGCGTTAAGGTACTACGCACCCCGAGGGCAGATTTACCCTTATGTATATTGTGACTGAGTACAGTAATACGTCTCATACAAAACTTATAAGAAGAGTCCTAAAATATATCTGGAAATAGTATTCGAGCCACCAAAAATTAGCGGTGTGATAATGCCACTGACCAAGAGCAACACCACAATCATCATGCCGTAAGGCTCTAATTGGCTATATTTATAGGCGGCTTGATTAGGCAAGAGGCTGGCGAGAATACGACCTCCGTCCATAGGCAAAATCGGCAAAAGATTGAAAATCATCAAAACCACATTAATCGAGACACCCACTAGGCACATATCGACTAAGACCTTATTCGCCGCGTCTGTTTTCAAAAGGATGCTGAGTACAATGGCCCAGCCTATGGCCATAACTAAGTTAGCCGCCGGACCTGCAGCAGCAACATAACGCATATCTCGCTTCGGATTACGTAAAGCGGCAAAGTTCACGGGCACAGGTTTAGCCCAACCGAACATAATCGGCGATTGTAAAACCAGTAAGAGAATCGGTAAACCAATGGTGCCAATTGGATCGATATGGCGTACAGGGTTTAAGCTGATACGTCCCATCATATAGGCAGTATTATCACCAAAATAGCGCGCAGCGTAACCATGCGCAGCCTCATGCAGCGTAATCGCAAAGATGAGTGGCACCGCGTAGACACTAATAAAATTTAAGATGGTATCGATATTCATAGACTTATTATCGTATTATCGGAAGTAACACATGATGTAATATATGCAGTAATAGCTGAAATAACTGCGCCTACACTCTGGTAGCAAAATACAAACATTGGTTCTATAGCTTAACCTAATTTAGTGTCATATCGCAGACACTGTAACGAATCAACATGAATTTTTCAATACTTTAAAAACCTAGAACCGAAAATACTCTATAGTAAGAGTATTCCTTAATTTTCTTCTGGGAGACCAGTATGGTTAAAGCCATTAAACCCCTATTGATTGTTTCTTTAGCATCTATCTTAGTTGCCTGTTCAGGTCATCGTCCAATCGTTGATGCTAAGGGACAAAACATGACTAATTACGAGAATGATTTACGTGAATGCCAAGCCTTATCGCGTCAAGCAGAGCCCGGCGGTGAAGCATTGCGCTCTGGCTTAATAGCCGCCCTAGTTGGTGGTGCTATCGGCGGTATTGGTTGGGGTAGTAGCTCTAATATTGGCACAGGTGCGGCAATTGGCGCAGTAACAGGCGGTGTATCTGGCGGCGTATCTGGTGGCAACAAGCAGAAAGACATTATCAATCGCTGCATGACTAACCGTGGTTATAACATTATTGGCTAATTGACTAGCTCAGTTTAGCAGGCATAAAAAACCTCACTTTGAAGTGAGGTTTTTTAATACTAAGTCAAAACTAAGCGATTAACCGCGGAATGGATCGCATTGCTGAATATTGCCGCTTTGCAAGCCGCGAGTAAACCAAGCCACGCGCTGTTGTGAAGTACCGTGAGTAAAACTATCAGGTACCGCATAACCCTGTTGGCTCTTCTGAATGCGGTCGTCACCCACGGCAGCAGCAGCATTCATCGCTTCTTCAATATCACCCGACTCAATAACTTCGCCTTCTTTATGGAGCTGGGAGGCCCATAAGCCAGCAAAACAGTCAGCTTGCAATTCAGACATTACCGATACTTGATTCGCTTGGCGTGAGTTGCTTTGACGTGCACGATTCACTTGATCCAAGATACCTAAACGGTTCTGTACATGGTGACCCACTTCGTGAGCAATAACATAACCCTGGGCAAAGTCACCCTTCACACCTAAACGGCGACCAGTTTCACGGAAGAAAGACAAATCAATATACACTTTCTGATCTGCAGGGCAGTAGAAAGGTCCCATCTGTGCTTGACCCGTACCACAAGCTGTTGGTGTCAAGCCAGAATACAACACCAGTTTGGGCTGTGGATATTGACCCCAGCCATTCTCGCGGAAGATACGCTCCCATACGGTTTCAGTAGTTTTAAGTACTTTGGAGACGAAGATACCTTCGGCATCCGTCATCTCAACACCTGTCTTCCCAGTGGTTTCATAGGTTTGTGCTGTGCCACCACCAGTGAGGCTACCCATAATATCACCACCCCCAAGGATAGTCATGGGATTCACACCGAGGAAATACCAAGCGGCCAGTGCTAAGACAATCGTGCCTAAACCGATCTTACGACCGCCACCACCAAAGGGCGAACGACCTCGACCACCACCGCCACGCATACCGCGACGGTCTTCAATATTACGACTTTGTTGTTGGTCATCTAAACGCATACTAGGACCTCAAAACTGATAAATACAATTAATCCAAAGCTTAGCACGGGAAAGCTAGAGGCGAAAACGTATTTTTTATCGCTTCACCGAACTTAACGATGAGGTGCCCAAATCGTACACTTGCTCAAACTCATCCCGATGCACATCGTGTGCAACAAAACCATGTTCATTATCAGGCATCTCAAGTAGCTTAGGGACGGCCAAGGCCTGTTGAATATCTTCAAGCCCGCCCTTCCAGTGCGCACGCATCGTCCCCAGGCTAAATTGGTAATCCTTGTTCTGGCGCTCGTGAACTTTAGCACGGTAAATTAAATGCACCACATTATTCTTACTCATATCAGCCACCTTGAGTGCTTGCTGATACCACTTCTGAGACTTCTGTTCTTCGGGAATATGTGGCAACATTTCAGCAACCAGGCGTCGCATCTCTTGCGCCCGCATCCATTGCTGGGTCACCATACGAGTACGACTAGAGAAGCGAATCTCTTGCGCTCTATCAGTCACTTCCAACATATTGCCGGGTACTTTACCGCGCGCACTCCATAAGTCCACTTGGAAAATCAAGGCGTCCTCATGCGGTAACTGTTCAAGCACATAGGCAAGCGGGGTATTCGAGACAATACCACCATCCCAGTAATACTCACCATCAATTTCTACCGGAGCAAACGCAGGTGGCAAAGCACCAGAAGCCATAAAATGCTCTGCTCTTAAGGCTTCCTTCTTATTGTCAAAATACACGAAGTTGCCGGTTCGAACATTCACTGCACCAACAGCGACACGCATGGCACAATGATCACTATTCAGCAAATCAAAGTCACAGAATTTCTCAAGCGTAGATTTAAGCGCTGAGGTGTCGTAATAACTCGCGAATTCAGGACGTCCATCACCAATAAAGGTGGGGCCAGGGATACGCGGACGAAAGAAGCCCTGCTGTCCCTCAACAATCGCACTGAGACCACCAAGAAAGCCTAAGCCCCAACGGCTGAAATCAGTGTTATTCCAATGACAATCCTCTAACCAGGGCAATAAAGACCAGCCACGATTCGGTGTACAAATAGTTTCCCAGAATTTCTGCAACTTCTCAACGCGCTGTTGAGCGGGATTACCACCGATAATCGCAGCATTAAGCGCACCAATTGAAATACCCGCTATCATCTGGGGCATTACACCAGCTTCAGACAAACCTTGAAAAACCCCTGCCTGATAGGAACCTAAAGCACCGCCCCCTTGCAAAACTAAGACGGTGCGATCGTAATTTGGAATCTCAATTTTAGCCATTACTGCATAAACCAACCATGACTTACCACAACCGATTGACCGGTTAAGGCTTTATTCGGGAAGGCGGCGAGGAATAGTGCTGTTTGTGCAATGTCTTCAGCAGTTGTGAACTCACCATCTACGGTATCGCCAAGCATAACTTTCTTCACGACATCTTCTTCAGAGATGTTCAGCTCTTTGGCTTGTTCCGAAATCTGACGTTCAACTAATGGTGTCTTTACAAATCCTGGGCAGATAACGTGTGAACGGACATTATGCGGCGCACCTTCTTTCGCTAACACACGAGCCAAGCCTAAAATACCATGCTTTGCCGTAACGTAAGGGGCTTTTAACTTAGACGCAAGATGTGAGTGTACAGAACCCATATAAATCACCACACCACCACGATCATCCTTATACATGTGTTGTAATGCAGCTTTCGTGGTTAAGAAGGCGCCGTCTAGGTGAATAGCCAACATCTTCTTCCAACGCGCAAACTCAAACTTATCTAAAGACTCAATCATCTGTACGCCAGCATTCGACACTAAGATATCAATGCTACCGTACTTCGCCACTAAAGCATCAACACCTTGATTCACTTGATCCTCATCACTAACATCCATTGCTAAACCAATAGCTTGACCACCAGCTGCAATAATTTCAGCGGCAACTGCATTAGCGCCCTCAATATTTAAATCGGCGACACCAACTGCGGCACCCGCTTTAGCATAGGTTTCGGCAATTTCACGGCCTAAACCACTAGCAGCTCCAGTAACTAAAGCCACTTTGCCTTTTAATGATGTTTGTAATTCAGTTGTCATGCTTTGCTCCATGATGTGAGTTTGTGAGTAATAGGTGGATTTATTCTACATCATAATCGAATTATGTCTTAATTTATTCTCATACTTTTGTAGTATCCGCATGATTTACCCAAGCCAACTCATTCACTCTTAAACTACGTAAAAACCCTAGGAAAATCAGTGGTTTTTTATCGTTTGCACTGATTGACAGATTTTGACCTCATCTTGCATTATGGCAAAAAATCACATTACTAATTTATAACGACCGAGGAGTAATAATGTCTACCATCGAATCTGTGCTAAAAGAAGATCGGGTGTTTTATCCAAGCGAAGAGTTTGTAAAACAAGCGAATGTTAGTGGAATGCAAGCTTATCGTGATCTGTGCGCCAAAGCCGAAGCTGACTATGAGGGTTTCTGGGCTGAGTTGGCGAGAAAGCACATTACATGGTCGAAGCCATTTACCGAGGTTCTCGATGAGAGCCGTGCTCCTTTTGTCAAATGGTTTGCTGACGGCGAACTAAACCCTTCGTATAACTGTATCGATCGTCACCTAGCTGATAAGGCGGATAAGACTGCAATTATTTTTGAGCGTGACGACGGTAGTAGTGAACATATCAGCTATCAACAATTACATGACCGCGTCTGCCAAGTTGCCAATGCCTTGAAACAACTAGGCGTACAAAAAGGCGACCGCGTTATTATCTATATGCCAATGATCGCCGAAGCTGTGATGGCCATGCAAGCATGTGCACGTATTGGCGCGGTTCACTCAGTCGTATTTGGTGGCTTCTCTTCAGGTGCCGTTAAAGATCGCACTAAAGACGCCCAAGCTAAAGTCATTATTACAGCCAACGAAAGCGTGCGTGGCGGCAAATATAACCCGCTTAAAGCCACAGTAGATGAGGCCTTAAGCTCAGGTGAGTGTCCTGATGTTAAGCATGTTTTGGTATTACAACGCACTGAAACTGAGGTGAATTGGGTCGAAGGACGTGATGTATGGTGGCATGATGTCGTTGATAATCAGGCAACAACTTGCGAGCCTGAGCCGATGAATGCTGAAGATACGCTATTTGTCCTGTATACCTCTGGTTCAACTGGCAAACCAAAAGGCGTAGAACACCACGTTGGTGGCTACCTACTTGGTGCTGCTGTTACCATGCACTGGGTATTTGACTACAAGCCTACCGATGTTTACTGGTGTACGGCTGACGTGGGTTGGATTACTGGCCACACCTATATCTGCTATGCGCCATTACTTGTTGGTGCAACGCAAATCGTATTCGAAGGTGTTCCTACCTACCCTGACGCTTCACGCTTCTGGTCGATGATTGAAAAGCATAAGGTAACCACCTTCTATACCGCACCAACGGCTATTCGTTCATTAATTAAACTCGGTGACGACTTACCTTCTAAATTTGACCTATCCAGCTTACGCCTACTTGGCTCAGTGGGTGAACCAATTAACCCTGAAGCTTGGATTTGGTATTACGAAAAAGTCGGTGGCTCTCGTTGCCCAATCGTTGATACTTGGTGGCAGACTGAAACTGGTTCGAACTCGATTGCCCCACTACCAGGTGCTTTCCCAATTAAACCAGGTTCTTGTACCCTACCTCTTCCTGGTATCATGGCTGATATTGTGGATGAATCAGGTCAATCGGTACCACAAGGTCACGGTGGTTCACTCGTGATTCGCCGTCCATTCCCATCACTCTTACGTACGGTATATAACGATGATGATCGCTTCGTATCGACCTACTTCCCTGATGAGTTCGGCAATAAACTCTACCTAGCAGGCGACTCAGCCGCAACTGATGAAGACGGTTACATCCGTATCATGGGTCGTATTGACGACGTCCTTAACGTCTCAGGCCACCGCTTAGGTACCATGGAAATTGAATCAGCTCTCGTCGCTCATCCATTAGTTGCTGAAGCTGCAGTTGTTGGTAAACCGCATGAAGTCAAAGGCGAATCGGTTGTTGCCTTCGTCATGCTAAAAGGCGATCGTCCAGTCGGTGAAGAAGCTACTAAAGTCGCTGCTGAACTGAAAGCCTGGGTAGCCAAAGAAATTGGTAAGATTGCACAACCTGATGATATCCGCTTTGGTGAGAACTTACCGAAGACTCGTTCAGGTAAGATTATGCGCCGTCTCTTACGCTCTCTCGCTAAGGGTGAGGAAGTCACACAAGATATCTCAACACTTGAGAATCCACAGGTGATGGAGCAATTAAGCCAGAGCGCTTAAGCTACCACTAAGTTAGGAGGCGCAGCCTAAACAGCTCGCCTCAAACAAAAAACCAAGCACAGCAGAAATAAACTGCCTATTGCTTGGTTTTTTTGTGACTTGGTTTTGACGATAAATTACTTAACTTCGCTTAAGTTTGGGTTGTTACGTAAACGAATATGCAACTCACGTAATTGGGCCTCATCCACGTGTGATGGAGCTTGAACCAATAAGTCTTGCGCACGTTGTGTTTTCGGGAACGCAATCACATCACGAATTGATTCAGAACCTGTCATCAAAGTCACAAGACGATCTAGACCGAAAGCTAGACCACCATGCGGAGGCGCACCGTATTGTAATGCGTCAAGTAAGAAACCAAATTTCGCACGAGCTTCTTCGTCATTGATATTCAAAGCACGGAAAACCTTGCTTTGAATTTCTTGACGGTGAATACGCACAGAACCACCACCAAGCTCCCAGCCGTTTAAAACCATATCGTAGGCTTTTGCATAGCATTTCGCTGGATCGGTTTCTAAGTAGTCTTCATGACCATCTTTTGGACTGGTGAATGGGTGGTGAGCGGCAAAGTAACGACCTGCTTCTTCGTCATACTCAAACATCGGGAAATCTACCAACCATAGAGGTTTCCAGGTTTTCTCGAAGAGACCCTTGGCTTTAGCAAATTCACTTAAACCAAGTTTCACACGTAAAGCACCCATGGCGTCGTTAACGATCTTAGCCTTATCTGCACCGAAGAATAAGATATCGCCATCTTGAGCTTGTGAGCGTTCAAGAATCGTATTTAAAATCTCATCGCTGATGTTCTTCACAATTGGTGACTGTAGACCTTCACGACCTTTGGCCTTTTCGTTGACCTTGATATAGGCAAGACCCTTAGCACCGTAGATCGCTACAAACTGTGTGTAATCATCAATTTCTTTACGTGATAATTCGCCGCCACCAGGAATGCGTAGAGCCACAACACGACCGTTAGGTAAGTTAGCCGCGCTATTGAAGACTTTAAACTCAACATCACGCATGATATCGGTTAATTCAGTGAACTCTAAGTTGATACGCATATCTGGCTTGTCTGAACCGAAGCGTAACATGGCTTCATCCCAGGTCATAATTGGGAATGGGTTCGGTAAATCAACACCTTTGACTTCTTTGAAGACGTGACGCATCATGCCTTCGAAGATTTCACGAATTTGCTCTTCATTCAAGAACGAGGTTTCGCAGTCAATTTGGGTAAATTCAGGCTGACGGTCAGCGCGTAAGTCTTCGTCACGGAAGCACTTAG